>JBDRYG010000007.1:0-37438 GCA_039803305.1 Caldifarciminota bacterium
TTTCTATCATGTAAAGTTGGTGCTTTTACAAGAGAAAACCCTCCCCTCGGCATAGCAGAGTATATGGCAATTTACAATCAAGCTATCGGAACCATAGGATCTACCATAGGTCAGTTTGTTACTCTTAATGCTATTTTTGGACAAAATATACATAGGACCCTCTCTGATAGGAAATTACATCCTCTGGGAGAGCTAATTGCACGGGCAAAACTTACTTCACTATCTTTAACCTATTATCACCTATTTGGAGACCCAGCAACCATTGTGTACCTTCCACCAGCAGATTCCATCCTTAATTTCGAGATCCCCGAAACGCTACTCATTGGCCGGGTAAACAACGCCTATATTAACAATGCCGATCTGAAATCAGAGTACTATTCCCTGCTTTATCACAAGCCCTATAACACTAGATATGTCAACCCAGGAAATCAGAACGTTCAAGTAGAATACTTAGGGGAGAATAAAATTCTGTTTCGCGGTCCTTACAGGCCAAGAGGCTTGCCTGATTCTGTCTCCTTTTTTCTCTCAGGAACAGCAGACACTGGAACCGGTTTCGTTTTCACCATCCTAAAAAAGGAAGTTCAAAACTCTGTTATTTCAGCATTACATAGATCAAATCTCACTGCAATTCTTCAAAACATAACTACGGTTGATAAGGAAGGCCCTGTAATTAAAGTTTACATTAACGGGAAAGAAATTGACTCTATAGCTTATACAGGCACGAAATTTGATATTACCCTCGAACTAATAGATTCTTCCGGCATCAACCTTTATAACGTATTTGGTGATGAAAAAGGTATCATGCTTATTGATGGCTCAAATTTCATAGACCTAACCCCATTTTTTGAATACTATCCAAATTCATACACAATGGGACAACTCCGGTTCCCTTATCTCGCCTCATCAACAGGTGAAAAAAAACTCAGGATAGTCGCTTATGATAACTTAAACAACTTTAGTCAAAAATCTTTTAAGGTTATAGTTGAAGCAAACCCCAGATTCCTTGATGAGCTCACTGTGGCGCCAAATCCTGTAAGAAGCAGCCCTGTTTATTTCGTTTTTCGATTATACCAACCCGCCAGAATAAAAATTCAGATTTTCACAGTTAATGGCAGGCTTATTTTTCAAACCCAGGAATTAATATT
Source organism: Caldifarciminota bacterium (assembly GCA_039803305.1). Taxonomy (GTDB): domain Bacteria; phylum Hydrothermota; class Hydrothermia; order UBA1063; family UBA1063; genus UBA1063. Next base: position 1,146 of record JBDRYG010000007.1, read on the forward strand.
TTCCCCCGGGTACAAGCAAATACCATGGAATCTTAGAGATGTTTACGGTCAAATTGTGTCTAACGGGATATATATTGTAAAATTAATTGCACAAGATGAAAATGGAAAGAAGGAGGAATACTTTAGGGCATTTGTGATAGGAAAATAGGAGGGTTTCCAATGACTAAAGAAAACAAGATTATAGAAGAAAAGATGGACACAATAATTGGACAGGGAGCCGAGATGGAAGGCACCATTTCTGTGCTTGGTAGTGCAAGGGTAGATGGTAGATTTAAAGGAACCTTAAGGGTGCAGGGTGCTCTTATCGTAGGTAAAACGGGGGTCATTGACGGTGAAATTTCTGCCAAAAATGGCGTTATCGGTGGAGTCATAAAAGGCAAGCTCCACATAGAAGAAAAAGTTGTTTTTGAGTCTACTGCAAGGTTTAACGGAGAGCTAACCTGCAAAGCTATAGTGATCGAAGAGGGAGTTGTTTTTGATGGTAACTGCTCAATGAGCTCAAAGCCTTCACATAAGGAGGAGCCAAAATAAAAATATTTGACTCCCACGCCCACCTTAACGATCCCCAGTTTAAAAAAGATCTTGAAGAGGTAATTGGAAGAGCTCGAGAAAAAGGTGTCGAGGCGATTTTAATTCCGGGATACGATCTCTCATCATCAATAAAATCTATAGAAATTTCGGAAAGTTATAGTTTTTACTCTTCTATTGGTCTTCACCCACACGACGCTAAGAAATTCACCGGCAACACGCTGTCAGAATATGAACGACTCCTTCACAGGTCAAACAGAGTCGTTGCTATCGGCGAAATAGGACTTGATTTTTACAAGAATTACTCCCCACCAGATATCCAGATCAAAGTATTTCAGGAATTTCTAACACTATCAGCGAAGCACAATCTGCCAGTGATATTACATGTTCGAAATGCTTTTGATGAAACATTTAGAATACTTGAAGATTTCGAGAAAAACTTACCCGCTATAATATTTCACTGTTTTAGTGGCGGACCGGAAGAAATAGTTCAGTTAAGTTCTAAGCCCAATTACTTTATATCATTCTCCGCAACAATAACTTATAAAAATACAAAACTCATTAAAGCAGCAGAAATACTCCCATTAGAAAAGATCCTTGTTGAGACGGATGCCCCATATTTAACTCCCTCTACCCTCAAGGGGCGAAATGAACCTGCTTACGTCGTTGAGGTAGTAAAAAAACTGTCAGAAATCAAAAAAATAGACCCGGGAAAGTTAGCTGAGATAACTTATTCCAATACGATACGGGCTTTCAGAATTGAAAAATAGAAGGCCCCACCACATGGTGGGGCCTTCTATTCTCCACTGCAACCTGGTTTATATCTTTTCTGTTAGTACCTTTTCAATCCTTTCAAGAGCCCAGTCAATCTCCTCTTTTGTTATTACAAGGGGTGGGGCAAATCTAATGGTTTGCTCGTGAGTCTCTTTGGCAAGTATCCCAAGTTTCATTAGTTTTTCGCAGAAGGGTCGCGCAGGACCATACTCTTTTTTGATTTCAACGCCTATCAGAAGTCCTCTACCTCTTACCTCTTTGACATACGGACTGTTAATTTCTCTTAATCTTCTCATGAAATAATTTCCAAGTTCTTCAGCTCTCTCTGGAAGTTTCTCTTCAATTATAACCTCCAAAGCAGCAAGACCAACAGCTGCTGCCAGCGGATTCCCACCGAAAGTTGATCCATGGTCCCCTGGCTTGAAAACATCCATTACATCATCATTTGCAAGGATAGCAGATACTGGATACACCCCACCACCAAGGGCTTTGCCTACCACGAGAATGTCTGGCTTTACACCTTCACGATCCATGGCAAATAGTGTCCCTGTCCTGCCAAAGCCAGTTTGAATTTCGTCGGCGATGAGGAGCACATTGTGTTTCTTGGTTATTTCTCTAATCCTTCTGTAATATCCCTCGGGCGGAACAATAACACCACCTTCACCCTGAATAGGTTCTACAAGGAAACCCACTGTATTTGGGGTTATGGCCTTCTCAAGGGCTTCTGCATCACCATAAGGAATTATCTTGAATCCGGGGGTAAACGGACCAAAACCAAATCTGTATTGAGGCTCTGTAGAAAAACTAATTATGGTCGTTGTCCTTCCATGAAAATTATTTTCACACGCAATAATCTCTGCTTTGTCATCTTCTACCTTCTTCTTTAAATATCCCCATTTTCTCGCAGCTTTAATAGCCGTTTCTACTGCCTCCGCACCCGTATTCATGGGGAGAGCTTTGTCAAAGCCTGAAATCTCACATAACTTCTTCAAGAAGGGACCCATTTTGTCATTGTGGAAAGCTCTTGATGTCAGGGTTATTCTACCCGCCTGCTCTATCAAAGCTGATATTATTTTGGGATGTCTGTGTCCCTGGTTGACGGCTGAGTATGCACTCAGACAGTCAAGATATTTATTACCTTCCACATCCCACACCCAAACTCTTTCACCTTTAGAAAGAACCACTGGGAGCGGATGATAATTATGAGCACTATATTGCTCAACCTCTTTAATAAAATCTTCAGTAATCCTCATAAATTCCCTCCTTTGCTTTATTTTAAAGCCTTTGCACAGTTTATTCCAGAAACCTTGATTTATTGCGATAATGAAGTTATTATTTATACAGACTTTAAGGAGGTAGCCTATGGGAGAAAGGCTATCAAAGGAAGAAGCAAGGAGAAGAATTGAAGAACTTCGAGAACAGATAAATTACCACAATTACAGGTATTATGTGCTAAATTCCCCCGTTATAAGTGATGCCGAATATGACGAGTTAATGCGCGAATTACAAGAACTTGAGAACATGTATCCCGATTTGATTACGCCTGATTCCCCTTCCCAAAGGGTGGGTGCACCTCCCCAGGAAGAGTTCGGAACAATAGAACATGAAATCCCAATGCTATCTATACAAGACGCAAGAAACGAGGAAGAGATTCGAGAATTTGATAGAAGAATCAAGAGACAATTAGGGCTGCCTTTAAACAGCAACATCGAATACACTGTGGAGCCCAAATTTGATGGATTGTCATGCGAACTAACCTACCTAAACGGCGTTTACTACTCAGCCGCAACTCGCGGCGATGGCTTAAGGGGTGAGGATGTCACGCTTAACGCAAAAACAATAAAGTCCATACCTTTAAGGCTAATACCCAACTTTTCAATCCCCAAAAAGGTACAGATTCGGGGTGAGGTTATAATGAAGAAGAAAGACTTTGAAGAGCTTAATAAAGAATTAATATCCCGGGGAGAGCCTGCTTTTGCAAACCCCAGAAATGCCGCAGCAGGGTCTCTACGCCAGTTAGATCCCAACATTACAGCCAGAAGAAAGCTAGATTTCATAGCCTGGGGAATTGGAGTCGTTGAAGATTTGAAATTTGAGTACCACTGGGATGTTTTAGATGCTATAGAAAAATGGGGATTTAAGGTCTCAAGTCCTAGAAAACTTTGTAAGAACATTGAAGAAGCTATTGAATTCTATAGGGAAATGGAACAGAAGCGTGACACCCTTGAGTATGAATTAGATGGAATAGTTATTAAAGTAAATAGGTTGGTACTATGGGATGAACTAGGTACAACAGCAAGGACGCCCAGATATTTCTTAGCAGGTAAATTCAAACCAAGACAGAAAAACACTAAAATAATCGATGTGGTCTACCAGGTCGGTAGAACCGGGGCGATCACACCTGTCGCCATTCTTGAACCTGTCGAGGTTGGAGGTGTAGTTGTCTCCAGGGCAACCCTTCATAACTTTGATGAAGTAAAAAGACTCGATGTCAAGATAGGTGACAGAGTTGTAGTTCAAAGGGCAGGCGATGTAATCCCGGATATAGTAGCAGTAGTAAAAGAAGCAAGAACCGGCGAAGAGCGCGAAATTCAACCACCAGAAGCCTGCCCAGTTTGTAACTCAAAGGTGGTTCGAGAGGGTGCCTACTACAGATGTATCAGTATGAAGTGCCCTGCGAAGCTAAAGGCACATTTACGACACTTCGCACAGCGTCGTGCCATGGATATTGAAGGACTGGGAGAAAAAGTGGCAGAACAGCTTGTAGATAGAGGATTGGTAAAGGATGTTGCTGATCTTTATTACCTTAAAAAATGGCAACTAATGACCTTAGAAGGCTTTGCAGATAAATCTGCACAAAATTTAATAGACGAAATTGAGAAATCCAAGAAAACCACCCTGGCAAGGTTTCTCTACGCAATCGGTGTTCCCAATGTGGGGGAATATACTGCAAAAATTCTTGCAGATAGGTTTAGAATCCTTGATAGGTTGATGAATGCAAGTTACACTGAATTAATCTCCATTCAGGGCATCGGTCCCGAAACGGCTTCAAGTATCGTTGAATTTTTTAAAAATGAGGATAACAAAAAAATTATAGAGAAGTTTTTGAATGCAGGTCTTACTTTTGAGGAAGAAAAGGTTGAAGTCAAGGAATCGCCATTTAAGGGCAAAACAATAGTCTTTACCGGAGAATTGCATTCTATGAGCAGAGATCAAGCCAGAGAACTGGTTGAGAAACTGGGAGGAAAAGTTACAAACTCTGTTTCAAGAAACACGGATTTAGTCGTTGTCGGTGAAAATCCTGGTTCTAAGTATCAAAAAGCACAAGAACTAAAGGTAAAAATAATTTTTGAGGATGAATTTCTGAAAATGCTTGAAGAAGGAGGAATTACATTAAAAGGATAGCAAGGTTTCTCGTACTTGTAAATCTATTCTGGACAAAGCCGTCCCCGTGGGTGTACATTAAGAGCGGTGGAAAGTCTTATCTTTTTGAGGTAAAAAACGGCAAAATGAACATGGGAAATGTAGTCTTTGACGAGTACAGAATCGAAGATGAAAACCTGAAGTTTCTAAAAACCGCCAGCGATACAGGATATTTTTCGGGGGACATCATATTAAAATCTGCTGGTGAGTACATTTTCATTCAAAACGCCGTCGACGAGGAAGATTATGTAACCTCCTGTGTACAGAGTTTAATCGAGGAAAATGATACTCTAAAGGAGCACATAAAAGCCCTTTCAGTAATCGTGAGAACATACTTATACCACCTAATTGCCAATAACATGTATATACTGCCGGATTCCCTGCCACAATGGGTTTACAAAGGCCAAGGTGCCGTTAATCATTATGTAAAGAATGCAGTTAAAGAAACAAAAGGAGAAATCCTGACATACCTTGGTAATCCAATTTTTACAAGTCTTACATACTGCACTGGCGGATATACGATTCCTTATGAAGAGATCTACAACGATTCATTAGATTACTCCGTGGCTGTAGTTGATTCCTTTTCTGCAAGCTGTCCTCAATTTAAATGGATTATAAAAACCAGCACGAGAATACTGTGTAGCAAATTAAACATGAAATATATAGATTCCGTTATTGTAAAGAACAAAACGCTTCATCTTTTACCAGACACTATTGTATTCTTTGGAGATAAAGTAACGGCAATCCGGGGTCCAATATTATATCAAGCTTTAAGTCCCCTACTTTTGAGTCCATTGTTTGACATAACTTTGGAGGGCGACTCAATACTCTTTGAAGGGCAAGGAAAAGGGCTGTTAGTTGGCCTTCCCATTTGGAGCTCTCGTGAGATGGCCAAAAGAGGCTTCACCTACAAAGAGATTTTAGAATATTTTTATCCTGCTGCTGACCTCGTAAAAATAACACACAATACATCAAGGTAGAACAGGAACCACTCTTTTGCCCTTACCACCCCGTCCAGGCGTGTTATCAAAAACCTCTATAACGTAATAAATCACACCTATGAAATCCTTTGGAAAATCACCATGAAAATAAGAGTGGACTAAATTGGCATACTTACAAACATCCCTTTCATATTCGTCAAGATCTGGATCCTCAGGGTGCACCATGCGGGCAAGGGCACGAACCTCAAAACTCGGAATATCCAGGAAAACTATAGATACCAGAGGATTTTCCATCTGATTAAGAAAAGTGTGAGTTTCAAATTCAGGCGTTGAGTAAAGTTCTAAGGATACAAGTCCCTTACGAGTGAAGTACTCATCTACATTCTTATAAAGTTTTTCCAAAACCCCAATTTTATATTCAAAACTTGAATCTTTTGTACTCTCAAGAATACCAATAAGTTCCTTAACTTTATCTTTTCTTGGGAGGAAACCCATACCCTTAACTGCATTATTAATTTTGAACTGCGAATCTTTTCTCCTCACTCCGTAAGATGCAACCATGCCATTGTGAGGGCCAGAAAGACTCGGCATTTCGTTTTTACGCACCTTATCAAGTGTCTCGAGCCTCCTTTCCACACTCCAGTTAATAAAATTCTCAGGTAAGTCTACAATTTCGAATGTTCTCCATTTGCCCTCGGCTTTCGCCTTTACAATCCATCTCTCATAGTCCAGCATTTTTACGACTTTCTGCTGGAAATAAGTCCCCTTCCAGTAATTCTTGTTGCTGTGTTCCATGCCTTTTTGAACCTCTTGTTTTCTGTCACAACTTAAAAACGATAAAAAGAGAAAAAGTATCAAAAAACTTCTCACTCTTGAACCTCCACTATCTCATATGAGTATGTAATTTGCGATTTCCCGCTAAGATTAGCAGAAACACTACAATATTTATTTTGCGAAAGCTCGATGGCTTTCCTGATATTCTCCTCCTTCAGATTCTTACCGTAAAAGATGTATTTAAGGTTTATCTTTGTGTAATACTTTGGATGCTCAGACGCTCTCTCTGCTTCAATTTCAAGCCTGTAATCTCTAATTTCTTCCCTCATTTTATGAAGAATTGAAATAACATCTATAGACGTGCAACCACCAAGAGCCACTAATAGTAGTTCCATAGGCGAAGGCGCCGTTTCAAATCCCCCTACTTCCCTTTTTGTATCCATTACAACAGCGTGACCCGAAGGGGTCGACGCAAGAAAACGAAGCCCATCTGTCCACTTAATTAATACCTTACTCACCTCTCCCCCCTATTTTTTAGAGGTCTTATCCTGATGCCCTTTCTGAACCTCAAAAGAAGGCTTAAAAGCCACCATACGTTCCGCAAACTTTTTGGGCATTTTTGGAACCTCGATTCTGAAAATACGCATAACACTCTCGTTTCTAATTTTTTCCATTAGTTCATCAAACAACTCAAGGCTTTCCTTTTTGTATTCTACAAGGGGATCCTTTTGAGCATAAGCTCTTAGATACACCCCTTCTCTCAAATGATCAAGGGCATACAGATGTTCCCTCCATAAATGATCAAGGGACGTTAGTAAAACCACTTTTTCTATCTCTCTCATCTTTTCTTCACCAAAGGCATCTTCCCTCTCTCGGTAGAGTTCCTCTATCTTCTCAAAAACCTTTTCCTTAACTTCTTCTTTCCCTTGGACAGCTTCTATTTCGGAAAAATCATATAAGAAATAGTAAGCAAGTTCACCCCTCAGATCTTTTAAATTCCATGATTCATCCTTCGCGGAAGATTGAAGGTGTTTGTCGATTAGGTCCTCCGCAAGGCCCTTTGCATAGTCCATCACCATTCCCCTTAAATCTTTGTCATCGAGTATGTCATTCCTGAGCTTGTAAATCACTTCTCTTTGTTTGTTCATCACATCATCATATTCAAGAAGCCGCTTTCTTATCTGGAAGTTCTGCATTTCTACCCTTTTCTGAGCCGTTTCCAAAGCCTTAGTTACCATAGGAGACTCTATTGGTCCCTCATCTTTACTACCGAATCGCTCCATAAGTTCCATTACTCTATCGGATCCAAAAAGCCTTAGCAAATCATCCTCTAAGGAGAGGAAAAACCTCGAGGAGCCAGGATCACCTTGTCTACCGGCACGCCCCCGGAGCTGATTATCAATTCGCCTTGATTCGTGCTTTTCAGTCCCTATTATATAAAGTCCGCACGGGACTTCTTTCATACATTTCTTTGGATCTTCTGTGCATGAGGGATTTTCATTATTTATTGCACACTCTTTAGCTTTTACAACTTTTTCACCAAGTTTTATATCTGTTCCCCGACCAGCCATATTAGTTGCAATTGTTACGGCACCATACTGACCTGCTCGGGCAATGATCTCAGCTTCCCTCTCATGGTACTTTGCATTTAATACCTGATGAGGAATACCCTTTCTCTTTAATAGCCTCGAAAGGAGTTCCGAAACTTCCACAGAGGTTGTACCTACAAGAATAGGCCTGCCTACTTTGTGCCATTTCTCGATCTCATTCACAATCGCTTCATATTTTTCCTTTTTAGTCTTAAAAATCACATCAGGATAATCAATTCTTCTAATAGGTTTATTAGTGGGTATTTGAATCACATCCAGTTTATATATTTCCCAGAATTCTTGCGCTTCTGTGGCAGCGGTGCCGGTCATTCCCGCAAGTTTCTCATACATACGAAAATAATTCTGAATAGTTATTGTTGCCAGCGTCTGCGTTTCCCTCTGAATAGCAACACCTTCCTTAGCCTCAACAGCTTCATGCAACCCATCAGACCATCTCCTGCCCGGCATCAATCTACCAGTAAACTCATCCACAATGATTACCTTTCCATCCATAACGACATAATCAACATCTTTCTCGAAAAGCATATATGCTTTGAGGAGCTGTTTTAAAGCATGAATTTTATCACTTTTATCAGCATATTCTCTCAAAATTCTCTCTTTTTCGTAAAACTTTTCCCTGCTCGAGAGGTTCTGGTCATGGTCAATTTTGTGAAGCTCTGTTGATAAATCAGGTAAGGCGAAAAGACTCTTTTCTCTTTTCTCAACCTCTTCCCTGCCTTTCTCGGTTATTTCCACTGCATGGGACTTCTCATCAACCCAGAAATAGAGTTCTTCCTTGAGTTCTTCAATCCTTTTGGTTTTCTCCCCACCAATATTTATCTCTTTCATCAATTCAAGTTCCACCTTGTCTACGAGTTTCATCACTCCTGGTTCCTGAAGCAGCTTGAACAACTTCTTCGCCTTAGGCATACCAAGTTTCGCTTGTATAATTTTTTCTGCTGCTTCCACTTCTTTGCCCTGCTTTAAGAGGTTTTCGGCTACGAACAAGATCTGTGTCACAAGTTGGGTCTGCTTTCTTACGAGGTTTTCTGCTAATGGTTTCATGGACCTGTATATTTCAGCTGAGGAGTATTCAACAGGTCCGGAAATAATAAGCGGAGTTCGCGCCTCATCGATAAGTATCGAGTCCACCTCGTCAACAATGGCATAGTAGTGACCCCTTTGAACCCTGTCCTCGGCCCTGTAGACCATATTGTCCCTTAAATAATCAAAACCAAACTCATTATTCGTTCCATATGTGATATCCTTTGCATATTCGATCTTCCTCTTCGCCGTATCCATTTCGTTCTGTATAACACCAACCGATAAGCCGAGACTTTCGTAAACAGGTCCCATCCATTGCCTGTCTCTCCTGGCAAGGTAATCATTGACCGTCACAAGATGAACGCCAGTACCTTTTATTCTTCCTATAATGCCATGAAGATATAAGGGCATCGTAGCGACCAAAGTCTTGCCTTCACCAGTTTTCATCTCAGCGATCTTACCCTGGTAAAGTACGATGGCACCAAGAAGCTGCACGTCGAAGGGAATCATGTTCCATTCCCACATGTGCCCTGTTACTTCCCACTTCTTTCCGCAAAGTCTTCGGGTAACCTCCTTAACAAGAGCAAAAGCCTCAGGAAGTATGTTATCCGGGTTTTCTCCGTCTCTTATTCTCTTCTCAAAATCTTCGGTCTTTTTAAGAATATCTTCATCCTTAAGACCGTGAAAGGTTTCATAAATAGCGTTAATCTCCTCAACTTTTGGCCACAACTTCCTTATTTCTCTCTCGTTCCTGGAACCAATTATCTTATCAATTAAAAATTTAAACATGTCCTTTCACCTCTTGTAATTATAAACCAGCGCCTATAAAATTTAAAACACGCATGATCTCAGGAATTACAGTCAATTTCAAGTCAGCCAATATTTTAAGGACATCTATCTCGAAAATTTCCCCGTACTTGGATGAAGTAATTATTATTAATCATAGCGAAGAGGAAAAAAAACTGCTAGAACAGCTCACAAACTCAAAGATAAGAATTTACACACACCCTAATAGAGGGTACGCTAAGGGATGTAATCTAGGTGCTGAAAAGGCAAAGGGTGACTTTCTTATATTTTTTAATCCAGACACAATTGTTATGGGTGATACTGTATCCGTCCTGATTGAGGACTTAAAGAAAGGGTATGATATAGCTGTTCCTAAATTTTTAAATCCGGATTTGTCCTTTCAACCATCCACCAGAAAATTCCCACAACTTAAGCACCTTTTTGTTTCCAGAAGTTCACTTCTAAGATTCTTTTACAAAAATAAAAAGCTGGAAAATGAGTATTTTGGTATGGAACTTGAAAAAATCGACAAACCGGTTATGTTAAAAGACCGATTCCCGCTGGGAGGGTTCTTTGCTATCAAGAAATCAAGTTTCTCTGAGCTGGGCGGGTTCGATGAGAGATTTTTTTTATACTTCGAAGATACAGACTTTTTCAAGCGCGCTATAGAAAGAGGCTACACTATAGTTTTTGATCCTCGAGCGAAAATAGTTCACTACCATGGGTACTCTCAGAGCTCAATACGATTAAAATCAAATTTTCACAAGCTAAAGTCTTTCTACCTATATGGATTAAAACATGAGAACCGCACTCCTTTTTTATCAGTCCTTGCCTTTATTACAGTATTTTACGTGGCGATAATTTTCTTCCTGGATCTTTTCAATTTACATATTCCAGAAAAACGCTGGAGTGAAGGAAAATGAACATAAAGAGACTAATAAGTCAACTAACCCTTAGTATTCAAGATTTTTCCCTTCTCGTAATCTCCTTCTATTTGGGGTATCTAATAAGAAGTCACTTACCAGCGCGCTCACCCCTTCCCCCCCTAATGCCGATTCAGCTCTATCTCAGATACATCCCTATTCTACTGATATGGATAATTACTTTCTACCTAGAGGGACTTTATACTAAACACTTTACAAAGAGCGAGGAACTTATTAGAGTAGCTAAAAGTACGACTATTTCTTCAGCATTTGGGGCGTTACTGTTCTATACTTTAAATGTAACGCCCTCTTTCTCTCGTCTTGCATTTGTGATTTCCTACATAATCAGTATATTATTAATTTGGGCGGGCAGATTAGCTACAAAATCTATACTTTACAAAGCCAACATATACAGAGAAAAAGCTATAATCTGGGGCAACTCAAGGGAACTTGAATGGTTCAAAAGGGTTCTCGAAAAAGACACCAATTGTGGCATCGAAGTTGCTTTTCATCTAAAAGATCTTTCCATAGAAGCTATAAACAATTATATCAACACGATAAAACCCCGACTGCTTTTTATTGGTGGTATTCCGTTGGACCTTATTAGAAAAATAGAAAATACCGCATGGCAAAACGACATGGACATCATAATAAATGCCTTCAATCATACCTTGAATCCACAGGAGCTAGACGTGGAAGAAATTTTTGGCTATAAAGGCCTTCGTTTGAAATATAACCTTTTAATTCCCAGAAATGCAGTTATAAAGCGAATAATAGACCTTCTTGTGTCCATGATATTGATAATCTTGCTATCTCCTTTATTTATCCTGATATCCGTACTTGTAAAGATCACCTCGAAAGGGCCAATCTTTTTTACCCATAAAAGACTTGGTATGAATGGTAAGCCAATAAAAATTTACAAATTCAGAACAATGTATGAAAATTCCGAGGAAATTCTAAACAGGCTTTTTGAATGTAAACCGGAACTTAGAGCAGAATTTGAAAAATACAGAAAAATAGTGTCAATTAAAGATCCAAGGGTCACCCCTTTAGGTCGTTTCCTAAGGAAAAGCAGTCTGGATGAACTCCCTCAACTTTTTAATGTTTTAAAGGGTGAAATGAGCCTTGTAGGGCCCAGACCTTATCTTCCCGAAGAACTTCCTTATCTTGGTGAGGATAAAGATATAATCCTAAGCGTAAAACCGGGACTTACAGGATTGTGGCAAGTTTCAGGCAGAAATCAATTAACATTTGAAGAACGAGTCATGCTGGAATCTTATTACGTTAAAAACTGGAATCTATTCTTAGATTTAGTAATCTTAGTAAAAACGGTCTTCGAACTTTTTAAGAGCTCGGGGGCATACTGAGAACTTCAATCTCTTCCTTTAAATAATCCAAATTCTGGAGTTCTTCAATATATCCTTTACTCTTGTATAACTCAGTTAATCGATCAAGGATTTTATAAGCCGCTTGTTTTCTCCCCATGTAGATGAACATATACCTAAGGTTTTCTAGGTATATAAGCTTATAATCATCGTCCTTTGTTTCCCTGTATCTTTGCAAAATCCCATCGTGATATTTCTTAAGATACTTGTTCCCTTCTTTCCTATCCCCTAATCTATAATAATAAGCTGCTTTAAGGACCCAGTAAGAATTCAAGCTGGTCTGAAACCTGGGTTGCGTAACATACTTTTCAACAAGATCAAGGTATTCCTTTGCTTTGTCCAGTTGCCACATGTCGAGAAACAAATCTGCAGATAAAAGATAAAAGTTAACAACCTGGGAATCTAATTCCATTCCCTTGATTAAATTCATACAAATATTTTGATATTCTACGGCTTTCTGATAATCTCTTAGTCCTTTATTAGTGAGCATCAAGTTCCTGTTGATAAGTAGTTGAAGATTCAAAGATTTTATCTCCTCTGCAATCTCGAGGGCACGCTTATAAAAAACTTCGGCTTCTTTGAACCTATAAGTATTTCTGAGGGTAGAACCAATATTGTTTAGAGAAAGAGCCATAGTATCCTTGCTTCCGATCTTGTTAGATTCCTTATAGGCCCTTTCAAAATACTGCATTGCTGAATCATACTTTCTCAAACCCAGGTGCATAACACCTAAATCTATGTACAATGTTATAAGACCACTTTTATATCCAATCTCATTGTAAGCTTTTTCCGCTTCACTATAAAACTTCAGTGCCTCATCAATTCTCCCTTCATCATGATAAAGAATAGCTCTGTCAATATAGCTTGCTCCTAACCCCTTCAAGTCTCCTATTTCTTCTCTGATCTCTATTGCTTTCTCGTAGTAAGAATCTGCTTCCTTCCATGTAGAAATTTCTGCGTGTAGAACGCCAAGTACATTGAAGAGAGTTCCCTTCCAGTACGGTGTGAGGAAATGGGACTTGAGCTCCGCCTGATGTAAAATTACCCTCGCGTCCTCGTATTTTCCGAGCTTAATGAGGTACCACCCCTTTTGGATGTAATATTTATACAAATGGATTTCAATAGGTCCTATATTTTCTCCTCTATTTATCCTTTCTTCTAATTCCCTCTCAAGCTTCTCAACTTCTTGAAGATTAACCATTGAAATTGCCCTATCAATTATTTGTAGTGCTTTCTCATAAAGCCCCTGTTCCGCATAAATATCACTTAATACATAGTAAAATTCGGCATCTATAAACTCTTGGTATTTCTCCTCAAAACGAAGTAAGAAGTCTTCAGCCTCTTTTAAATCTCCCTTAATCTTTAGACATTCCACATATTCAGGAAGTACCTTAGTTACCTTAAAAACGTCCGACTCAACTTCAAAATAATAATTCCAGAATTTTTTTGCCTCATCATATGCAAACTGCTTAAAAGCCTTCCGAGCCACCTTTGGGGCATATTCAACGACTTTCTCATACTGGGCAGCTAGATAAGCATGTCTTATGATAAGCTCCTCTGGATCAGTAAATTGCCCTTTATTCTCCTCGATCCATTGTGCAATCCGGTAGTGATAATATTTCCTTTTACTGAGAGAAATGTCTTGCAAAATTAGTTCCCTCATTATGTCCTCTTTAAAAGCAAAGATATCAGCGCCAGACTCTTCAAGTATTCCCCTTTTAATAGCCTTCTCAATAGAATCATATATTTCACCGAGGTCAAGGCCTAAAACGCCTTTTATGACGTTCGGAGAGAATTCATGACCTATACACGCAGCCACTTCCAAGATCTTATCGCCATCAAACTCCTGAATCCGCATCCTCATTATCTGCTGAATGGATTGTGGAACTTTAATAAACTCTTCGTCTTTAATTATCCAAGTTCTGTTTTCAAAAACTAGGTTACCGGATTCATAAAGGTCCTTTACAAGCTCCTCAATGAAAAACGGATTTCCACCTGATTTAGAATGGAGAAATCTTATAACACTCTCATCGACATCCTCTTGTAATATAGCCGATATAAACTCAGATGAGGCAAGGTAATCAAAAGGTTTTAATTCGAGGACATTTACCAGCCTTTCCCTTGTTAGCTGTCTGAAAAAATCCTCAAGGTAATCTTTAGTTGTGTCACCAATTCGACGAGTAAGGTAAAACTTCATGTTTTCAGGTGCATTCTTTATAAGGTAATAAAGGAGCTCTAACGAAGATTTATCAGCCCACTGGATGTCATCTATAAAAAGCAAAGTTCTTTTTCTCGAGCTTAACAGTCCAAAAACTTTAAGAAAAGTATCATACAATTTATATCTGTCTACCTCCAAGACAACATCTTGAACTTCCTTGGACTCTGGTAAAATTTTTGAAAATACTTTAAACTCGGTAGAAGAGAGGGAGGCAAGAACATCTTTAAATTCCACTTTATTGTTCTGATTAATAAATCGTAACGCGTCTTTTATTGGTCCGAAAGGCACATCAGTTAATGCACCGTGGGCAACACCCTGGATAAAAAATACATTCTCAACCCTTAACAATGTATCCCTAACAAGCCTTGTTTTACCAATTCCAGCCGTACCACAAATTACAAAGCATTTAACATCTTGATTTAATGACTCAATGATCCATCTTCGCTCTTCAATCCTGTCAATGAACTGTTGTGTTGGAATTAGAGGGACTGCTTCAATGTCTTCAACCCACGCCACTGTTCCCTTACCACGCCTTTTTGCCCGGTATAAAGCAACATCAGCCTTACTGAAAAGTTCTGACCAGGTTTTTCCATCCCTTGGAAACTCTGCAATTCCAATACTTATAGATATGTTCCTTCCAGCAATCTTTCGAGATTTAAGCCCATCAAGAATTTTTTCTGCCACTTGTTTGGCATTTTCAAAGGCTGTATTTGGAAGATATACTATAAATTCATCCCCACCATAACGAATTAAAGTATCGGATTCACGTAGATTTGACATTACGAAAGTTGCAAGGTCTCTTAGAACTCTATCTCCCTCAAGATGCCCGTAAATGTCATTAATTTCCTTAAAATTGTCTATGTCAAAGAGAAGCAGCGAAAAATTATTTTTATACCTTAATGCTTTTTTAATTTCAAAATCTACAAAATTGGACAGGAACCTTCGGTTCTTGGCCCCCGTGAGATCATCAAGATAATAATCAATTTTTTCCTGTATCATTAAATTACTGGTTCCGTTTATTCTAATTTTAAGTTTCTGAGTAAGGACAGTCAAGAAAAAAACTGAGTTTATTTTGCGACTTCCCGGCATTAAAATTTTTGAAGTATGGTAAAGGAAAGATTTGAACTAACTATCCAAACCCTTAAAAGAATACAGGAACAACTACAACCAGAACTCGAAAGTTCTTCACACATTATTGCCGAGGCAATAAGACAAGGTAACAAAGTTTTATGGTGTGGAAATGGTGGGAGTGCCGCCCAGGCGCTGCATTTTTCAACAGAACTTACAGTAAAGTATAAAAACCCAAGACAACCCTTCCCATCATTACCCCTGCCACAGGATCCAGTTTATTTAACTGCGATAAGCAATGACCTTTCTTTTGAAAACTCATTTTCAAGGCTTGTTCAAGCATTTGGTAAAGCTGGCGATGTACTTGTTGCATTATCTACTTCTGGTAAGTCAAAAAATGTGAACGAAGCAGTAAAACAGGCCAAGAAAATGGGCTTAAAAGTCATTTATCTTACTGGGTTAAACCCATCGGAAGTTGAGGAGTTTTGTGATATTGTTATTCACATACCTTCAACGGAAACGCCTGTAATCCAAGAATGCCATGAAGTAGTTGGCCATATTTTAATTGAACTAATTGAGAAAAAGATAGGAGAATTATCATGAAAAAAGTAACCCTTGCGACACTACTTTTACTGTTGTTTTTAAGTTTTTTAAACGCCAAAGAGATAAAAATCGCGATAGTTGATCTCCAAAGAGTCTTCGATGAGTATATCGAATTCCAGAGTGCGAAAAGAGAGCTCGATCGTTATGTATTGGAATGGGAAAGGCAAAGGGATAGTTTAAAGAGATACATCGATTCGCTTAAGCAGAACTTGGAAATTGAAAGGCCAGGGCTTACAGATAAAGGAATTCAAAAAAAAGAAATAGAAATAAACAAAGCTCAGGAGCGTTACTCTAATTTCATTAGAAATGTATGGGGGCAGGATGGGCTATTTTACAAAAAATCTCAGGAATTACTAAACCCATATTACCAAAAAATACAGGAGACCATCAAAAAGATTGCTAAGGCTAATGATGTAGACTTGGTTCTTAATAATGATACCAAATTTGTCCTCTACATTTCAAACGCCATAGATCTAACTAGCGATGTATTGCAGGAGTTAAACCGTAATTATGTAATGCAAGGTGAACAGAAGATGGCGAAAGTTAGGATCGCAACTTTCCCTCTTGTTGAAAATGATCCAGATGCCCAAAAGTTGCAATTGGGTACCAGGATTCAAAAATCGATATATCAGGCATTAACAGGTTTATCAAATATAGAGCTACTCGGTACCAGTGAGGTGAATAAAGAAATTTCTAGAAGAAACCTTACAAATAATCAGTTACTTCCCGAAACATGCCAACAGCTTGCACTTAGTCTAAACAGCGATTATTTTATAAGGGGAACAGTGGGTGTTTCAGGTGAGCAGGTCAACTTCACCTATGAGCTATATAAAACCGCGACTATGGAAAAAGTATCCGAAATAACTGGTTCAGCTCCGAATCAAAGAGAAGGTTTAGATATTGAGGCGATACAGAAGGCAAAGCTTTTAATACAACAGTTCAAATTTTAGAAGAAGCAAGGACAAAACCATCAATTAAATCGGGAAACCCTTTAAAAGCCTTCGCCAGATTTTCAAGGGTCGCACCTGTAGTATACACATCATCAACGAGAAGAACTCTCTTTCCCCTGAATCTCTCCGGATTTAGAACACGAAAAGCACCTTTAACATTTTGAAGCCTTTCATCCCTACTTAGCTCTACCTGTTTTCTGGTATAGCGAGTTCTTATTATACCCTTTTTGACCATGGGAATCCCGCTGATCTTCGAGATATGTTTCGCAACAATTTCGCTTTGATTCCCACCCCTTTCCCTAAATCTAACATGATGCAAGGGTACTGGTACTATAAAATCATAATTTCCAAGATGTATTGAAACAAGGGATAACAGGTATTCTGCGACCTCCCACCTACATTCATATTTGAAAATCTGCAATAAGGTGCTTATTTCATCTCTGTATTCGTAAAGAGAAAATACTTTTTCTATATGAGAATCAAACAGGAATAGGGTCTTGAAACTACGGAGCCCTTCGACCTTCCCTTCACATCTTTGGCAAAGTAAGCCATACGACGGAATTTGACAAACATAACAAAAGCGGGGATAAAAGATGTCTAAAACTGACCTTAAAAGGTTCACCTCGTGCTTTTTCTTGCTTTCAACATCAAATAAACCAGAATAGCGCCAGAAATAATTAAAACACCGATAGATATCCACTGATTAATCGTAAGTATAACCACATTTTCAGGCTCATAATACCTTGTAAAATCCACAAGAAACCTCACTAACGATGCAACCATCAAGTAAAAGAGAAAAATAAAACCATCAAAAGGTTTCCGACGCTCAATTAATATTAAAAGGAAGAATATAATTAAATTTAAAAAACCCTCATAAAGCTGTGATGGGTGAATGTGAAGGGAATCCATAACTTCATATGCGGGTGATTCTGGTGGAAATACAACAGACCATGGAAGATTGCTTTCTTTCCCAAAACAACACCCATTAAAAAAACAACCCCATCTGCCGAAAAACATGCCCAATGCGAGAGCTTCTGCTGAAAAGTCTCCTATTTTCCAGAATGGAATTTCTCTTCTGTGCTTTAACAGATAAATGACCCCAGCAAAAAGCCCAAAAATAAACCCACCAAAGAAAACAGCACCACCTTCCCAGAATTTAATCATCTCAGACGGATGCTCTTTAAAATACGGCAAATGATAGAATATATAAAACAAACGCGAACCGATTATAGCCGAAAGGGCAACCCAGAACCCCAAATCCCAAATACGTTCGGGATTTACACTGTGTTTCTTAGCCTTATTTGAGACATAAGTTATTCCAACTACAAAGGCAACTAAAACGAAAACTCCCCAGCTCCTGAGTTCCAAGGGTCCTATCCTGAAAAGAACTGGTAACATAAAATCCTCCTTTTAAAATCTCGTAAATCTAATTATAAAAGAAAAAGGGGGAACACGAAGTTCCCCCTTTTATTTTCGGGCTTTTAAGGCTTACGCCTTTTCTACGTGAACTGCCTTTGGACCTTTGTTGGTCTTTTCTACATCGAACTTCACGCGCTGCCCTTCTTCAAGTGTTTTATAGCCTTCTCCCTCGATGTCGGAGAAGTGGACAAACACATCACCCGATCCATCCTCTAGCTGGATGAATCCATATCCTTTCCGCGAGTCGAACCACTTGACTCGCCCGTACTTCTTAGTGTTACTCATTTAAACTAACCTCCGTTAAAAGTGTTTATTAAGGTTATGCTAATTATGCTCTCCAAGGGGGGAATTGTCAAATTAATGAGACCTGACTATATCTTTTATTTTCATGAGCCTTGTTATATCAGACCGCTCCATTTCTGACAACTTCATAGAGATAAATTTTACGGTACTTTCCAGCTCAGGAATCAAAATGTACTCAAGAGCATTAACCCTTCTTCTAGTTTTTTCGATCTCTATTGCAAGAAGCTCAAGGGTTTTCTCTTTTTCTGCAAGCTCAATCAAATCACTATATGCCTTAAAAAGGGATTCCAGAGATATATCCAATTCTGGTGATGTTGTTGCAAAGCTATAGCTTATAAAATCCCCCTCAAACTTTGATTCAAAAACAGGCACAATAACGGTCATGATCTTCTTATCCCTAATCTCAATGCCGGTTTTAACAGATGGAACCAAAAAGAGTTCCTCAACTTCCTCAGGCTCCATGAAGGAACGCGCTAAGACAAACCTCTTTACCGATTCAGTAAGTTCCTTCTCCACCCTTTGTCTCAATTCTTTAAGGCCTTCAAGCAAGACAAATAAAATTCTAACAAGCTCATCCTGCTTATCTTTTAAAAGCTTGTGCCCTCTTTTTGCCAAGACTGTACGCTTTTTCAGCCTAAGAAGTTCCATTCGGGTTGGGCTTGCAGATACAAGAGGCATAAATAAAGTATAAAACAATTTACATAAAAACACAAGGCTACCTTAAACTTACACCACTTAAAAAGATTTATTAGCCAAAAGTTGGTAAAAATACTCCTAAATCTCTAAAAACACTAATATAAATTCTGTTTGACTGAAAACGCCCAAGCTTATATAATTAGCTAATGTTTAAGCATTCTCAAATTAGTGCAGTCTTAAAAATACTCGAAGTTGCGACACCAGAATCCTTTGGAGATATACTTAATGTCCT
Source organism: Caldifarciminota bacterium (assembly GCA_039803305.1). Classification (GTDB taxonomy): domain Bacteria; phylum Hydrothermota; class Hydrothermia; order UBA1063; family UBA1063; genus UBA1063. The sequence continues at coordinate 20,802 of JBDRYG010000007.1, forward strand.
TTGCGAGAATCTTTCTTTTGACGCAGCTGCAATCTATGCCAGTCTCGTGTCTCCGCGAAAGCTTGCTTATTTTGCAGGGATATATAAGGGAAAACCCTTTAAAGAAACCCCTTTGAAGCAGCTAGAAATCACCCCAAGCGACACAAGAATAGCGGAGTTTTTTGATCCCGTGACAAAAATCTCTCAGATAATAATTGATGAACTGCCGCCTGATATCAGAGACCTCATGCATAAATATAACATAAAACTTATTTATAGGATCCCATTAGCCACGCAAAAAAAGAATTACGGAATTCTCTTTATCGCAAGAGAAGAAGAAAGGCCTCTCACAGAAAGTGAGAGATTTTTGCTCGAGACCCATATTCAGATGCTCGAAATACTTATAGATATTTATCAGATTAAATGGATATATGATGTTGTAAGGGACAATATTCAGGAACATGTTATAATACAAGATTTGGAACATAACATCATTCAAGCAAACAAAGCTGCCTCCCTTTCCCTGGGCATTGAGGATCCTGATGAGCTTAAAGGCAAAAAATGTTATGAGTTATGGCACAGAAAAAATTATCCATGCGAGTCCTGCCCATTGGAAAAAACGAGATTAACAAAAAAGCCTGAGGAGAATGAGGTAATGACACCAGAAGGTCGATGGTTTCACATAAGGTCAAATCCCATTTTTAGCGGCGCTGGCGAATTAATAGGATTCGTTGAATTAACTCAAGAAATAACCGAAAAAGTTCAAGCAGAAAAGGAAGCTAAAAAGTTTCAGGAAATTCTAAAAAGGGTCTTTGATCAACCACTGGTAGGTATCGTGGTTTCAGATTTAAAGGGAAATATAATAGAAGCAAACTTCACAAGAGCTAAGATGCTGGGACTTTCAAAAGAAGAATTACTTTCTAAGAACTGGAAAGATTACACCCATCCAGATGATGTCAAAATCCTTGAACTAAACTTGAACAAACTGGTTCAAGGAGAAATTGAAAGTTTTACACAGGATATTAGAGTTTACGCAAAAGATAAGGATATAATTTACCAGAGAATAAACGTTGTACCTCTCCGTTTAAATAATGCTGAAACAAACTTCATAACTATAATTATGGATATAACAAGCGACGTTAAACTAAGAGAAAGACTGGAAAAAAGAACAGAAGAAATAATCCTTTCATTTTCCCGCATTGTAGAGCTAAAAGAACCCTATACTGCAGGACATCAACAAAAGGTTGCTGAGCTTGCAGTTGCGGCTGCAAAAGAAATGGGCCTGTCTAAAAATAAAGTAGAAATTATTAAGTACGCTGGGCTGCTACACGATATAGGGAAAATAATAGTTCCCATCGAAATTTTGAACAAACCTGCCAAACTGTCAGAATATGAGTTTAACTTAGTAAAAGAACACCCTAAATATGGATATGAAATTACAAAAGGCATTGAGTTTGACGGTCCCGTTGCAGAAATAATATACCAACACCACGAAAGATATGACGGAAGTGGGTATCCAAGGGGATTAAAAGGAGATGAAATTCTACTTGAAGCAAGAATAATAGCTTGTGCGGATGTTATTGAAGCTATGACCTCACACAGGCCCTATAGGCCTGCATTGCCTGTAGAACTGGCCTTAGAAGAACTCATAACGAAGAAAGGTATACTTTATGACCCTAAAGTTGTTGAGGCTTTCAAAAATTTATATAATGCAAACATACTAAAAAAGATAATTCAAAAGGCTTAGTTTGAAGCACAGCCTAAACCCTTGACTGTTCATTTAAAAAAATTATTATATTACACAGATAACAAAAACCCCAGAGGAGGTGAAAATATGGTAAGAGACATCATGAGATGGGATCCTTTTAAGGAAATTTCAAGCCTTAGAGATGAAATCGATAGGCTCTTTGACTCTTTCTTCGGCAGGCAAACTTCTATTGCAAGTACAGAGGGCTTCTGGGTACCCGCCATTGATGTAGAGGAAACCGAAAATGACTACATTGTAAAGGCTGAGCTTCCAGGTCTTAAAAAGGAAGATATCAAACTATGTGTCACTGACGATTCCCTGACTATCTCGGGTGAGAGAAAGATGGAAAAAGAAGAAAAAGGCAAAACTTATCACAGAATTGAAATGAACTACGGAAGGTTTGAGAGAACCATTAGATTCCCGAGTGAGGTAGTACCAGATAAGGCAAAGGCATCCTACAAAGACGGAATTCTAACAATTACAATTCCAAAGACCGAAAAGGCAAAGGCAAAGGAACTCGAAATTCAAATCGAATAAATTGGTTGAAAACAAATTTTAAGCCCCCGAAAGGGGGCTTTTTTATTCCCATTTTAGCTCAATCTTTCTCCCCTGCATTCTTTGGAAATAGTCGATGATTTTTTCCTTAAGCTCAGTGGAAATCTTGCGTTCAAACGGGAAAAATTTTGACCGCTGCAATCTATCTATCAAGTAAATTGAGAAATCAAGAACGGGTCTGAGGCCATCCTTATCCACAAAAGCTTTTTTATCAGAGTGGGAATGTATGTAAAATGTACCTTTCCCACCTGTTCTAAATAAATTTACAGACGGAACTCCGTAAATAGCAAAAGGCATCGAGTCGCTCGAATATATTCCTAATTCAGCTTTAAAGGGTATACCAACTTCCTTTGACAGGATACTTATGTAACTGAGCACATCCTTCTCAGAGATACATACAGCCCTATTCTCACCCAGAGGATCACCAGCTACATCAAGATTTAATACAAATTTCACCTTTTTTATCTCTTCCTTAATATTCTCTACATATGCTTGACTTCCCAGTAATCCCAATTCCTCCCCGGAAAACCAGATTAATCTCATAGTTCTTGGAAGTCTAATTCGGGAGTAATACTTTGCAAGAGCGAGGAGAATAGCACTACCGCCGGCATTATCCGTAGCCCCTGGGGAAATAGCTACAGAATCGTAATGACCACACACAATAATTATTTCCTCGGGATTTGTCTCACCTTTAATCTCAACTATTATGTTTGTGGCATTTCCCTTAAAATATGAAGTAGAGCCATGAAGTTTTACAACCTTGCTTTCGCTTCTCCTTAAAAGAAGACCTGTATCGTAATCAACAATTAAAGCAGGTATAATTTTCCCCTCTTCCACGAAACGCTGGGATATTGAAACGAAGTTAAAGCCTCTCTCAGGTAGTGATACGCTTATCAAACCTTTAGCACCTTTCTCAAGAAGTTTCTCATACTGACTGCCTCTTAATCCCTGATAGACTAAAACTATCTTGTCTTTTATCTCATTCCCGATAAAGTCAACATTATCCACAAAGCAGATAGGGCCCTCTACAGTAAAGGGTTTAGAATTACCATAAGGTATAGCCTTAAACTTTCTGTTACCAACCTCCACATATCCATCGCCGGGTTCAAAAGTCCAAAGAGAAAATGACTCTTCCCTAATTGGCAGATTCAGTTTCCTCAACTCTGAAGTGATAATTTCCCGTGCATTATCCTCGCCGTTAGTCCCAGCAAGACGAGGAAACGAAATGCTCTTTAAAATACTCAGTGCATAAGATGAAAAATCTCTCATTTAAATATTATAAGGCAAGACATGAAGTCCTAAATAAATGTTTAAAGCTGGTGAACTTTATCCAACCTAAAGTCAAGCTTATAATGTGATAAATGACGAAGCTGAAACTTCTGAGTCTAATATTTTTAACTTTTTGCATCATAATTATCTCGGTTGTCTCCTTCACTAAATTAGAGATACTATACAAGACTACCGACTGTTTACGAGAAAATGACGCGTTAATACACAAATTTGCCTTTGACATCCAGGAGACATTACAAATCCCCTTTTTTCTTGTTCGTCCGGGAAAGCACACTTTCCACGCTAAAACAAAGCGAATTTCTCCCGAGAATCCCGTCATTTATATACCTTTTATAGACGGTAATACCATTCGAGTTTATTTTAATGGCACATTAATAGGCATAAGTGGTAATCCATTCTCGACAAATTCTCTAAGATGGAACAGACCAGAATTATTTTTAATCCCGCGTGAAATGATTAAAGACGAGAACGATATATCAATCGAGGTAAACACTGAGAACACCATAGGCATTTTTGAGCCAGTTTTCGTCGGAGAGTATAGACACATCAAACACAAGTATCGTGCTCTATTTTGTCTTAACCAGTTACTAAGCTTCTTCAACATAATGGTTTTCATTATTGTTGGACTTTTATTTTTAACCATCTCAGTGCTGACTAAGGAAGCTTACCATCGTATTCTGATTGGTTTAGCTCTAGTGCTTTATGGTATTTACAACATCGACTATAGTTACATTCCTTTTTTACCACTGCCTTATGCTTTATATAAAAAAATTATCATTTCCTCATTATATCTAAGCGTACCTCTCTACACCCTCGGATTTGTTTATGAGTTTAACTTTAGAGGGCTTGTAAGAAAGGCAAACTATTGGTTTCTTTGTCTTAATCTATTCTTGGCTATTTTGCTTTTTAAAACCAAGAATAACAGCGTTTTAGTAAGGGAAACTTACTTAAAGCTAAACTTCTGTATGTTTCTAGGAATCCTGTGGATTTTTGTCATTTTCGGGAAAAAGGTTCTTTCTTCCTTAAGGGAGAAAAGTCTAGGGATATACCTTAACTTTTTCCTTATCCTTCTATTCCTGCCCTTTGCCCTCAGAGACGTTTACGTCCTTGTATACAACTTACCTACCCCTTTAGTTCACCAGTACATACTTCCTCTGTTTCTAATGGCAAATTTACTTTACATATTTCACGACTTTGTTAGTGTCTACAGAAAGTTTCTTGTAGAAAGAAGGAAGTCCATTCTTCTTGAACAGGAGTCAATGAGAGACCCACTTACGGGTGCTCTAAATCGAAGATTCATCACTAGAATAGCTGAGATTGTGCCTGATTACTATACCCTTGCGCTTATTGATATTGACGACTTTAAGTCCCTGAATGATTCCTATGGTCACCTTATTGGGGATTGTGTTCTAAAAGGAATCGTTCAAGGTATAAGTAAACATATCAGAAAAGAGGACCATATTGTAAGATACGGTGGAGATGAATTTATCCTGATGCTCTATAAATGCACACTGGAGGATGCAGAGGCCATTATTAAGAAAATCCAGGCATATTTTGCCATGCTCCCATTAAAATGTGACGAAATTCCCATTTATGTATCCTTTAGCTATGGACTCGCTACCAAAAGCCACGGGTATACTTTGAATGATATAATAAAGTCTGCAGACAAAAAGCTGTATGAAACAAAAAAAATCAAGAAAACTAAGCAATAAAGAATCTTTCAGGAAGTTTCTTCGCCTTATACAGGTTCTTATCAGCTCTCTTTAATGCTCTATCCAGATTATCATCGGGATAAATTAGTGTGCCACCAAAAGATATGGATATATTTAGAAAATTGCCTTCATACCTTACTTCTGATTTCGAGACAAGCATCTGAAGCTTCCTGGCAATCTTACTTAGAGATTCCAAATCCACATCCTGCATAATCAATACGAATTCATCGCCTCCAAATCTTGCAACTAAGTCAACTGGCTTGATATTCCACAAAAGTGTTTGTGCTACTGCCTTCAACACAGCGTCACCAGCAAGGTGTCCAAAAGTGTCATTTAAATTTTTAAAATTATCTACGTCAGAAAGAAGAAGGGATGCACTTCTATAGCCACTTTTTATTTCGTTTAAGACCTCTAAAAATCTTTTCTCAAAGTACCTCCTATTGGGGATCTGAGTTAGTGAGTCTATATAGGCTTCCTTTTGCAACCTTATGATGTTCTCCTTCGTAAGGGAAAGTCCTAGACTTATATTAAACCTTTCCACAGCACCAACAATCTTACCTTTTCGGTTCCTTACAGGATACACTTCAACGTTAACAGGAATCCTTGACCCAACCTTATCATGAAGATAAACACTTTTGCTGAGAGGTACCCCACTCCTGATAGATTCTACAAGGGGACACTTGCTAAGGCATAGCAAATTGCCATCTTCGTCCATGTGACGCAAAATATTTTTATGACAGTGATTACCCACAATCTCCTTTTCTACAAAACCTGTGATTTCCTCGGCAACCTTGTTCCAGTATAGTATCTTTCGCCTTTGATCAACAAAATAAATGCCATCACTTGAATTTTCTACAGCTACCTCATAAAACCGCTTTATCGCTTTCTTCACCAATGAAATTATAAGGCAAAGCAATAAATACAGCAAGGGAATTACTTTACTATACGAGCTAATTAGATTAAATTATTAGAAATTAAGGAGGAAAAATGTTTTCAGAAAATTTAAAAATAAAGATTTCCAAACGTGCCCAGGAAATGCAGGCATCGCCCATTAGAAAACTTTATCCTTTTGCTGTTGAAGCAAAAAGAAAAGGCATCAAGGTATATCACCTTAATATTGGACAACCGGATGTGCCCACACCACCACAGATTTTTGATGGTATCAGAAACTTTAACGAAAAGGTCTTGCCATATGGTCCATCCGATGGGCTTCCTGAGCTAAAAGAAGTAATTGCACACTATTTTAAGAGATTTGATGTAGAGGTTTCGCCATCGGAGGTGTTTGTAACCACAGGGGGGTCAGAATCCATTCTTTTTGCCTTTATTCTCGTTGGAGACTACGGGGATGAGGTATTAGTGCCTGAACCTTTCTACACCAATTATTTGGGTTTCGCCCAGCAGGTAGGAATTAACCTCAGACCAATCCCAACATCGGTAGAGGATGGCTTCCATTTACCTGATGAAGGAATTATAAGATCTCTGATAAGCCCTAAGACAAAGGCAATCCTTCTTTGTTCCCCCAACAACCCTACCGGCACTATTTATGAAGATGAAGAATTTGACCGCGTCATAAAAATCGTCAAGGAACACGGCCTTTACCTCCTTGTGGACGAGGTTTACAGAGAATTCGCATTTGATGGCAGAAAACCATCCACCCTTCTCAAATTTAAGGATATTCAACAGCAACTAATTGTGCTTGACTCCATCTCTAAAAGATTTAGCGCATGCGGAGCAAGAATCGGCTTCATAGTAACGAAGAACAAAGAAGCCTACGATGCTTTTATAAAGATGGGTCAGGCAAGGTTATGTCCCCCCACAATTGAGCAGTGGGGAGCTATCAACGGCTTTAAACATATAGATGAATTTATGGAGCCCATGATAAAAGAATATGAAAAAAGAAGAAATGTGGTATTTGAAGAACTGGAAAAAATCCCTGGCATAGAAGCAAGAAAACCCGAAGGTGCTTTTTACACGGTGGTAAAGCTTCCTGTAAAAAATGCAGAGGATTTTGCGTTGTGGCTTCTAAAGGATTATAACTATGAAGGTAAAACTGTAATGGTTGCTCCAGCAGAGTCTTTTTATCTTACACCGGGAAAGGGCGTGGACGAAGTCCGTATTGCATATGTATTAGAAGAGGATAAATTAAGAGACGCCATAAGGATTATAGGCGAAGCTTTGAAGGAATATAACCTAAGGAGGTGAGCTTTATGTGGGAGGGCACGCTGGAGAAGATAGACAATTTTAGATGGATGATTAAGCAGGATTACAAGAAATGTATGAGGGTACCGGGAGTTATTTACGCTTCGGTGAAACTTATAGAATCAATCAAAAAGGACAATGCACCTGAGCAGGTAGCCAACGTTGCGTGCCTTCCTGGGATACAGAAATACTCCATAGCAATGCCCGATATTCACTGGGGATACGGCTTCCCAATAGGTGGTGTTGCAGCTTTTGATGTCGACGAAGGGATTATCTCTCCAGGAGGCGTTGGATACGATATAAACTGCGGCGTCAGAATTTTGAAAACAAACTTAAAAAGAAAAGACATTGAAAAATATTTGGAAAAAATCATTAATGAACTATTCCACAACGTACCTGCAGGCGTAGGCAAAGGAGGAATATACAAAGTTTCAGAAAAAGATCTTAGAGATGTAATGGTAGAGGGAGCTCGCTGGGTTGTAAACAAAGGATTTGGGTGGAAAGAAGACCTCGAGAGAATCGAAGAGGGAGGCTCCATGGCTGGCGCTGATCCCACAAAAGTTTCTAGGAAAGCTATAGAAAGGGGTCTACCCCAACTGGGTTCTCTTGGCGCTGGAAATCACTTTATGGAAATACAAGTGGTAGAAAAAATATTTGACAGAGAAGCCGCAAAGGTAATCGGAATTGAAGAAGGAACCATCACTATAATGGTACATACAGGGTCAAGAGGTTTCGGGCATCAGATTTGTGATGATTATGTAAGGCAATTGCAAAATGCGATGGGACGTTACGGTATTAATGTCCCCGATAGGCAGTTAGCTTCAGTACCATTCAAATCTCAAGAAGGTCAGGCATATTTTGGTGCTATGGTTTGCGCAGCAAATTTTGCTTGGGCAAACAGACAGTTCATAACCCACTGGATAAGAGAATCCTTTGAGAGGGCGTTGGGGGTGAATGCTGAAAAACTCGGAATTCAGATAATTTATGATGTAGCCCACAATATTGCAAAAGTTGAAGATCATGTAATAAACGGAAAAACTAAAAAAGTTGTTGTTCACAGAAAGGGCGCCACAAGGGCTTTTCCCAAAGGACATCCTGCTGTACCAAACGTATATAAGGATATTGGACAACCAGTTCTTATCCCAGGAGACATGGGAACCGCCTCGTATATACTCCTCGGGACACAAAGAGCTATGGAGGAAACCTTCGGCTCTACCGCTCACGGTGCAGGTAGAGTCCTCTCAAGAAGTGAAGCAATAAGGCAAACCCGTGGAAGAAACATCATTGAAGAATTACGGCAAAAAGGAATTCTTGTAAGGGTACATTCCATGGAAACATTAGCCGAGGAAGTCCCAGATGCTTATAAAGATGTGGACATAGTTGTTGATGTTGTCCATAATGCCGGAATATCAACAAAAGTTGCAAGGATGGTACCTATCGCAGTTATTAAGGGTTAAAGGGAGGGAAAATTATGGCTTACACCATACTTCTCGTTGATGATGAACCCGATGTAAGAACAATTTATGGAGAAATGCTTAAAAGAGAAGGCTATAATGTCATTACTGCTGAAAACGCTGAAGATGCTCTTTACAAGCTGTCAACAGAAAAGGTCGATCTAATGATCCTCGACATTAAAATGAAGGGTAAGTCAGGGCTTGAGGTTCTTGAAACCCTTGAAAAGGAGAAAAAGAAGAAAAACATACCGGTTATTCTCTTCACAGCCTACAGTTCTTATCAGGACGAGTACACAGCATGGTTTGCCGATGCCTACATTGTTAAGTCAGCCGATCCCACTGAGCTAAAGAATGAAATTAAAAGGTTACTGAAAATCGAAAGCTGAACCTCACAAGATTTCAGCACAGGAGGAAACTATGGAAGTTAAATACGATGTTATTGTTGTTGGTGCTGGACCTGGGGGATATGTGGCAGCCATCAGGCTTGCACAGCTCGGTAAAAAAGTATGTGTTATTGAAAAAGAGAGCGTAGGCGGAACTTGTCTTAACGTGGGTTGTATTCCAACAAAAGCACTTCTTGAAGTAACCTCTTTGAAAGATAAAATCGAGACTTTCAAAAACAAGGGATTAAAGTGTGAGAACCTAAGCTTTAATCCATTGCAAATAAACGAATGGAAGAATTCCGTTGTCTCAAGACTTGTAAAAGGTGTAGAGTACCTTTTCAAACAAAATGGAGTTGAACTCATAAGAGGTGAAGCAGAGCTTGTTGATAACAGATGGGTCAAAGTTAACGACCAGACTGTACAAGCTGAGCACATCGTATTAGCTACAGGTTCAAGTCCAAAGCCATTACCTGGACTTGAATTTGATAAAAAGCAGATCATTGATTCCACAGACGCACTAAATCTAAGTGGCGATCTTCCTTCAAGTTTACTAATTGTTGGAGGTGGGGTTATTGGGGTAGAAATGGCAACTATCTACAGGAGATTAGGCGTTGAGGTGACTATAGTAGAAATTCTTGAAGACATTCTTTTTGGATTTGACAGGGAATGCGTATCTTTAATAAGAAGAACTCTTGAGCGGAAAGGGATCAAAATCTATACCGGAGCTTCCTTAGAGAAAAAGGAAGGTCAGTTTTACATTAAAAAAGGGGAAAGCCAAATTGAAATAAAGCCTGATAAAGTTCTCATTGCAACGGGTAGAAAGCCAAATACTGAAATTACAAAGAGAATAGATATAGCTCTGGATGAAAAGGGATTTGTCAAAGTCGATACAAATTACTCGACAAACATCAGTAACATATACGCAATAGGGGATATAATCCCTGGTCCACAACTTGCTCACAAAGCGTCAAAGGATGGTATAAACGTAGCAGAAGTTATTGCCCTTGGGAAAATCTCTCACCAGTCGAGATTTGTACCCTTTGTGGTATACGGGGAGCCAGAATTAGTAAAAGTTGGACTCTCTGAAGAACAGGCTAAAGAGAATGGAATTAAATATAGGGTCGGAAAATTTCCCTTCCAGGCTAATGGACGCGCACTAACCCAGGAGAGTACGATGGGACTGGTCAAAATCCTCGGTGACGAAGATAACCGAGTTATAGGTATTCACATCGTAGGACCCCATGCTTCAGAGTTTGCAGGGTTAGGAGCCCTCATCCTCGAAAATAATCTGAAAGTTGAAGATGTAGCCAAAACCATTTTTCCTCATCCTACTCTCTCAGAAGCTATAATGGAGTGTGCAGAGAACTACTATAAAAAAGCCATACATATAGTGAATAAATGATTGAACTTTTAGACCTGGGATTCACACCGTATTTGAAAGCCTGGGAACTTCAGAAAAAACTTTTGGAGAGAAGGATTAACGAGGAAATCGCTGACACATTGATACTTGTAGAACATGATCCAGTTTTTACTTTAGGGAAAAACCGGGACTGGAATAATTTACTCTTCCCGATGGAGACATTAAAAAATAGAGGATTCTCTTTTTTCAAAATTGAACGTGGTGGTGACATAACTTATCATGGTCCGGGACAACTTGTGGGTTACCCAATCTTCAAAATAAAAAACAGTCTTGCAGGGGTAAAAGACTTTGTCAGAAGAGTAGAAGAAGCATTAATTCTTACATTAAAAGATTACGGAATCGAAGCGTACAGACATATACAATATACTGGTGTTTTCACAGCTAAAGGCAAAATAGCCTCCATCGGTATCGCGTTTAAAAAATGGGTTTCTTTTCACGGATTCGCATTGAATGTTAACAACGACCTCACACCATTTAATTATATCATCCCCTGTGGGATAAGCAACATTCCTATGACTTCAATGAGAGCAGTACTTGGTAAAGAGATAGATATGGAAAATTTGAAAAAAACTGTCTATGAAAAATTTGTCGAGGTCTTCAGATTTTAAATAAAAAGTTGCAATAAATGTTACACCTTTTACCTCTGAGAAAACCTATCAAGGTCACATTGTAGTTCTTCGCAAGGTCAATAGCAAATGTCGTAGGCGCTGAACGAGATACAATAGCTGGTATTCTTGCGACAATACATTTTTTGACTATTTCCAGGGAAATTCTGCCAGTTGTAAGTAAAATGGAGGAAGTTAAATCAAACCTACTTAAAAAGGCCATTCCAATGACTTTATCCACCGCATTATGTCGACCCACATCTTCTGCAAAAAATTGAATCTGTTCTCCATCTGAAATACCAGCTGCATGAAGAGAACCACTCAACTTGAAATTATTGGAAAACGCATTGAATTTTTCGTATATCGAGAAGAGCTTACTTATCTCAACCCTAAAGTTAAATGGTGGGTGAAGGGGAGAAAGCCCCTTGAAGCAAAGTTGTTCCATACCGCCAGTACAACTGGATGACTGGAAAACATAATCAGATGCCGAGGGTATTAAGTCGCTTTCTACATAGACATCACCAGCGCTAAATTCAATCTTTACCGATTGGTCCCATTTTATAAGTCCCGATGAATAAAGGTAGCCCACTGCCCATTCCTTCAAATTACTGGGCGAAATGCTATTTCGTGTTAGAAGCTGTTTGTTGATGTAAAGCCCAACGATCTCTTCAATAGATATGAAATCTTCTTCTTCAGAAATCCTGTCATTTTGGACCCTTAATATCTTCCTCTTATCAATCAATGAACTGTAAAGCCTTTTTTAAATCTTCTTTTGTATTAATATTGAAGAAACTCCACAGGGACGCATCATACTGTCTGATCAGATACTCTGGCACTGAAACAGTATTAACCTTTGGGTAAAAACTCGTAACTTTCAAATTACCTTGGCTTATCTCCTCTTCGATAAAAGGAATACATCTCTTCGAGTAAACTGCACACAATGGTTCATAAAATCCATTATTAACTGGAACCACTACATCCGCGTCTCTATCTTCTGCCATCCTGAGAAGAAACTGCACTAACTCTGGTTGCACAAATGGCATGTCACAGGCAATAATGAAATTTACTAACGATTCGCTGTACTTTAAACCAACCAAAATACCTAAAAGTGGGGAGTACTCATCATAATCGTCATATACAACATCGTAATTTTCTAGCGAGGGCATCCCTTTTTTAGAAACTACAATAACCCTATTGAATAAACTGGCAATCCGTGATGCAACAATATCTATAAGTCTTTTATTATTAATCAGGAGGTGGGGCTTTGACTGCCCCATCCTCCTGGATCTACCGCCAGCAAGAATAATTAAGTTATGCCTTGGCCTTCTTAGGCATGTGGACATAAACTAACCAGTAAAGGGTTGCTACAAACCCAGCACCACCAAGGATGTTTCCGAGGGTAACGGGTATTAAGTTCTTAACAAAGAAGCCATACCAGGTTAAGTTTGTAAGGTCAGGGGCTCCAGCGGCTTCTACTACGGCAGGAATATTTTTCAAGAAGATACCCATAGGAATAAAGTACATGTTAGCAATGGAGTGTTCAAAACCTGACGCAACGAAGGCCATTATCGGGAAGAAGATTGCGAAAATCTTTCCTATAACATCCCTAGATGCCAGTGCCATCCAGACCGCAAGGCAAACAAGCCAATTACACAAAATACCACGTGCAAAAGCTGGCAAGAATGCAAGACTCGCCTTTGCATTTGCTATATTAAGGGCATATGCACCTACAAGATGACCATTCATTTTCCATAATTCAGACCAGTACATCAGCACCACAAGCAACAGAGAACCTATAAGATTAGCAATATAAACAACAACCCAGTTGTAGAAGAGTTTTCCAATGCTGGCCTTACCATCAAGAACTGAGAGCATAATGAGGTTATTTCCAGTAAATAGCTCCGCTCCTGCTATCACAACAAGCATTAGTCCTACGGAGAATACTGCACCCTGTAAGAATCTTGCAAAACCAACGCCAAGAAACTTAGAGAGATCATGTCCTATCATAGTAGAGAGCTGAGCACCAAATCCAATATACACACCTGCGAGAATCCCCAGTACGAGGAGTCTCCAGAAACTTGACTGGACCTTTTTTACACATACATCATTTGTCAGCATATCTGCCACGTTGGCAGGTGCTCTGCATTCAAACTCCATATACACACCTCCTTGTTAATCTATATTTTTTGAATTTTACACGAACAAACTTTATATTCGGGTATTTTCGCGATTGGATCAAGAGCGTCATTGGTTAAAATGTTTGCTGCAGCTTCTGAAAAATGGAATGGAATAAATACAAGCCCGGGGAATACCCTATCACTTGCCACAGCCTTAATTTCAATTGAACCTCTTCTCGACGTAACCTTAACTTTCTCACCGTCTTTTATTCCGAGTTTCTCCATATCTGCTGGGTTCATCTCCATATAAGCCTCATTTACATAACTAATTAGTGAACTGCTTCTTCTACTCATAGTAGCTGTATGGTAGTGATAAAGCATTCTTCCAGTTGAGAGTATGAATGGATACTCTTCATCAGGCAACTCCGCTGGCGGGATGAAGTCCACAGGGTGGAACTTCCCAAGCCCTCTTGAGAATTTTTCCTTGTGAAGATAAGGGGTACCGGGATGCTCAGGGGTTGGGCAAGGCCACTGGAGCTTCTCACCACGGTTAACCCTTTCAGGTGTTATTCCGCCATAAATTGGGGTCAGCTGGTTAATCTCCCTCAGAATATCTTCCCAGGAGGAGTAATTCATATTATAACCGAGCCTCCTTGCAACTTCCTGCACTACCTCCCAATCGGTCTTAACACCGGGTAGTGGATCTATTGCCTTATTAACCTTAAGTACTCTTCTTTCGGTATTGGTAAAGGTACCTTCTTTTTCTGCAAAGGACGCCACAGGCAACACCACATCGGCAAGCTCGGTAGTCTCAGTCATGAAAATATCCTGGCAAACTATAAACTCTGCTCTTTCCAGTGCTTCTTTAACATGTGGAATATTGGGATCTGACATCATGGGGTTCTCACCCATAAAATAAAAGGCTTTGATTTTACCTTCGCAAGCTGCATTCATCATTTCAACTACAGTTAATCCAGGCTTATCCGGTAACTTAACTCCCCAAGCGGACTCAAATTTTGCCCTCTTATCTTCTTCAATTACCTTCTGATAACCCGAATAAACATCCGGAAGTGCACCCATGTCACAGGCACCCTGGACATTATTTTGACCTCTCAGAGGATTAACACCTGAAGATTCCTTACCCACATGACCTGTCATCATAGCAAGGTTGGCAAGAGAAAGGACATTATCAACTCCGGTTGTATGTTGAGTGATTCCCATTGAGTAAACGATAGCAGCCTTCTTAGCTTTTGCGTAAAGTCTCGCAGCTTCGATAAGCTTATCCTTAGGTATACCCGTGATTTCTTCAACTTTTTCGGGAGTATAATTCTCAATAATTGGAATTATCTTATCAAAATCTTCAGTCCGTGTTTTGATGAATTCCTCGTTATACAGTTTTTCCTTCCATATCACATGAAGCATACCATTAATCCATGCTACGTCAGTCCCGTTTTTCTGCTGTAAATGTAATGTTGCGTACTTAACAAGATCAATTTTTCTCGGATCTACCACTATAAGCTTTGCACCACGGAAAACCACCGCCCTCTTTATGTAAGTAGAAATCACAGGATGAGTTTCTGTCGTATTCGAACCTGTAACCAGAATAACATCAGCGTATTCAAGCTCTTTAATTGTATTCGTCATTGCACCAGAGCCAAAAGCTCTCGCAAGACCGGCAACAGTAGAAGCATGGCAAAGTCTAGCGCAGTGGTCTACATTATTTGTTCCTATAACTGCTCTCATAAACTTCTGGAACACAAAGTTTTCCTCGTTTGTACACTTTGCAGACGCAAGGCCGGCTATTGCATCGGGCCCGTATTTTTCCTTAATCTCTCTCAATCTCTTAGCGACATAATCAAGAGCTTCATCCCATTCAACTTCTACAAACTTACCATCCTTCTTGATAAGGGGTTTCTTGAGCCTGTCTTCTTTATGGACAAAATCAAGACCAAAACGCCCCTTTACACAGGTTCTACCTTCATTGGGAACCTCATCAGCGCCTTTCACTTTAACAATCCTGTTATCCTTCACCCAAAGTTCAAGCTGACAACCCACACCACAATATGGACAAGTAGTTACTACCTTCTTCTCTATGTCTTTCGCCCTGGCCTTAACACCGTATGTTTCCCATTTTTCGACAAGAGCCCCCGTAGGACAAGCCTGGACACATTGCCCACAGCCATCACATTCTGATTCGGACCACTCTCCTAGGCCTGCCACTATAAAGGTTTCAATACCCCTATTTGCAAAGTTCAAAACTCCCTTAACTTGAAGTTCCGAGCAGGCCTTTACACATCTCATACACTTGATACACTTTGAAGAGTCGTAAATCAGTACAGGAGAAGAAGCATCTATTTTCCTTTCAAACTTATCCCAAATGGGAGAGAATATTCTATTATCTCTTCCAAGATTATACCTGTATGCCAAATCCTGCAATTCACACATCCCGTCCTTATCGCAATTTATACAGTCATCATTATGCTCTGATAAGATATTGTCCAGTAGAATTTTTCTTGTGCTTTCAAGCTCTTCATCAAAAGCTGTTATTTTCAGACCTTCCTGTGCTGTAAGTAAGCATGCGGGCACCATGCCGGGTCTTCCCTCGACCTTAACTACACATAACCTACATAACCCGCTCGGACTAAGTTTGTCACAGAAACACAAGCCTGGTATATTTATTCCATTTTCTCTGGCAATCTTTAATATATTTTCCCCTTTGGGGGCTGTGATTTCTTTTCCATCAATTAAAATCTTAACCATTTCCGCCATAAAATGTTACCTCCTGCATTTCTGACACTTATAATTTTTGTTAAGGTGTGCCACAAACTCTTCCCTGAAGTTTTCTATTGAACTCTTAACGGGCATAATAAGTGACTGCCCAAGTGGACAGAAAGATGACTTAAACATTGCTTCAGAGAGGCTAACCATCATATCAAGATCTTTTTCTTCAGCCTCTCCTTCCCTTATTTTATTTATCAAGTAAAAGAGTTCATACGTACCAACCCGACATGGACTACATTGACCACATGATTCGTGTTTAAAGAACCTAATTATTGAGAATAGCATATCCACCATGCATGTATCTTCATTCATAACGAGAATAGCACCTGATCCCAGAACAGCCTTATATTCCTTCAAACTGTCAAAATCCATTTTCACATCGAGAAGCTTGTCTG
>JBDRYG010000008.1:0-34128 GCA_039803305.1 Caldifarciminota bacterium
AAATAAAGTTTGGTAATTATACCGTGAAACCCCCGTTAAGTCAAAACCCGATATTGACACTACAGACCTTTGTAATTATAATACGATAAAATAAGGAGGTGCCTATGCTAAACATCAAAAAAATAATAGGCTTAGTTGTATTGGGCGTTGGACTATTAAACTTCACATGTAAAAAACAGGAAATAGCAAAAGACGAAACAGTCACTTTTCTGACTGGAATAAACAATGTGGGGACTGATATAACTCAGACCAACGCGTACAAGGTTTTCACCGATTTTATCTCTAAAAACCCTCCAATTGAAGTCTCGAAAAAGAATGTCAAAATAATAAGCCAAAAGATCAGTGTCCCGTATAAACTCTGTCCAAAGGAATTCAAGGGGGGAATAGAGGACTACTACGGAACATGGGAATGGCAGGATACAGGTTGGGTGCATGTAGATCCTGATAACCCCCGAAATGGCATTTTATTCCGCTGGAATTATACTGATGAGAATTATCAAAGTCATGTAGCTAAAGTGCTTATAGATTCAATTGAAACTCAAGTAATTTCCAACGATACGTTACCATCCAGACTTCACATTGGGGTATTCTTAGATGACAACAAGCTTGCAGATTTTTCCTTTACGGCAAGTTACAATACAAACGGCGAACCCACCTATGTAAAAGTCGTAGTAACAATTATCGGTTATGGACAGGTGGGGGTTGAGCTCAAGAACTTGGTTTGGGAGGAAGACGAATATGGAAATCGTAATATCGTCGCTGGAACTATCCACCTATGGATCATAGATTACAATAACCATAACTACCGAATTGATCTCACATTAACAATCAAACAAGATCAATCCTTATCGATTTTACTTGCAGACTCAGATGGGTGGAAAGTATCAATAAATGTTAGTAAGCCTCAGACGATTATTGAAAACGGGATTCCCTATACTAAACGAACAGTTTCAGGTGAAATTACAAAAGACGGAAGGCATGCAGCTGACATAACCGGTATTATCTGGGAGCCCGAGGATGATAATCATAGAACTTTTGTCGATGTAATATTCACTGATGGATCAAGGGAACCACTGCAAAAGTACCTTACACTGATTCCAGGTTCTTACTAACTCGTATAAGTAATTTTTAACGGTGGGCGGGACTTCGTCCCGCCCTTTTTACTTTTTTCTGAAGATTACCCTGAAAGCTTCGTACGAAAGGATAAGCGCAAGGGATAAAAGCAGCAGAGCAATAAAGGTGATAACATTAAACCATCCCCTAATAAGATTTTGAGTTAAAATCCATATTAAAGCGGTCATAGTCATAAAGGCCATGAAAGTCATAGGTATGACAAAAACCAGACTTCCTTTTGATAAATTCCTCTTCGCCCATACAAACACCACAATAAATACAAGAGCAGCGAGCAACTGGTTTGTCGTACCGAAAATAGGCCAAATTATCTTCCAGGCAGAAACCACATTACCCGTTGGGTCTTTAAATTTAGTCTTTAAAAGAAATAACGGCAAAATAAGTGACACTAAAGTTGAATAACCTCTCACCATCAAGGATTTGTTAGAGGTTTTTGCAAGTAGCTCTTGAAAGATGTATCTCGAAATCCTTGTAGCAGTATCTAAAGTAGTAAGAATAAAAGCAGAAAGAATTAGAAGGCCGAAGGTCTTACCTATGCCTTCACTTAATCCTAAAATACCCAGATATCTTCCTATGCCCTCTGCATAAATTGCAGACGGGGATAACCCGACATTGTTATACCCTCTTGCAAATATCATCAAGGTTGATAAGGCAACAGCGGCGGTAATTGCCTCTAGGAGCATACCTCCATAAGCAACGAATCTTGAATTTTTTGGATGATCCAGTTGTTTAGAGGTAGTACCAGAAGACACCAGAGAGTGGAACCCAGATATGGCACCACAAGCGATGGTAATAAACAGGAAAGGAACTAATGGACCAGTGGAAGGCGAATAAAAAGCCTTTACGGGTGGATATGAGATGCGAAAACCCCCAAGGAAAATCCCCACCATACCGATTATAACAGAAATAAAAAGTAAAAAACTTGACAGATAATCTCTTGGCTGTAAAAGAATCCATACAGGTAGGATTGAAGCCACAAAAGCATATCCAATTAAAACATAAACCCATTGATCTTTACTTAAAGTTAGGACCTGATGCTTGAAACTGAAGGGAAAACCTAAACCGATAACAACAAGAGAAATTATAGTTAGAAACCACAGTGGTATTTTTCCTTTAGAGTTCAAAACACCAAAAGCGAGTGCAACGAAAACGTAAATCAAGCTGATTTGGGCTACAGCAGGTTCACTGGCAAAGCTCTCAGCAGCAAGTTCTGCAAAAACTGCAATGACATACATAAGGGATAGCCAAATGAAAGTTAGAAAAAGATAATAGGCTCTTTTACTTATAGAAGTTGACGCAATTTCTGCAAGGGATTTCCCCTGATTTCTCATAGAAATAACCAGGGATGAAAAATCATGCACACCACCAATAAAAATCGCACCAAGAAGAATCCATAAAATAGCTGGTAACCATCCAAAGGCAAGACCTGCAATAATGGGGCCCACAATTGGCCCGGCACCTGCGATGGAAGAAAAGTGATGACCAAGGAGAACCCACTTATTTGTAGGGACAAAATCAACCCCATCGTAGTTACTTTTCGATGGAACGGGTTCTGTTTGGTTAATACCAAAAATCTTCTCTAAAAATTTACCATAAATCATATAGCCTGCAAAAAGCACTATGATACAAATCACCCCATAGATCCACATACCATCCTCCAGTAAAATCCTGTTAAATTATAGCTTTTCAGCTTTGGAGGTACAATAAAATTCGTTTACAAGTCAGTATAATTGAAATACAAGGAGGTAGTATGAGTATTTTAATCGCATTTATAATTTTAATCGTTGTTTTTGTTGTAGCCACCCAGTCTGTAAAAATGCTTTATCCTCACCAGAGAGGTGTTGTAATAAGACTAGGACAGTATTCGAGAACCCTTGGCCCGGGGCTAAATCTTGTAATACCATTTATTGAAACAGTCCATAAAGTAGACATTCGGGAAAAAGTGGTTGACATTGTTCCTCAGGAAGTTATTACCAAAGATAATGTTATTGTAACAGTAGATGCAGTAGTGTATTACGAAGTTACAGATCCCTTTAAACTTCTCTTCAGTATCCAGAATTTTACAGAAGCAGTTACAAAATTATCACAAACAACACTCCGTAATCTCATCGGCGAAATGGATCTGGATCAGACACTTGTGTCAAGAGAAATAATAAACAGGAAACTTAGAGAAGTATTAGACGACGCAACCGATAAGTGGGGTGTAAGGGTAACAAGAGTAGAACTCAAAAGGATAGATCCACCTCAGGATGTTATGAGCGCCATGCACAAGCAAATGAAGGCTGAAAGAGAAAAAAGGGCTATGATTCTTGAAGCAGAAGGTGCAAAGCAATCAGCAATCCTTAAAGCCGAAGGTGAAAAAGAAGCAGCAATAAAAAAGGCAGAAGGCGAAGCAGAAGCCATAGCAAAGGTTGCAGACGCAAAAAGGTATGAAAAGATAGCCCTTGCTGATGGCGAAAGAGAAGCCATAGTAAGAGTTTTTAAAGCAATTCACGAAGGAAGACCTACTAAAGAACTCATTGCAATAAAATACCTTGAAGCTTTAGCAGAAATATCCAAGGGACAGTCTAATAAAATATTCATACCTTACGAATCCTCATCCATCCTGGGAAGTCTGGGGTTAATAAAGGAAATCTTCAAGGAGAAGGAATAAATGCCCTGGTACATCTGGCTTGTTTTAGGCCTTATGCTGATGACTTACGAAATTTTTGTCCCTGGTTTTGTGATATTTTGGTTCGGAGTCGCTGCATTATGCGTAATGGTGCTCGCACTATTAAAGTTTCCCGTCTGGTTTCAACTTCTCTCTTTTGCCATCTTCTCACTGGTTTTCACCTTACTTTCCAGAAAATTTTTCAAAAAGGTTGTAGGCCTACCAGAAAAAGTCTCAGGACCAGAAAGGCTCATTGGAAAATCTGTCTATGTGATTACTCCCTTAAAAGATAGACCCAACTATTATATTGTTAAAACCGAGAACGACGAATGGTTGGCCTATTCCACACAAAACCTAGCTAAAGGGGAAATCAGAAAAGTTGTTGATGTTAAGGGAAACTATCTGATTATAGAGTGAATCATTATAGAGTGAATCAATAACTTCTAAAGATATCTCTAAAACTTCTGCCCAACACAGGGCTTATCATAAGGTAGGGTATGACACTCTCATCAACATTAGATCTTGCAAGCTGATGGAGGCGTCTATAAACCTGAACCATTTCGTACAAATAGTCACTTCTAATAACCTCCGCAAACCTTTTAATTTCCGCCTCAAGGTCGAAATTAATTACAAAATCCGTTAAATTTTCCCTAACAAAAAGGGTGTCCCTAACTAAACTTCCAAAAGAATCCACAAAATCATCCAGATTCCCGCCACTCATCAAAAATTCCTGAAATACATTTAGAAGCAGGTCCATATCTTTTTTGATGAAGCTTTCCAGAAGGAATTTCCGTTTTTCCACAAAATTAGTCTTTAATATTCTCTTTGCTCTGCCTATAGAACTATAGCTAATCTTGTAAAGCAATGTAACAGGAAACGGCAGCTCTAATCCTTCAAAATACCCCTTAAAATCTTCAAACCTTAAAGGATCAAACTTTACTTTTTTTGCACGAGAATGGATAGTTGGAAGCACACGTTCAGGCCTCGACACAATAAAAATCAGCACTGTTCTCACATAAGGCTCCTCCAGGGTTTTGAGGAAGGCATTTTGTGCGTATTGGTTCAAATTTTCACCGTTTGCAACAATTACAAATCTGTATCTGGCATTATATGGTCTTTCCCTCCACAGCTCCTTTTCAACACTTCTGATCTCGTCAATTTTGATTTGTTTCAAGGGATTATAATATTCTCGCAACTCTCCGCTGTTTCTCACTTTATCCCATTTATCGGCAGTCATATCAGGGAGTAAAATAAATAAGTCGGGGTGTTGATAACGGGAAATTTGTAAACAATTCTCACATCTAAGGCAAGGAACCGATTCCTCCGCAAGACAATTCACCGCGAGAGCAAGATTTACCGCTGATGTTAACTTACCAACCCCATCAGGGCCGAAAAATTCTAAAAAAACAGAATCAACTTTTTCCTCTCGCAAGATTTTAACAAGCGATTGCAAATAGTTTTTAGCCCTATCTTGACCCTTTATTTTCTCAAATGAGATCCTCATTTAACCTCCAGATAACGGGAGATAGATTGGAGTTTCTTTTGGCCAATCCCTTTTATCTCCAAAAGCTCATTTATATCAGAGAACCTTTTAATCTTTCGCCTTTCAACTATTGCATTTGCAAGCTTTGATCCTATTCCGGGAATGGTTTGTAATTCCTCTGGCGTAGCACTATTTACATCAAGCCTTCTATTTACTGAAGTGTCCTTAAGAATAGTTTCATCAGAGACTGATTCAACTTTATCTGGAAAAATTATGAGCTCCTCCACAACCTTATCCTCTCTTTTACTTAACAAAAAACTCCCAGCTAACATTGATATTCCAATGATCAAAAGACCCACCCTTTCTTCCTTCGTAAATAGCATCAGAAATTAAAGTTTACATTTAAAGCAAAGTTTGTGCTGGAGTTGTATCTTTTACTTAAGTTATCAACAAACCTTCTATATCCAAACCCCAGACTTGCAGATATATCCCTTGTAATTGAGTAGTTCCCACTTACACTGATATTATAATTTGTATTGTCTCTTATCTTCATTTCTTTTCCACCTGAAACGCTTTTTTGCATGCCCCTGGACCACTGTAAATTGGATGAAAGTTGAAGTGAGCTCTTTAATTTAAAGGATTTTTCAGATCCTGGAATTCTAATAGCCATACCCGGTGAAATAGTGTATGAGGGGCTTAAGTTAATCCGATGTTCTTCATTTTTTTGAATCCTTTCGCCAAAACGTAAATCTCTGTTATCTGAAGAGGTATAGGAGTAATCAAGTCTGCCTCCAATCCCTTTTCTTAAAGCAAAATTCATAGAAGGCATTAAAGTAACTGTCGTCGTAATATTATCAGGCAGGTTCCCAAAGGTTCCAGATTGTTGCACCGTTCTTGTGTAGCTGAATCCTGCGTTCAGATTATTAAACACTTTCGACAGAAATTTATTCCTGATATTAAAGTTTGATAATGTTATACTGGGCCAGGTGGCGTTTTTTGAGTACCTTTTACTTATATAAACTTTATTAACGGTGTTCCCAAATGACCCATTAACAGAGATCGATACCCCAAATAAGTTTAATCCAGTCCTGAACGTATATTGTCTTGTAAACGTGTTGGAGAACCTTTCAATGCTCCCAGAATCTATAACGGCATTCCTGTCAAATCCATATCTAAACTCCCATGACGGCCTCTTATTGACACGATACAACCCGTAATTGTCAGTAATAGAGTAAGTTACTGTAAGGGGCTGGAAAGAGCTGAAAAACCGTTTAAATTTTTCCTTTGCTGGGTTTTGTTTACCAGTTGAGTCTGCTGGATCTTTTGGAGGAAATACACTTAACACCTTTAAAATAGCTTGACTGTAGTTAATGGTGAAACTTGATGATCCATTTGCACTGGAAGATATATTACGAACAGCATTAGAGTCAACTGACAACATTGCCACATCCCTGTTTTCTCTGTAAGATGTTGAAAAGTTAAGACTCACGGGATCTATCAATTTGAAGAGGGAAAATCTGAGGCCGCTACTAAAAACTTCATTGTAAGCAGTTTCCATTTTCCTCCACAAATCATAGGTTCTTCCTAATGAGAGGCTGCTGTTTAAATATGGGAAGGGATTGTAGGTGAAAGAATGATTCTGGTCAAACGATTTTATAGAGTCCTTTAATTCAATGTTACTTATAATATCTTTGGAATATGTTTTTGCCTCACTTAGACTTCCAGTGAATCTATAATCCGGAAGTGGACTAAGATTGGTGCCAATTACCTTAAAGCTAAGAGGGAATTTTATTCCGTGACTAAAACTCAAATTTCTTCCAAGGTAGAATCTGTTACTTCTGGGACCCGTTGAAAAATCCCTGTTTTGATAGCCTGAAACGGAAAATGGTTCTATAAAATACTTGATAAAGAAGTTCCTTGACCCTGGAGACTTAGAAAAGCTAAAGGAAGCCCGCCTGGATTTTACGACACTTCTTTGCTGTAATTGCTGTTCTGGCTTTAAAATCAAATCAGAGTAAGCACCATAAAGTGGTAAGGATTGCATCTCGTTTAAAATATAATTTCCAGAGAGTCTTAACCCCCAGCTTCTTGGAAGGATAGACCCAAAATCTCCACCTAAACTTAATACAAAATTCCGATCATCACTTTTTCTTCCTTCACCCTGAAGAGAACGGAAATTGCTTTGAAGTCTTGAGGCCGTTAAGTTAATGCTTAAAAACGATGTCCACCTAAAGTCTATGTTCACCTGATAAGCCGTAGCCCTGTCCCTTCTTGGATTGCCTAATCTGAGTTCATCGATCCACACTTCACCACTTATTGGTTCACTCTCATCGTTCAATATGCCAAAAGAAATCATCCTTACCTGGGTAAACGACGGATTACCTTTAATAGCAACATTCCCGATTATATGCGGACCAGGGGTTATCAGAGAATCTCGCAGAAGCTTCTTAATTTGTGTGAGCGAATCAATGGGTATAACGATTTCTTGCCAGTTTGAATCCCTGACTTTAAATCTGTATTCGTAATAATTTAGGCTATCTCCAAGTCTTATGAACACCGTTGGGTAAGGCGGTGGAGTGCCTGGACGTATCCTGATAAAGAACCTTATATCCCTGTAATTCATGAAATCCTGGGTTTGAACTCTTCTTTGTGTAACCATAGCGTAATGAAACTGTCTTATGTTTTCGTATTTTATGGCGAGGGAATTCTCCTGTTCCAATCTACCTGTAATAAGATCTCTCTCGAGCTCTATCCCGGGTGGTGAGGTGTAATCAGGATCATCCATATTCCCTACGGATCTCACTCCAACAAACTCATCAGTAAACACAGGATGCAGACTATCTGATGTCATAACTGGAGTCTTCACGTATTTGTTCCCCTGAAACTTAACCTGCGCAATCACAAGGGTTTCAGGTTCGGTTATTTCATCAAACCAGATTCTTACAAACCTCACATACCCCCAGTTAGGGTTTCCAAACTTTTTAACATAAGTAGTATCCTTAATAGGTATTAAAAATGTTCTAAAACCATAGGGGTTTTCGCCTACGAATATCCCCGGGTCGGGATTTTCTAAATCGATCACCATCTCGTAATAGTTATTCTCAAGACTTAACTTACCATCAATTATTAATTCCTCGGTGTCCAATCGCCCATTCCCTTCCGTTCCATTAACCCTTGAATAATTCCTTTCTCCTGTTCTTGGATAATAATAATCATCATTACCATCATCCAGGCTATTTAGATTCCAAAGCGAATCTGCACCTTGGATACCATCCAGTCCTGTGTCCTCGCCTTCGTCTAATACACCATTTCCATTTTTATCTTCTGAAGAGATAACATATGGGTCATAACTTTTTATCCTACCTGCTCTATCCCGCCATACCCCGTTTTCGGAAATATCAGGCCCAACATCAATATACATTTTACCCTTTCTTCCTTTTATTATCACATTTAAGTATTCGTAATTTGTAAAGTCCTGTCCCATATAGCTGAGTACCGATGAAATACCAAGGAAAGAAGGAATACCGGGCGCCTTGGGATATAGTTCCAAATAAAAAACTAAATGGGGATAATTTTTTTCTTCGTCAGGAAGGTTAGAAAATATCTGCCCCTTCCTATATAGATCATAAACCCCCACCCAGACTATTTTGCTCCCCAGGTAAAAAGTATCTTTTTCCACATTATTTTGAGCAAGAGGAATTGAACTCCTCTTCCAATCATAAATAGAAAAAGACAGGTACATTTCGTCTTTAGAATTTTCCATGTCATCTAAGTAAGCAAAATATCGAGTGTTTGGGTCAGGGAAGGACCGAGCAAGTTCAGCCTGTAGCCTTAAGGTTGTGGGGATATTACTTTTATTTAAAGAAATGCTATTAAATAAATCGGTTAAAAAAGGTATTTTCTCATCCAGGTTAAGATCAACCTCGCCCACCAAACTCCTGGTAGGCTCTGAACCTAAGGTTGGCCTTTTCTGGGGAGAGGACTCGCTTCTCCCCATAAAGCTTCCTCCAAATCTCAGTGACGAGACAATTGGGATGTCAAATCGCACTCCCCATAAAGCTTTGTCCTTTAAACTGAAAAGCGGTGCATAGTCAAAAGAAACATCTATCCTTGCATCCGGATCGCGAAGTACCATTTCGTTTTTTATAGTTATTACACCTGACATATAGTCTATCTCATAATCCGTCCCACGAGATAGGATTCTTCCATTGTATTTTACCACATCACTGCCTTCAATGATATTCATTTGATTTAAATAAATGGTTTGAGCAACCTGTCTTTTGAGGACTTTTATGACATATGTAGTACCCTCCGAATAAAGGAGGCGAGTTTTCTTGTAAATAATAGAGTCCTTAACACTCAAAGAGTCAAAAATGAATGGTCTTGGCATCGGGAAGATTAACAGGCCTTTGTTCAAATCCAGAATGTCATAGGCAACACCATTTTCATATCTTACCAGATCAACCTTTCCATCATTGTTATTATCCAAACCGAGGATATTTAAAAAACTTCTTCCTCCTTCACCCCATATTAGAACACCTGATGAGTCCCGCCCAATTTGAATATCAATATTATCAAGAGTTAAGTAAGTTGCCCTGAGGTCGTAAATGTTCGTTAACATAGAATTCCATAGGACTGCCTTTAAGGAATCCCTTTTTGTAAATAATGAATCAAGGTAAAGAGGGAAAGACGAAGGCTTTACAAGCCTTAAACTATCGAAATAGGGTACAGTGTCCTGGTTCAGCATCCCAACTTCGCGGCCCGACGCGGTGCGGTATGAGACAGCTATTACATGATTTTCACCAGCTCCTCTAAATAGTTCTAAAATTTTAGACTTTGGATAGAAATAGTAATCTTTTCCCTCTACGAGAACTTTGAAATTTCCTAATTCTTTTAAAGCAGTGTCGGGAGAAAAAACTCCTGAATCTTGGTTATAACCGTAATAATACGCAAATCCCCTTATCGTGACTCCGGGTTGAATACCCCTCTGCTCATCAACCAGAACATTAATGGATACGATGGATTCCGCCTCAGGTATATAAAAGAATCTAAATTTTTCAAAATCCCTAGAATAGAGTATTAAACTGTCCTGTACTGCTCCTCTTGATAGACTCGTAGACTGGCTCTCGCCTTTTTCTCGGGTAGCAATAGCCTGCAATTTAAGTGGACCTAACTGAAACTGTGAGTTAAATCCAAAGAGACCCTCTTTTGATTGCCCAGGGAAACTAGCAAAACGCGTGGATGGTAGAGAAACTCTGGTATCTCCAAACTCAAGAAGTCTTACAACATCATCCTCCTCTCCCTCAAACCTTACGACTACCCTGTTTTTAGTCTCGTCCTGCCTCTCAGAATCATGATCAATGAGAATTTTCAACTTAGTACCAACAGTTCCCTGTAAATTTAGCCTCAATTGTTGTTCAAGTTGCGGATTGAAATAGCTATATCTACCACCTACATAGCTTAAAGGATCGTAGTTAACATTCTTTTCAAACCTCAGGCTCACTGACTGGGAACCATTGAAGTCTAATTTTGCCTCACCTGGACCAAAAAAAGAGAGAGTAGGGGGAATGTAAATGGGGATCTGAATAGTAGGAATAAGGCCAGAAGTTTGGACTCCTTTTTGTGAAACGCCTACCGTGTCTGCCAGAACATTATAAAAACCAAAAGATAAGGCATTTTCCAGTGCTGATCTCTTGTATTGACCATATTCAACAATTGAATCTATTAGCAGGTCCTCACCACTTTTGGACTTTGTAAACTTGACAAAATCTCCTTCTAAAAGTTGCAAACTATCAACTATTCCATAGCTTCTTTCAAGATAATTAAAAAGAGGTGAGTTAGTGTGGGCATAATCATAGGTAAGAAAAACAAAAATATACAGAAATTTCATGCTTCAATGATAATCAACACTCAAGGAACTTTCAAAGAAGTTAATCACTGGAAACATATTTTTTAAGAATATAATCCAGAGCATCTTGCCTGTTTCTGACTCTACCCTCTGCTACAAGATCATCAATTTCCTGCAATATTTCTTTGAAGATGGGACCAGGCTTTAGTCCCATTGCAATAAGGTCGTACCCTGTTACAAGTCTTTCCTTACCAATCTTTTGTTTCTCTTCAAGTACTTTATTTATCTTTTCACGAAAACGATCATAAGGCAGAATACCCTCCCCCCTGGGCGGTGAGGCTAAGGCATCAGCTAAAGCCATATCAAGTAGTGGGAAAGAGAGCTCCTCCATTTTTCGAAGATATCTATTTATAGCACGCTCCGTCAAAGCCTTCTGTGCTGCTAAAAGATGCGGATACATATGAAACCTTACAAGTTTCTTAAGGTAATTCTTCTCTCTTTTTGACAGTTTCATCCTCTCAGAGATCTCTTCAATCATCTCTGACCCAAGCTTATCATGTCCGTAAAAATGGGTATTTCCCTCCTCGTCATAGCAAATGGTTTTAGGTTTCCCAATATCGTGCAGGAGCATGGCCAATAACAAAATAGGTCTTGTTTCTTCATCATAATCTTTACCTTTAACGATATTCTCAAGATTCTTTACAGCTTCAAAAGTATGGAAGAGTAAATTCTGGTCATTGTAATAGCGCTGGGAGGTAAACTTCATATCACGAAGTTCAGGGAAAATTGAAAACAACAAACCACTCTCTGCCATACACGATAAAACTTTACCAGCGTTACCTGACTGCAGAATGAGAAATAGTTCGTACTTTATCCTCTCTGCTGCAACATATTTAGTAGATAGAAGGGGGGAAAGTTCTCTAATATACGATTCTGTAAGACTCTCGATCTCGAAACTCAGGACGGAGGAAAATCTGTAGGCTCTTAACATCCTTAATGGATCAATGACAA
Organism: Caldifarciminota bacterium; assembly: GCA_039803305.1. Taxonomy (GTDB): domain Bacteria; phylum Hydrothermota; class Hydrothermia; order UBA1063; family UBA1063; genus UBA1063. The sequence continues at coordinate 12,124 of JBDRYG010000008.1, forward strand.
AGCTCTCAGGGCTTGTCATCTTAATAATATTTCTCCTGAGATCCTCTATTCCGCCAAGGGGATCAATAATCATCTTGTTTTTTAAATCATATGCTATGGCATTTATCGTAAAATCTCTTTTCCTTAAATCTTCTTCAATGGTATTACCCTTAAGCTCTGTCACATCGATCCAGATACCTTCCCTCAAAACGCATCTATACTCTTTATCTTCCTCAGAAAGGGGGAAAATTGTTATACCCGGGTTTTCGCGCCTGAAATCCTTCAGAAAGGAATTAACATTTGACACCACAAGGTCATAGTCATTTACTTTTCTCCCAAGAAAACAATCCCTGATAGTTCCTCCCACAAGAAAAACATTAAACTTTTCTATAAGTTTTTGACCAACAAGCGGAATTCTAATTTCAAACCAGTTCATTTCCAGTATTTTTTAATTACATCCAAAACTACATCAACAGCATCACTCCTACCGGCTACGATATTACCCGTATTTAGAAAACCAATTCCTCCTTCAAAGTCTTTTACCACGCCACCTGCTTCTTCAACGATAATGGAACCAGCAGCTATATCCCAAGGAGAAAGCCCGTACTCATAAAAAACAGAAAATACCCCTTCAGCAGTAAGGCACAAATCGTAAGCAGCCGATCCAATTCTTCTAACATCAGAAAACTTTAGATAAAGATCACCGAAAATCTTTGCCAAGATCTCGAACTTCGACTTTTCTCTAAAAGGAAAAGCAGTGGCAAACAGACTCAAGTCTATCCTTTGATGATTATCCACTTTAATCCTTTTCCCGTTTTTAAAAGCACCATTACCTTTTTGTGCGGTGTAAATTATTCCTTTAGCAGGTAAATAAACTACACCGAGTTTAACATCCTTATCCTTGAGCAGTGCACAGGAAATGGAAAAAGCATCAATACCATGCAAAAAATTTTTTGTCCCATCTAAGGGATCAACTATCCATAGCCATCCCTGACACTTAAGGTCTCCTCCCTCTTCCTCACCAAGAAACTTATGATCAGGGAAGGCACTTAATATTCGCTCTTTAATTATTCTCTCGGACTCCCTATCAACAAAACTTACAAAGTCATTCGCCTTTTTTTCCTCAGCGTGGCATAATGTTATAGAACCAAAATTCTTCAGTAAAAATTCACCAGCTCTTTTTACAGCATCTATAGCAACTTCGAGATATTTTTCCATAACTCACTTACATCGCTGAATATAAAATCGGGGGAAGCCTTTTCTATTTCCTCTTCAGACTTCTGGACGCCAGTCATGACCAATACGGTAACCATGCCCATCCTTTTCCCCAGCAAAATATCAGTATCAACCCTATCACCAACGATGGCAGTTTCTTTGATTTCCAGCCCCATCCTTTTGGTAGCATACTTTACTATGTATTCATTGGGTTTCCCGAGAATAAGAGGATCTATTCTCACTACTGTTCTTATTGCACTTACAATAGCACCCGCGCCAGGGAGTAAGCCCTCAGGGGTGGGGAAACTGGAGTCCGCATTGCAAGCAATGAACTTAGCACCATTCTGAATAGCTAATACGGCCTTGGTAAGCTTATCATAGTCAACCTTCCTGTCAAGTCCTACAATAACGAATTCCGCTTCTCTGTGGGAATTAACAATTTCCCAACCTAAATTCGTGAGCTCCTCTAAAATTCCATCTTCACCGATAACATAAGCTCTGTGCGTTCCTGTGTAGTGATCTCTCAGGTAATCACCTAATGCATTAGCAGAAGTATATATTCTTTTACTTGTAACTTCTATTCCCATGTTTTTCAGTTTCTCTGCGACTTGTTGTGGTGTCCTTGTAGAGTTATTGGTCAAAAGGAGGTAAGGGATATTCCTGTTTTCTAACTCCATCAATAGTTCTTTGGAACCGGGAATCAAAAATCTCTCTAAATATAATGTCCCATCAAGATCTATTACAAATCCCTTAATCCTTACCATTTCAAAAGAATAGCCCCGTATATGAACCCAGCGCCAAATGAAACAAGCAGAACCTTATGCCCCCTCTTTAAAAGACCTTTTTCATCCATCTCAGCCAATGCAATAGGAATAGATGCAGCACTGGTATTTCCAGTCCTCTCAATATTAACATAAACCTTTGACGGATCAATATTTAGTCTTTCTCTGGTTGCCTCAATTATTCTTATATTAGCCTGATGAGGCACCAACCAGTCTATTGAATCTGCTGTTAGCCCGGCTTTCTCCAGAGTTTTAAGAGCAGCTTCTTGCATTCCTGTAACTGCATATTTAAAAACTTCTCTTCCTTGCATTTTTATAAAGTGCTCATGATTCTTTACGGTTTCAGACGAAGCCGGTTTTCTTGCCCCTCCTGCTGGCAGCATCAAAAGGTGATGAACCTCTCCATTTCCTTTCATGTAAGAAGAAATCACATCACTGTCTGAATCGTCCTTTGTAACAACGGCTGCTCCTGCACCATCCCCAAATAGAACACAGGTATTCCTGTCAGTCCAATCCACCAGTCTTGAAAGAGTTTCAGCACCAATAATGAGTACATACTTGTAATTCGGGAGATTTAATAAACCTCTGGCAATTTCCAAAGCATAGATAAACCCGGGGCATGCCGCTTCAACATCGAAACACATGGCATTATAGGCACCAAGCATCGACTGGACTATACACGCAGTCGCGGGGAAAAGATAATCGGGAGATGCAGTTGCAACGATAATTGCATCGAGTTCTTCTGGTTTTATATCCGTCTTTTTCAATGCATTCATTGCCGCCTTGAAGGCAAGATCTGAAGTACTCTCGTCAGGTGAGGCTATTCTCCTTTCCCTAATGCCTGTCCTCTCAATAATCCACTCATTGGAAGTATCAACCATCTTCTCCAAGTCAGCATTTGATAAAACTTTCTCAGGTAAATAAGACCCTATCGCTAAAATCTTCAACCCCACTTTACACCTCCTGAAATTCAAAGTACTATATTTCCAAAGTGCTTTCCAAGGACTAAGTTCAGGTATAATTTTACAGTGCCATTAATGTATAACCCTAAAATCGGGTAAACCAAAGCTGAAAAAACAATTATAAAAATCAAAACATAGTACCCATACCTTCTTAAAAAGCTCTTAAAAACTCCGGAAGGCAAAAAATATTCCAAAACATGCCATCCATCGAGGGGTGGTATTGGTATTAGGTTAAAAAAAGCTAAAGCAGCGCTAATTACAACAAAATTGACGAGCATTGCCCCCACTATACTTCCCCAGAAAGGAGAATAACTGGTAAACCTGATTGCAAACCCGATAATTGCACCCGAAAGAAGGTTTGAAACCGGTCCAGCAAGGGAAACAAGTACAATATCCCGTTTAGGGTATTTTAGGTTATAAGGATTAACTGGTACCGGCTTAGCCCAACCAAGATGGAGAAAAAGCAAAGTTACAAATCCAACAGGATCTATATGCACTAAAGGGTTTAAGGTCAACCTTCCCATAAGCTTAGGTGTTGGGTCTCCCAGTTTATAGGCTGTATATCCGTGAAAAAACTCATGGATCGTTAGAGCCAGTAAAATTCCCGGTAGAACGAGTAGGAAAGATATAGCCCTCATACCCACCTCCATAGATTAGCTATGATACCAACAAGGATACCAAGAAAAGCCCCCATAAGCACCTCTAAAGGCGAATGGCCAAGGAACTCCTTTAACCTTTGCTTACCAAGTTCCTTATTCTGAGATATCTGGGAAACAATGATATTAAGAAGTTCAGCATGTTCTCCAGCTTCTCTTCTTATGCCTGCAGCATCATACATAACCAAAAGACTAAAGTAAAACACAATCCCAAAAATAGGTGAATCAAAACCAAATTTAAAGCCTGTGATTACAGAGAGACATGAGACACCAGCAGAATGGGCACTTGGCATTCCACCGGTGCTGAATAACCAAGTAAAGGCAAACCTCTTTTCCTTTATGCTATAAATTATGAACTTAATTATTTGAGCAAGAAATCCCGTCAGTAAGGGAAGAATCCAGAACAGATTAGAAAATATTTTCTTTACAGCCATCACTTTCTCCTGCTAAGGAAGAAATTCGCGGCATCAGCAAGAATCTCCGCCTCCGGAAAATTTGCTTCAACGTAATCTCCTACTTCTTTGACAAGCATCTTGGCATATTCTGTAGCACTCTCAAGTCCCATAACACTTGGGTAGGTGCATTTCCCTCTTTCCCTGTCTTTGTGCGCTTTTTTACCAATCTCGTCCTCTTCACCCACTTCGTCGAGAATATCATCGACCACCTGGAAGAGTAGCCCTAATTTATTTCCAATAAATCTGAGTTTTTCGAGAAATTCTGTCTCTGCCCCCGCACCAACACCACCTATAACTAAGGATGCCTCAATAAATTTAGCCGTTTTCCTTAGATGGATGTTCTCAGCAAGTCTCCGGGAATGAACCTTACCTTCTGCTTTTATATCAAGCACTTGCCCCCCAATTACACCATCAACACCAAGAGCCTGGACGAGTTCTGATAGCATCTTTACTTTTTGGGAATCATCCATAGAAGGCATTAGGAAAAGTCCTATTGCCTCAATAAACAAGGCATCACCTGCCAGAATAGCCATTGCTTCACCATACACTCTATGATTTGTCGGTAATCCTCTCCTCAAATCGTCGTTGTCCATAGCGGGAAGATCATCGTGAATCAAAGTAAAGGTATGAATCATTTCCAATGCGCAAGCCGGTGGTAATATGCATTCTAAATCCTTGCCACCAGCAAGCTCATAGCCAAGAATACATAGAACTGGCCTCAAGCGCTTACCCCCAGCCATAAGAGAATATCTCATAGACTCTCTTAAAATAGGGATACCATTTCCAATTTGGGGAAAATAGTAGTCCAATCTCTCGTTTACCAGTTTACTTTTTTCCTCAAGATAGTCACTAAACCTCACATTTACCCCTTTTCAAAGGACACTGTCCAAGAAAGTCATTAATATAAAGCCAATTATAAACGCAAAGGTACCAACTTTTTCTTCACCTAGTTTATGAGACTCTGGAATCATTTCATCGCTTACAACATATATCATGGCACCTGAAGCAAAAGACATAAGATAAGGAAGAATATTTACAAATACGGAACCCATTAACGCGCCCAAAAATCCACCAACAGGCTCTATCATCCCTGTTAAAAAGGCAATAAATATTGCTTTTAAAGGGGTATAGCCCAGCGAGACTAAAGGTAAGGCCACAGCAGCACCTTCCGGAATATTTTGAAAACCAATAGCTAAAGATAAAGAAATTGCCTCAGGTGAAATCCCATTAGCAAACCCTATACCCACGGCCATGCCCTCAGGTAAATTGTGGATTACCATAGAAATTAAGATAAGCCATACCATCTTTATTTTTGAAGAGGGACCCTCCAGGCCTCTAAGAAGGTGTTCATGGGGCAGTATATCATCGAGTATGTCGATAAATAAGGCCCCTAAAAAGAAAGACATTAAAACAAAAGGCACTTTACCTTTCCCTAAGGCAGGCACTAAGAGACTAAAAATAGATGCAGCAAACATAATCCCGGCGGAAAGACCAAGAAAAACAGAATTAAGTTTTTCAATATTTTTTCTCTTTAAAAATAAAAAAATACCGCCAGTACTGGTTAGAAGACCGGCGAAGAGAGAAGCCAGAGTGCCAAGAAGTACTGGGTGCACAGTCGTTACTCTAAGCCAGAGAGCCTTTTAATATGTTCAAGACTCTCCTCATCGTCTGGTTTGACTTCCAAAACCTTAAAGAAATATTGTCGTGCCTCTTCGTCTCTGTTCGTCATTTCGCAAAGGAGACCCATACCTTTCCAATACAAAATTTTCTCCTCCTCCGAAGTAACATTACCTGCGTCAATCCGTCTTAGAAGTTCCCTTATACAGTTTTCCGCAACTTCGAAATTTCCCTCAAAAAGGGCTTCCTTAAAATAGTAAAATATCTCTTCATTTGTGTATTGGGAATAATCTACTTTACTTCGCCTCTTCGACATAACGCCTAAACTCTTCAATATTAGAGACCTCGCCAATTATTGTGAGTTTGTCACTTCTCAAAAGAATAAAATTTCCATCAGGTAAAACCTCAGTCCGGGTTTTACTATCCAAACCCAGTAAATCCTTTCGCTCCGCCGAAGATTCCTTAAGATCTGCCTCTTTTCTATCTACTGCAATAACAAAGACCCCAAACTTTCTCCTCAAATCAAGTTCTGCTATCGACTTCCCCTCAAACTCGGGAGGGACCTGAAAGCTGGCAATGAGAAAGTTTTTCTTTCTCAATAGCTCGACAAACTCTTCCGTACCGAGCATAACATTGTATGCAAGGCTCTCGGCTGATGACTTTTCTGGCTGGATTATCTTGTGAACCCCCAACCTTGCAAGAATCTTTGCATGGACTTCACCCGATGCCTTTGCATATATCCTTTTTACTTTTGAATCAAGTAAAATCTGTGCAGTTAGGATAGAAGCTGAAATATCAGAAATACAGAGGAAAACATAATCAAATTCATCTAAGGCCAGTTGAGTTAAGGCATCCTCATCGGAACTATCCAGGATTACTGCCTGAGAAACCTCGTCTTCGATACCCTTAATTTTATTTTCGTCCTTATCAACAATAACTACGGAATGGCCTGCATTTGCAAAAACCCTGGCAAGAGCTTTGCCAAACCTTCCTGCACCTATTATCAGTATATTCATTTTCACCCTACAATATAACGATCTTCTGGATAGCCAATTTCAACCTTTGCTTTCTCTACTATATAAGTAGCAAGTGTGAGGACACCTACTTTACCTACAAGCATGGTCAAAATTATAATACACTTCGAAAGGACATTAAAATCTGCCGAGAGAGATACTGCTGAATAGATTTTTGACCCTGTAGAGAGCCCCACAGTCCCAAAGGCCGAAATGACTTCAAACAAAACTTCAAGTGGTGCATGAAGTTCTAATACTCTTGGATCTAGAAGCAATATAGCAAGAAACACTAAGTAGTTGAAAACAATCGCGATAATTAGAATTATAAAAGCCTTCTCAATAACAATCTCAGATACTTTCCTCTTGAAAAGATAAACATTCTTATAACCCTTTAAGTAGTGAAAAACCCAAACGAAAATGATAAAAAATGTATTGGTTTTTACACCACCGGCAGTACCGCCAGGACTACCACCAATAAACATGAGGAGCATCATGAACACCAAAGTAACTGGTTTTAAATATCCCATGTGAACTGTATTAAAGCCACAGGTCCTTGTAGTAACCGATTGAAAAAGAGAAAACAAAAACTTATCCTTTAAAGGAAGATATGAGTATTTCCCGTTAATTTCTGAAATGAAAATAAACAAAAACCCTGCCAAAATCAAAATGAATGTCCAGAGGAGTACGCTTTTAGTATGTGTTGAAAATCTTGTTTGATGTACTTTTTGCTTAGTGTATACACCCGGAACACTTTCTACAGATCCTTTGATCCCTGTTCTTGTTAATCCTAATAAACGCTTTATCTGTCCCGTTAAATATCCACGAAGCTCATGGACTGCGAAAAAACCAAGGCCACCGGTTACAATTAGAAATATGACGACAAAATTAACAAAGATATCACCTCTAAAGCGACATAGAGAATCAGAAAAAGTAGAAAATCCTGCATTACAAAAAGCAGATACAGAATGAAAGAATGCGTGCTTTAAAGATACAGCACCGTCAAAATATTTGTAGAAACCCAGAAAAAGCAAAAAAAATCCCAAGATCTCGATCATTAAAGTGTAAATTACAACCCTTCGAGCGAAATAGAAAGCAAAACCGGGTTTAAGTTCAGGAAAACCTTGTGCCATCATCTCTGGTAGCATCAGGCTTCTCCTTAATCGGTGAAGGAAGATACCCACAATAGTCATATAACCTATTCCACCTATTTGCATTAGCAATAAAATCACAGCTTTTCCAAAGGCAGTAAAGAAAACAGGCGTATCCTTAACAATAAGGCCTGTGACACATAAAGCTGAAGTACTTGTAAATAAAGCGTCAACGAAATTAAGAGAACCAACTTTCGAAATGGGAAGCAGAAGTATTAATGCACCGATAAGAGCAATTAATACATAGCCACCAAGTACAATTAACGCTGCCTTTTTTTCCATGAGATTAAAGTAAAACCTGGTAAATAAAAGCTATCAAATGCCTGCTTTCACACCAAGGGTAACTCCAACCCTGCTATTTCTATAGAGACCTTCTAAATACCCCTTTATTACCAGAAATTTAAACTCCAATCCCCCAAAATAATAGATAACGTTGTCTTTTACATCCGCAATCGATTTTTTAACAGGATCACCATCTGTCCAGTATGTGGTCTTTAAAGCGTAAGTGTCGTAGCCTAAACCGGCATATGGAGTCAAAATGACAAAGTTCTTTGAAACAGCAGCCCTAATCCCCAAATCATTAAGAGACAAACTGGTATGTAAGGTATCAAACTTAAAAGTTAAAGGCTTATAAACATTGTTAATTATAGTAACAGACACCGCAGGTGTAGGTGGTACCAGCTGATCTTTTAAAATCTGAATTTTAACACCGTAGGCGAGAAAATTTGGTATTTCCTCAAAGTAATCGCTTTTTATCAGTGTGGGCGCATACTTACCAAGAATATCAACTGCTAATAGACCATTTAAAAGAGGAGTAAATGAAAAACCCTTAAAAATTCCAAGCTCCCCGTACAAATATGGGAAAAATGCCGGGAACATTACTTCCTTAGTGTCATCAAGAGGGTTTGTAAACTTGAACCAGCTCATGTTAACAGCAATACCCACATTAAAATGAGGAAGCCCTCCCCTGCATCCTGCATTAGAGACTACACCCGACGAGACGATAGAGGCAGCGTTTCCTGTAATTTCACCAGCGAGATTTTCCACTCTGTGCCTTAAGGTATCTACCTGAGCTTTTGTTACACCTACCATCAACAACAACACTACAAGCTTTTTCATAACACCCTCCTTTTTAACTCACAAAATTATAACTCTATTGATGTTAACGGTCAATAGCAAAAATTAACAGGATAATAAACAAGAAATTTTCTTTCTGCGACTTTGGACTTCGCTAAAAAATTTAAATTCCGTGGATAGGACCACAAATTTTGTTGTTTCAGGCACATTCAATTAAAATATTCACATGTATGGATTTCTATTTTTGATTTCCTTATATTTTTTCTTCTTCAGCATTGAGCTCATGTCTAAATCCTTTCAACTTTTAGGAAGTGGTTTAGCCCAGTCTCTTATTCAAAACACCTCAAATCCACTTGTTGGTTTTTGTACCGGGCTATTAGCAACTGCTATTGTACAGTCATCTTCTTTTACAACCTCAACAATCGTAAGTCTTATTGCTGCAGGTTCTTTAACCATTAGAAACGCAGTGCCAATGATCATGGGAGCAAATATTGGGACAACCGTAACCAATACCCTTGTGTCTCTTAGCCATATTAAAAAGGGAAAAGAGTTTGAAAACGCTCTTCAAGCAGCTACTGTGCATGATTTCTTTAACCTACTAACCGCCTTTTCCTTTTTAATCATAGAAAACATTGTTCACCCTCTTGAAAAATCAGCAAACTTTTTGGCAAAATTGTTCTCTAATGTGGGTGGCTTCAAAGTCATTTCGCCACTGAAGTTAATTCTTGAACCACTCCTTAAACCCCTTCTCAACTCGCCTCTGAAGAAGCATCCAGCTTTAATAACAATTCTTGCTATAATCATCCTTCTGCTTGCCCTAAAGTACATGGTAGAAAGCATGACCAAAATTTCTAAAAAATTTGTTGATAAATATTTAAACACTTTGTTTTTTAAAAATCTTAAAACTTCTCTCCTTTCTGGGCTTGTGCTTACTTCCTTAGTTCAATCAAGCTCTTGCACAACTTCCGTAGCCGTTCCATTAGCTGCTGTTGGTATCCTTGACATAAGAAGAGTTTTTTACTATACAATGGGGGCAAACGTTGGTACCACAATAACAGCAATACTGGCTGCATTAGTAACGAGGAATCCGAATTCCCTAGCTATAGCTTTTACTCACCTGCTTTTTAATGTATACGGTATCCTTTTAAACACCTTGGTGTACAGAGAAGTAGCCATAAAAATTGCCAAGTTCTTTGCATCAATAGCGGTAAGGAAGAAAATTTATGCTTTATTGTATATTGTAATTACCTTTTATTTAGTTCCCGTTATTATAATAATAGTAGGGAGGTAAAAATGAAGAGAACGCTATGGGATTTACTTCGCGGAAAAACGCTCCTTACGGAAGCTTTTGAAGATGCATTAGAAATGTTATTGCAGGTGAAATCGATGTACCTTGAGGTTAACAATGCTCTCTTTGAAGAAACAAAAAAAGATTTTGATCCTTACTCCATAGATAAAAAAGTTAACAAAAGGGAAATTGAAATAAGAGAAAAAATCCTTAAACATCTTGCTTTCGGTGCAGATAAGGTAGATATTGCTCCGTGCTTATCCTTAAGCAGCATTGTTATTGACATAGAAAGAATTGGTGATTACTGCAAAAACATGTTCGAACTTATAGAGCTTTACCCTGAAAAACTGGAAGAAGACGGATATATTAAATCCTTAAAGGCATTAAGCGATGAGATTTCCCACGAATTTGACGTAACATACGAAGCCTTTAAAGAAGCTAATGAAAATCAAGCAGAATATGTCATGAAGAAACACCTGGAAATAAATAAAGAACTTGAGCAAATTTTAAGAAATATCGCAAGTGACGAAACCATTGCGCCCCGTAAAGCAATAATAATAGCCCTTTTGACGCGGTATTTAAAGAGAGTGAGTGCACACCTTAAAAATGTAGCATCTTCAATAAGAAACCCGTATCCAATGATCAGCTTCCAGCCAGAAAGTAAATTTTAATAGCGTCTGCGAAGAAGAACAACAGCCTCACATTCAATGAGCAGACATTCGCCTACAGGACCGATTTTTTCTCCTGTTTTAGCTTTTATTGAAATCCTATCAAGAGGAATGCTAAGAATTCTTGCGATATTCTCCTTCATTTCGTCCACATTATCTTTTATCTTGGGCTTTTCGAGTTTCACTACGGTATCAAGGTTCAAAATTTCATACTGTTGTCTTATTCCATCCCATATCTCTTGAAGGAGTTTCAAACTCGAAATACCTGAATACTTAGGGTCAGTATCGGGGAATTGTGTCCCGATATCTTTTTGACCAGTACCACCCAAAAGAGCATCGATTATAGCGTGCACAAGACAATCACCGTCAGAATGTGCTACAGCCCCAAAGTCACTCTGAACCTGGACACCCCCAAGAATAAGTTTTCGTCCCCTTTCTAATCTATGGGAGTCAAAACCAATCCCCACCCTTAAATCCATATTTCCCCCTAAAATACGCTGGAATAGTTCAAAATCTTCAGGGTAAGTAATTTTGAAATTCGCAAAAGAACCTTCTACTCCTTTCGCCCTTACTCCAAGGGTATCAAATAATAAGGTCGATTCGTCGGTATAATTCTTATCGGATTTGTTCAAAGCTTCAAGAATTAGAGATTTCTTGTAACCCTGAGGAGTTTGAACAGCAAAGAGGCCATCACGATTAATTGGCTTATTAAAAAATTGGTCTTCAAAGTAAACAAGGGTATCACGTACAGGTATCACTGGAACCACAGCATCAGAGCTTGAGAAACCTTGAATCACCCTATTAATTAGAGCTACACTAATATTGGGCCTTGCACCATCATGAATTAGAACATATGGATACTTTGCACAACTTAAACCATGTAAGACGGAATCTTGACGCTCATGACCACCTTCAATGACCTGGGTAATCTTTGGATAAATCGCCTTGAAACTTTCAGCTAGCTCTAAAAATTCTCTGCGAACAACAAGTATAATTTCCTTTACCTCTTCAACTGCTGCAAAAACATCTAACGAGTACTGAACTAAATATTTTTCTCCTACTTTCAGGAAGACCTTATTCTGCCCAAAACGCTTACTTTCTCCAGCAGCAACAATAACAGCACTTACTTCATACATTATAAAAATCAGGTGGCTCAATTAAAGGTCTAAGCCTTTGCATCCTCATGGGGTGTCTAAGTCTTTTGATAGCCTTTGCCTCTATCTGCCTCACTCTTTCCCTAGTTATTCCAAAAATCGCACCAACCTCTTCAAGGGTTTTAGGTGGGTGACCATTGAGCCCAAATCTATATTCTAGAATTTTCCTTTCCCGTTTTGAAAGGGTTTGCAATACTTCGTCTATCCTTTCCTTAAGCACGTAAGACCTTGCAAACTCAAGAGGATTATTGTCAGTATCCACTACGTACTCAGCCAGAATCGTCTTCTCATCATGATCTATCGGTTTGTCCATCGAAATTGGTTCTTTCTGTGCCTCAAGGGCCTGTTTTATCTTTTCAATCGTCAAATTAGTGAAGTTAGAAATTTCCTCGAGAGTCGGTTCTCTGTCGAGCTCCTGCATGAGATGTTTAATTGCCCTATTTATCTTTGTTATGGTCTCTATCATGTGAATTGGTATCCTTATCATTCTCGACTGATCGGCTATTGCACGAGAAATTGACTGTTTTATCCACCAAGTAGCATAGGTTGAAAACTTAAAGCCTTTCTTATAATCAAACTTTTCTACAGCTTTCATTAATCCAAGGTTACCCTCTTGAATGAGATCCCCAAATTCAAGACCCCTGCTCATAAACTTTTTAGCAATATCAATAACAAGCCTAACATTACCCTCAACCATTTTGCACTTTGCATGTTCGAGTGCTTCGAAGTGCCGCCTAAGCTCATCATATACAGCCTTTGCCTCATCAAATGGCATTCCTATCTTACCTATTCTCTCTTCCATCTGCTCTGCAGCTTCCCGCATCATATAAACGATTTCACCAAGCCTCTCCTTCTCTTTCCAAGAGCCCTGCTTCTTATTCAATAATTCTTTTAGTTCATCAGATTCTTTCTGCAGAGCTTCCAGTCTTTCGTGGGCAAACGCAATATTATTAATCTCCTCCTCAAATTTATGGTATACATCCTTTACCACAGAGAACCTGGGTGCAAGCTTTTCTATCCTATCCACAATCTTCTTCACAAGTTTGCTGCGACTGACCTCATCATTAGTTTCGAAATACTCTTCGATATATTTCTTGAGTTCTTTAAAGCCCTTCTCTACGCGTACCCTTTCTTTCTGGTTCATCTCCCGGGATGTCCAATAATGGGAGTCCACCTGTACAACTTCCTCAATAGGCACAATACCGTCAAGGCACTGCCTTACATATAAATAAAATCTCTCTATACCGTAATAAGTCGAAAAGATTTTCCTAACAATCGCCCTCCTTGATTCGTCGATAATTCTTGAATATTCTTGCTCCTCTTCCTTGGTCAAAAGGTTTAGATTGGAGACATGTTTCAGATAGGTTTTTGTAGGATCATCTCTAATTTGTGAGAAATCTTCTCTCTCTAATAAATCCTCTTCTCTCTTTTTTTTCTTCTTTGCCTTACTTGTTTCTACTATTTCAATACCTTCTTCCTGCAATGCTATTAAAATTTCTTCAAACTGTTCAGACCCTAAGGGAAAGTTCAGCTTCTCAAGCTCTTCGGAAGTGACTTTCTTCTCCCTTTTTGCCTTCTCAATAAACTCCCTGAAGTGGGAATATTCAAATAAGCTTTCTACCATGATCTTACCCCCTCAAATTCTCTTTTTTGTTTTTAAAAAATTCTACTAAAATTTTTTCCACATTTTCCCTGTTTTCAAGCCTTCCCTTAAGGAGCATTTTTCTCCCCAGGGAAGCCTTAAATGACCTTATTTTTCTAATCATCTCCTCTCTTACTCTATCATTTATCTCCCCTATGTAATTTATCGCGCAGTCTGTGATTCTATCAGCCTCACTGCTTTCAGATATTATCTCTTCTGGTGTTTTACCATCTTTCAAATTTCTATATATTAACCGCGCACTATCTGAGATAAGATCATTTTCTTCCAGCTCACTCACGAAAACCTCCCTCACTTTATCATCAAAAAGGGAAGCAACTGACAGCACAAAATCAATATTAAGTGTTCTAGAAGAAGCGGAATTTTTGCTCAATAGTTTCAAAATCTCACTTAAGCCCATACCCTCAATTCCAAAGGCTTTCGAGACCATATCATTAAAATCTTTTCTCAAAACCGGATTGTCAATCTTACTTATAGACTCAAGAAGTTCTCTCACATTTGAGGCTCTCTCTTCAATTGTCTTACTTACATTCATTACATACTGGGCAAAGCTTATTGCGCCATCTAAGGCGTCGAAAACGCTACTTGCTGCCTCCTTTTCCCACGCCTCGGCGGCGTCTTTTACTTCCTTTAGAACACCCACATAAGGCAAAATACCCTTTTCAATTAAAACTCTTATACTTCTCAGCGCAGCCTTTTGACCAGCCTCATCACTATCAAACAAAAGAACAGCTTTAGAAGCACAGGACCCCAAAAGTGCTGCCTGCTCCTCCGTCAACGCTGTCCCCATTGGTGCAACAGCATTCTTTACCCCCAACATGAAAAGGGCTAATACATCAAAATATCCTTCTACAATAACAGCTTTATTTTTATCCCTTATTTCTTTTTTCGCAAGATGAAAACCGTACAAAACTTTACCTTTTTTAAAAAACTCTGTTTCAGGTGTATTTATATATTTGGGTTCGTCCGAACTGTCAAGAGCTCTTCCACCAAAAGCCACACAGTTACCGTATTGATCATAGATCGGGAATATCAGCCTGTTATTGAAAAATTCCACATAACCACCCCGAACACTTTCCTTTAAGATTCCGAGTTTCAGCATAGTGTAAAAATCAAAACCCTTATTGCGAAGGTAAGTTACCAATCCAGCGCCAGATGCGTAACCAAGCCCATAATATAACATTGCCTCATGGGTTACTTTCCTTGTCTTTAAGTAATCCAGAGCTACTTTACCTTCAGGGGTCTCATGTAAACTCCGCTGGTAATAAGCCTGGGTTTCTTTAAGAATTAAGAGCTCCTTACTTATTTTGGTTTCATACTCTATCTTTATACCAGCCTGTTTGGCAAGTTCTCTTACCGCTTCTGCGAAGGTAAGTCCTTCTTTTTTCATCAAAAAGGTGAAAACATTACCCGATGCCCCACACCCAAAACAATGAAACAGCCCTTTATCAGGATCCACATAAAAAGAAGGTGTCTTTTCAACATGAAAAGGGCACAAGCCCCTGTAGGATTTCCCGGATTTTTTCAGATTTACATAATTACTTATCACATCAACAATAGAAACCGAATTTCGAATTTTTTCAATAACCTCTCTAAAATTATCCGCGTTCATACAAATATCCTTTTGGAACCTCAACAAAAGCTTTCCCAATTTGTATCAAAACCTTGTCTTTTTTTATTTCCCTTAAAATCCCGAATGCTTTGATAGGTTTGATATAGTATTCCCTATCTACCACCAAATCACTAACCGGCTTTAAATCAAGTTCGTAGTTCTTCTTAATATCCTCAAGTTCCTTTTTAACTTCCCTTATTATGGTCCTTTTTCTTTCTAAACTCTCCTCTTTTCTTATTTCTTTAAGGAGTCTTTCAACCTCTTCCCTCGCCTCCTCAACTATCCTCGAAGCCTTTTCTTTTGCAATTTTTTCTGCTTTCTTTAACTTATCATCCAGCTCCCTTAACTTAAATTGGTACTCTTCAGAAAGTTTACTGTAAACATACTCCTTCTCTTTCAAGCTTCCTATCAGCTTTTCGAGCAAGGCAGACTCGCCTTGTGTGTGAATTCTGGCTCTTGCTATAATATCCGGTTGCATACCACACTTTTCAGCGATTTCAAAAGCGTGGCTAACACCAATCTCGCCAATCCTCACTTTGTATGTGGGCCTAAGTTGAATCGGATCAAATTCCATTGAAGCATTAAGCATTTCCGAATTGGCAGAAACCAACAGTTTCAGAGGAGTCAAATGTGTATTGGCAAAAACCCACACCCCTCGTGCAAGAAGTTCCTCAAGAGTTGCAAAAGCAATACCTGATGCCTCGTGTGGATCAGTACTTGAAATGAGTTCATCGAATAAAACTAAGTATCCTGACTCTGCGTGATCCAGAACATAAACTATTTCTTTTATGTAAGAAGTGAAACTTGATTCACCTTCCTCAATATCCTGCTCATCCTGAAAACCAACAGCGACAACATCCTTTGGAAATAGAAGTACTGCCCTCTCTGCAGGTATCGGAATCCCCGCCTTAGCCATAAGATGAAATAGTCCTATTGTTTTAAGAAGAACGGTCTTTCCACCTGCATTAGGGCCTGAGACAAGAAATACACGTCTATCAACCTTCAGATCTAAGGGAACCACCCTATCTTCACCAAGGCTAATTTTCAGGACTGGATGAACACCCTTTATTATTTCAATATTCTTATCTGAGAACTCAGGATATACGGCGTTGAAATCAACTTTAAACTGAAAAAATGCATAAAGTAGCTCAAGTTTGCCAACCTGCTCATAAATCGTCAAAATCGCCTTATCCAGTTTACCTATTCTTTCGGAAAACTCCCTCCTGATCCTGTCTAGTTCCTCTTTTTCCTCCTCTACGGCTCTGATATAGCTATTCTGAAGATTTACAACCTCAAGGGGTTCAACGAAAATTGTCTCGTTAGTTTTGGAGTAACCATGAATAATACCGTCTATCTTAAAGCTGGCTATAACTGGCAAAACAAACCTTCCATTTCTGATCGTTATTAATGACTCTCTTAAAATTCCCTCTCTCTCAAGCTTTCTCATTATTTCTATAAGTGTGCTATTTATCTCCTCCCTCAGTGTCAAAATTTTCCTTCGTATTCTCTCGAGTTCGGGGGTAGCGTTAGACCTAACGTTACCTTCCTCATCAATAACTTCGAGGACCGATTTTTTTAATGATCTCAGGAAATCAGGATTAAGCAGGAAAGAGAAATCATTATAGAGAGTTTCATAGAGTTTAACATAGCCATCTATAAACTCAGCTACGTCTCTTATTTCCTTAAATGTCAGGGGGGCACCACTGGCTGCCTTATAAATGGACTTTTTGATAGCTGGAAACTTTGTAAAGTCAAACCTTGTGCCCTTCTCAACCAGTTTTTCTATCTTTTTTACAAACTCATAAGTCTCTAAAACCTCCTCGATATTCCTTTCAGGCACAAGGCTCTCGAGAGCTTCGTAACCAGGTGTAGAAGAAATATAGCTCTTGAGAATCTCCTTTACCCTATCAAATTCCAGCCTCTCCAGAGTCTTATTCTTCATTCCTTTTCATCTTCCTCAGCATTCTTCTTCTGGCTGCAAGGAATTCCTTTTTCTTCTTCTCTGAAGGCTTCTCGTAGTATTGATATTTCTTTACATCTTGAAGAATTCCATCTGTAGCGACGACCTTCCTGAATCTCTTAAGAAGGCTTTCAAAGCTTTCACCTTCACGAATTCTCACGCCCGACACGATAATCACCTCCTTTCATTTTTTATAAGGTGCCCCCCGCTAAAGAAACATAGCCGCTCAACAAAATTGCGGCTGTTTCGGCCTTTAGAATGGTCCTTGTCAAACCAACACCCTTGAATTTTGCTTCTTTAAGTTTTTCAACCTCTCTAGGGGTAAAATCACCCTCAGGTCCAATAACTATTGCAACATCACCTGTTATTTTTTCGACTAAAATTGAGTCACCATCTATCAATCCGAAAAGCTTACAATTTGCAGAACAATCTCTTATGAAATCATCAAGAGAAACTAAAGATCTAAGCTCAGGAATAACCGAGCGTCCGCTCTGTTTTACCGCCTCTTTTATTATCTTTGACCACCTCTCTAACCTTAAATTTGTTTTAATTGTTCTTTCACACAAAACGGGTACAAACTCTGATACACCAAGCTCTGTACCCTTTTGCACCACAAACTCATTCGCCCTCTCGTCCTCGAGAGGTGAAAAAGCAAGTGTAATTTTAAAAGGTAACTCTCGTTTTTTCAATAAACACTCAATAACCTTGGCTTCTGCTCGCTTATTCTTTTTGTCTATCAAGGATAGAACAGCAATATACTCACAACCTTTTCCATCTATCAGCCGGACCCGCTCCCCCTTTTTGGTTCTTAAAACATTAATGAGATGGTGAAACTCTTGAGGGTCCTCAATGTAAAGGAAATCGCCGTACTTTTTCTGAAAAAAAGCAGAATTCATTGAATTTTCGAGAATCTTTCCAATCCATGAACTGACTTTTTATCCTCTAACTTTAGCTTTTCCAGGAGTTCGCGATATTCTTTACTAATCCTTTCGGGTACAAAAAGTTTCAAGTGAAAATAAAGATCCCCCCTGTATCCATTTCTCTCGATACCGAGTCCGCGTAGTTTCAAAACATCCCCTGGCTTACTGCCAGGTGGGACTCTGAGTTTAATTTTACTCCCATCTATATGTTCAAACTCCATTTCCGTTCCCAGAACGAGTTCTGAGTAAGTCAAAGAAACATTTAGATGGAGATCCTCACCAGACCTCGTAAAAAGTTTATGGGGCTTTTCAGAGACAAGTATTACAAGATCGCCTCTCTCCCCTCCTTTTTCACCAGAATGTCCTTCTCCTCGTATTACAAAATATTCTCCATCCCTTATACCCTTGGGCACTCTAAATTCGAGTTCTCTGTCTTCCAGCACTCTTCCTGACCCACCACAAACCTTACAGGGGTTAGTTATTACTTTCCCTTCACCTTTACAGTTCGCGCACGGGCCCTCCCTTATAAATTGTCCAAAAAAGGTTGTAGAAACCTCTCTCACGAAACCAGTTCCTTTACATACCGGACACGTATCCACTCGTCCGTCAGAGCTTCCACTCCCACCACAGGCAGAGCATACGCCGTAGCGTTTGTACCTGATCTTCTTTGTTTCGCCCCTATAGATTTCCTCAAGGGTTAACGGAAGGGTAATCCTTATATCTTCTCCTCTTAATTTGACCTTCTGTTTTCTATAAGCTCGTCTTGTCTGAGTATCAAACCCGAAGAAATTTCCAAAAATATCATCAAAGAAACTGGATCCAAACCCAAGGTCTCTAAAGATATCTCTTAGATCATCAAAATGCGTGAAATCTCGCCATGTAAAATCGCCCTGGTGGAAGGTCTGCTTGACACCTTCATGTCCATAAAGGTCGTACAGTTTTCTCTTCTCAGGATCAATGAGCACCTCATAAGCTTCGCTGATCTCCTTGAACTTTTCTTCCGCTTCCTTTTTGTTATCTGGATTCCTATCTGGATGATACTTTACAGCAAGTCTCCTGTACGCTTTCTTAATCTCCTCAGGAGTCGCATTCCTCGGAACACCAAGAATTTCATAATAATCCTTCTTAGCCATTTATATCACCTATTTCACCACTTCATAGTCGGTATCATCCGGCTTATCTTTTTTAGACTCTGAAGTTGCACTTTGAGCTTGAGAACCATACTTTGTATAAATTTCCTGTGCAACTTGTGACCAGATTTTTTGCAACTCCTCAAAGTCTCTTCTTATTCTTCCCGCATCATCTGAACTCATTGATTCTTTGAGCTTAGAGATAGCCTCCTCAACCCGTTTTTTCTGTTCATCAGAAATCTTCTCCTGAAGATCTCTCATGCTTTTTTCAAGACTGTAAATATAGGCATCTGCTTGGTTTCTGAGTTCTATAAGTTCCTTTCTCTTCCTGTCTTCTTCTTTGTACTGTTCAGCCTCTTTTACCATCTTCTCAATTTCTTCCTCCGTAAGACCTGTTCTCGCATGAATTTTAATTGATGCCTCCTTGTTTGTGGCCTTATCCACCGCGGAAACATGTAAAATACCATCGGCATCGATATCGAAAGTTACTTCAATCTGAGGTGTACCTCTTGGTGCGGGTGGTATACCTGTGAGCTCAAACTGCCCGAGAAGCCTGTTTTCCGACGCGATGGATCTTTCACCCTGGTAAACTTTGATAAGAACCGATGTCTGATTATCCTCTGCAGTGGTGTAAATTTTAGATTTTCTTGTCGGAATGGTTGTGTTCCTGGGGATTACCACATCAAAGATGCCACCCAGAGTCTCCACTCCAAGGGAAAGAGGCACAACATCGAGTAATACTATGTCTTTGTCCTGATACTCACCAGCTATTATGGCGCCCTGAATAGCTGCGCCTACAGCTACAACCTCATCAGGGTTAATCCCTTTGTGAGGTTCCTTTCCGAAAAACTCCCTTACCTTCTGTTGTACCAGAGGCATTCTTGTCTGCCCACCCACAAGTATAACCTCGTCAATATCCTGAGGCCTAAGCTTTGCATCCTCGAGCGCCCGCTTGCATATTTCTATTGTTCGATCGATCAAATCCATGCTCATGGCTTCAAGGCGAGACCGCGTTAGAACTCTCTCAAGGTGCTTTGGCCCAGTAGCATCGGAGGTAATGAATGGAAGAGAAATCTGCGTCTCCATAAGGGTAGATAGCTCTTTCTTAGCTTTTTCCGCCGCATCTTTTAATCTTTGAAGAGCATTTCTATCATTCCTGAGATCTATTCCTGTCTCTTTTCTAAATTCTTCAATCAGCCATTCAATGATCCTTTGATCTATATCATCTCCACCCAGGTGAGTGTCGCCCGATGTGGCTTTTACTTCAAATACCCCCTGATCCAGCTCAAGTATTGAAATATCAAATGTACCACCACCTAGATCATAGACTGCAACCTTGAGAGTTCTGTCTGTCTTATTGAGCCCGTAAGCTAAAGCAGCCGCTGTTGGCTCGGGGAAAACGCGTACAACCTCAAGCCCTGCGATGATACCTGCATCCTTAGTAGCCTGCCTTTGGGCATCATTAAAATGCGCAGGAACCGTTATGACAGCTTTTTTCACAGGCTCACCTAAGTAAATCTCCGCTATTTCCTTCATGTAGGCAAGAATCTTTGAAGAAACCTCTTCTGGTGTAACATTCTTATTCAAAGCAGGTATGAAAATCTCAACCCTATTATTCACCCCTCTCACCACTTTATAAGGAACCCTTCTTATATCAACCTCTGCTTCTTCGTATCTCTTCCCCATGAACCTTTTAACCGAAAATACCGTATTCTCTGGATTTAATATGGCCTGCCTCTTTGCAATTGAACCTACAAGAACCTCGGTCCCCTTAAAAGCCACAACCGATGGAGTAATCCGCTCCCCTTCCTTGTTGGTAATAACAACAGGTTCACCACCAATCACAATAGAGACAGCGGAATTTGTTGTGCCGAGGTCAATTCCGATGATCTTTTCTTTCGTTGCCATAAGCATCCCCCCTAAAAATTTACTTGTTTTCTAATTTCTCCTTTGAAACTTTTACCCTAGCCGGCCTTATTACTTTCCCTCTCAAAACATATGCTGGCTGTAATTCTTCCACCACTATGCCGGGCGGAAGTTCATTGGTTTCTACAACCTCAACAGCTTCATGAAATTTCTCATCAAACTGGGAAAGTCCGGAGACCACCTCCAGACCTTCGTATTTTAAAACTTGAAGTAATTCATTATAAATTAATTCCACACCCTTTCGGAAGGTTTCACCTTCCGCAGGGGTATTGAGAGCAAGTTTAAAATGGTCAAGTACAGATATTAGACTCTTTATAATACGCTCATTAGCGTAATCAATATTCTTTTGCCATTCCTCTTTCATTAATTTTTTATAGTTTTCGAATTCCGCAGCTTTCCTGAGGTAAAGATCTTTATATTCATTCCTTTCTTTTTCAAGCTTTTCTATTGTCTCCTTCAATTCTTGCAACTCTCTTTTAAGCTTCCTTACCCAGTGCTCTTTCATGGTCTATTTCTCTTCCCCAGACCCTTCTTTCTTTGCAGCTTGACAGGATGTACAACCTTTTCCATAGTCGTTTACATAAAACCCTGCACCTTTGAAACTTAACCCAACCGAGCCAGAAAATATCCTCTCCAGCTCACCACCACAATGAGGACATCTTCGTGGCATTTCCTCACCGTTCATTACTAATTCTTCAATCACTTTTCCGCAATTCGTGCATCTAAATTCAAATATCGGCATATAATCCTCCTATATAAAAGAATATGCGGGGGCACCACAAG
>JBDRYG010000009.1:0-33225 GCA_039803305.1 Caldifarciminota bacterium
AATAAGTCAAAATATGAAGTCCCTCAGTTGTGATATCAATTTAATTGGTATAAGCAGGATTAGATTGGATATGAAAACAGCCTGTATACCATTAAAAGACTCAAGAATATTTGGTGCCCAAAGGGCAAATGAGAGGGGGCTTCAAAAAGTCTTTTGTTTTGTAGGATACGGCTCAATTGTTTATAATTTTAAAGCTTGCAAGAAGTTTTAAAATAAAGGGGGTATCAAATGAAGGAAAAGCAAATTACTGAAATTATAATTAGAAACCATTTTGAGAGGCTTTTAAATGCCCTTGAATCAGATGTTATAATTGCAGGAGGAGGGCCTTCATCCCTCACCGCTGCCTTTTATTTAGCAAAGGCGGGGAAAAAGGTAGTCGTTTTAGAACGCAAACTCTCTCTTGGCGGTGGAACCTGGGGTGGAGGAATGGGGTTCAAGTTCGCTGTTGTGGAGGGAAACTGTCTCGAGATCCTTAAAGATATGGGGATCAGATACAAGCACGAAGGCGCGGACCTGTACTCTGTTGATTCTATAGAGCTTGCCAGTGGTCTGATTTTTAGTGCTTTACAAGCAGGCGCCGAGATTTTTAACCTACTCTCTGTGGAAGATCTTGTGTTAAGTGACGGCAGAGTTAAAGGGGTAGTAATCAATTCTTCCCCCATTGAAATAGCGAAATTACATGTAGATCCTATAACCCTTATGGCAAAGGCAGTGGTGGATGCTACGGGACATGATCTGGAGGTCGTTCGGGTGTTTCTGAGAAAGAATAATGTGAAACTTTACACAGAAACAGGGGATATCCTTGGTGAAAGATCTATGGACGCTGAAGAGGGTGAAAAAATAACTGTTGAGAAAACGGGAGAGGTCTTCCCCGGCTTATATGTCGCCGGAATGGCTGCCTGTGCTTGCTTTGGTGGTCCACGAATGGGGCCCATCTTTGGTGGAATGCTACTCTCCGGAAGGAAACTCGCTGAAATTTTGAAAGAAAAAGTATGAAAGAATATCTTAGACTATACCTTATAGCAGATTATCTATACTTTGATAGGGACTTTTATAGAAGGGTGGAACTTGCCATAAGAGGTGGTGTTACTGCTGTCCAGTTTCGGTTTAAAAGTGTAAACGATGATATTGCCTTTGAAATAGCAAAGAATTTAAAAAATATTTGCTCTGAAAGCGGTGTCCCATTCTTTATTAACAATAGGCCCGATTTTGCACTAATTCTGGATGCCGATGGGGTTCACCTTGGTCAGGAAGATTTGCCGGTAAATGAAGTAAGAAAGATTTTACCTGGCAAAATTATAGGGGTCTCAGCAGGTAGCTTAGAGGAGATAACAAGAGTAAAGGGAAAAGATTTTGATTACATAAGTTTTGGTTCAGTTTTTGCGACCCCTACCAAGGTAGATGCGGGCCATCCTATAGGTCTTAATGGCTTAAAAAATCTTGTAGAAGTATCTCCTAATAAACCCAAGATTGCAATTGGTGGGATTAATCTTGAAAATGTGGAAAGCGTCATTGGATGCGGTGTTGATGGTGTGGCAATTGCCAGCGCTATCATGAAAAGTGATGATCCAGAGGATATAGCAAGAAAGTTCAGGGATTTGATAGAGAAAGCGATTACAAGCAAGTAATATCTGGGTTGTCAAAAAACTATTTTTAAAGTGCAAAATTTGTTTTTTTACTCTTTAAAAGAACCGCAAACTTTTGAAAAGATATTCTTCGCCGGGTTAAATCTAATAGCGTATACATAATTATTAATTTCTTTTTTAACAACTCTTACTTTAGAATTGCTTAATGCAAATACTTTCTCTGCTTATTTTCTCATGGTATATCAGGAGTTTTAAGACCAGCATCTATTTAAGTCCAAACAATGTAGCAAGGGTAGAAGAGATCATAACGGTGGACTTTAACAATGAGTCCAGGCACGGTATTTACAGAGTTATTCCCCGAAAGTTTAGAGGGCTCGACCTTGGATTAAAGATTTTAAGTGCGGGAAATATGGGAATTCCTGAAACACCTTATACAATTTATAGGAGCTGGGATGATTTAAATATTAGAATAGGCCATCCCAAAAGGCTTATAACAGGGGTACAGAGGTACTATATTTCTTACGAAGTTAGGTATGCAGTATTTGATTCCTTGGGCAGGGATTTCTTTATCTGGAATGTTACGGGTAATGGATGGCCTGTACCTATTGAAAGTGTTGATGTTACTGTGAGGATGGAGAGTCTTCCTCTGCCATTTGAAATTAAAGGTTATACCGGGGCATATGGAGAGAAAGGACAGAACTTTAGTTTTAAAGTTGACTCATCTTCAAAGTGTTTAATTTTAAAGACTGAAAACACTCTAATGCCATATGAAGGATTCACTATCCTACTTGAGTTTGATAAAAATTACTTCGTCAAACCTTCAAAAGTGACCACGATTTTTCACACAATTTTGTTATTCTGGCCTATATATATTCCCATTGTTATTTCTATATTTCTTTTCTTTAAGTGGAAAGCCAGGGGCAGGGATCCCTACACAGGTCCTTTTGTTATTCAGTATGAACCACCACAAGATTTATCACCTGCCGAGTGTGGAACACTAATTGATGAAAAAGTTGATCCAAGAGACATAACGGCGGAAATAATGTATCTTATCCTTAATGGTTATATATCAATGGAACACTACGGATACAAGGATTACATTCTGAAAAAGATTAAAGGTTGTGATGCCCCTTTAAAAGACCACCAATGTGAGCTCTTGAGGAGGATTTTTAAAAAGGATTATCAAGAGGAGGATGGAACTGTTAAGTTATCCAGCCTTAAGGAACGATTTTACTTAGATTACAGAGAACTTGAGAAAGTCATATATCGTCGTATGACAAAAGATGGTTACTTTTCGGAGAATCCTCAAAAAATAAAGGCTAAGTATGCTTTTTTCGCAGTAGCAGGATTTTTCGGCTATTTAATTCTTACTTCTATTTTGCTTCGATATTTTGAGTCAATTGCTTTTTTAGTTCCCATAGGTGCCTTCATGACGGTTTCGGTGTTTCTTTTCTTTGGAAATATAATGGTTGTGAAAACATGGAAGGGTGCTGAAGCCCTGAGGATCGTAAGAGGTTTATATGAGTTTATAAGAACTGTGGAAAAAGATAGACTCAAGCGCTTCGCCCTAGAAAAACCGGAAATGTTTAAAACTCTGCTCTCCTATGCTATAGCATTTGGTGAGGAAGAAAAGTGGGGGAGGGTTTTTGAAGAAATTTATGAGCAGATTAAGGATAAGGGAAGTTTTGGAACTATATCAGTACATGGCTTCTTACCTGCTCTGTCTTATGTAAGATCCAGCGTTTATTCCCCTCCGCGTTCTTCTGGTGGAGGTGGTGGGAGTGGAGGGTTTAGCGGAGGAGGAGCCGGTGGTGGAGGGGGTGGCGCGTGGTAGGAAGATGTGTGATTTTAACCCTCAGATTGTAATGGGTAATAGTTGCGATTGTGATAAAATTTGCTTGCATTTGCTCCTTTCATATGATATATTTTAGAAAATGATAAAGCAAAACGTTAAAATTTTCACTCTATATTATTTGCGTTTTACTAAAGGGGGTATACTTAGGTGATCGTTGTAATAGTATCATTAATCGTAACTTTTGCTTTAAGTTTTTTGCTTTCACTCCACTACTCAAAATTAAAGCTGGCACAAGATAGGCCCGGCAGTGAACCTCAGAAAATAAATCCCAAGAGGTCTTCTCGCATGGGCGGAGTTGCAATATTTATCGGGGTGCTGATAGGGATGTTGCCAGCTAAACTTTTCTGTTGTTTCAAGTTGTTTCTTTCTGTTTTGCCGATTTTTCTCGTTGCCATTTATGAAGATTTCTTTAAGAGTGTAAGACCATCTGTAAGGCTTTCCATATCCTTCCTTTCGGGTGCTATCTTTATTGGATTGTATGGGGAATATATAAGGTATGTAGGACTTCCCATTTTCGACTCATTATTAAGGATTAATTTCTTTGCTTTAGTTTTTACCATTTTTGCCATAGCTGGTGTGGTCAATGCCTTCAATATAATTGACGGACTTAACGGTCTATCCGGCGGAATAGCATTAATTGCATTTATTTTCTTGGGCCTGGCAGCCCTTGATGTAGCAGATTATGAGCTTCTTACTTTTTGCATAATTCTATCTTTTGGCATACTTGGTTTTCTTTTACATAATTATCCCGGAGGGGGAATCCTGTTAGGAGATAATGGGGCATATCTAATAGGTTTTCTGGTTGCTGCATGCTCTATTCTATTAGTTTATCGGAATAATCGTGTTTCTCCATGGTATCCCCTTGTTTTAGTGTTCTATCCAGTTTTTGAAACTTTGTTTTCAATGTACAGGCGAATTGTGGTTAAGCGGAAGACTCCGATGGAGGCTGATTTTCAACACCTTCATTCTTTAATTTATCGGCGCTATATAAAGGAAAATCCTGATACAACTAAAACAATTCTATTTGGTTACTTATTTAGTTCGGCAGCTGCTTACTTTTTGAGGTATCATACATATGCACTTTTATTCCTTTGTCTCCTGTATGTTTTTATTTATGTGTTGGTATACATAAGAATTGTTCATTTTCGGGCTGGTTGGATCAGAAAACTAAGGTTACTTTAATTTAAATACCTTTTGGTATAAGGAGCTTTTCAGATTAGGATTTATTTAATCTAAAACGGTGAGGTGTTGGAGAGTTCTTGAGTATAGACATGGATAAGCTTTCCTCTGATTTGTTAAGGAACCGATCGATATTACATCATTGATGTGAAGTATCATTCGTGAGGAATCTGTGCTAATTTTTTTGCGCTGGCTTCTTCGTTAAATCGAGTAAACGCTGAACAACCTGGTTATAATTGTTGTTTTTTTCGAAACATTTTTTTAATAGAATACTGGAGGTAGTGCAAAGATAGGCTTAAAACCCTTAGAGAGGTTTTAACAATTATCTTTATGTCCATTGCAAGGCTCAAATTTTTAACATATTTTTTGTTAAGCTCGAGTTTTACCGGAAGAATTTCCTTTATGTATGCAGTTTCATAGTCTTCATATTTGCTCAATATTTTACCTTCGTTATGAAATTCAAGGGTGGCAAGATCAGTTATACCAGGTCGTACTTTTAGAATCTCTTCATAATCTTTTTTAAACATCTCAACATATTTAAAAGTCTGTGGTCGGGGACCAACAAAGCTCATATGCCCTAAAAGTACATTTAAAAGTTGTGGTAGTTCGTCAAGTTTTGTGCTCCTTAGAAAACGACCCAGCCTTGTGATTCTTGGATCATTTTCCACCGTTATTAGAGGACCCATTTTTTCAGCGTCGTTAACCATTGTTCTGAATTTTATCAACTTAAAGGGTTTGAGGTTTTTACCTGCGCGGGGTTGTAAGAAAAAGATCGGAGGACCGTCGAAAATTAGAATTAATAGTGCAATAATTAAAAGTAGCGGTGACAATAGTAAAAGACCAAAAAAACTTAATACAATATCCACAACCCTTTTAATGAAAAATCTATACATACACCTAAAGTAAATGATAAGCTCTAAGGATTGTAGACTCAAATAGTAGATGGTTAATTTTGGAACTAGAAAAATTTTAATCCGCGAATTTTTCTTGGGTTTAAAAGGCATCCCGTAAGCCTCAAGAGGGAGCTAACATAACTTTGTTTGCTACCATGACCTTTTGACATACGCTTGAGCTTAAATTGCCTTTTTGCTTAATTTGTTAGGGTTTTATTCTTATGAATCTTGAATAAAGTTCACAATGTTACAAGCTCCGCTCCTTGACTATAAGAGGAATATCATTTAATATTCTAAAATCATATTTTCAGGAGTTTTGTTATGAAGTGTATTATAATGGCAGGAGGGTTTGGTACTAGGATAAGGCCTTTAACCATGAATATACCGAAGCCGATGCTGCCTCTTGTGAACAAGCCAATTCTCGAGAGAATAGTGCATCATCTGAAAAAGCACGGGATTGACGACATAATAATGCTCTTGTATTTTCAGCCCGAGATAATAAAGAATTACTTTGGCGACGGATCGGATTTCGGAGTCAAAATTAATTATGTTGTTCCATCGGAAGACTTCGGAACCGCTGGGGCTTGCAAGATGGCAGAACCTTACTTAGGGGATAGCAGAGAGGTACTTGTAATAAGTGGCGACCTTTTAACTGATTACGATCTAACTAAAATGCGAGAGTTCCACAGGGAAAAGTCTGCCTTTGTAACCATTGGCCTTACAAGGGTTCACGATCCCCTTCAATTTGGAATTGTAATAACCGACGAAGAAGCTCGCATAGTAAAGTTTCTTGAGAAGCCTACCTGGGGTGAAGTTTTTTCTGATACAATAAACACAGGGATTTACATCCTTGAGAGGGAAGTTTTTGAAAACATTCCTTCTGGCACATCTTTTGATTATTCCAAGGATTTATTCCCCAAACTTCTGGAGGCAGGTAAACCACTTTACGGTTTTGTCGGGAAAGGTTACTGGAAGGATATAGGTGATCCTGACGCATACCGTTTCGCCCACTACGATGTGCTTGACGGTAAAGTTAATATAAATATTGAAGGGGTTAAACTTGATCTAGTTGGAAGAGATGTGAGGGTAGGCGAGGATGTTACCTTAGGGGAAGATATAGAATTCAAGGGTACCGTAATTGTGGGAAAGAACACGGTTATAGGCAACGCTTCAAAGATCTGCAGATCTTCTATAGGTAATAACTGTGTAATTGAGCCCGAGGTTGAAATAATAGATTCAATAATATGGGATAATGTCTACATCAAGAAGGGCGCCAGGATCAAAGGCGCAGTACTTATGAACAATGTTCAGATACTGGAGGGTGCTGTAATAGAAAATGGGGCGGTAATTGCTGACGAGTGCATTATAGGGAAGGGATCTGTGGTAAAGGAGGGCGTAAAAATCTGGCCAAGAAAAGTAGTAGAAGATCATGCGGTGGTTACCTCTAATCTTGTGTGGGGTGAAAGGTGGAAAAAGTCTTTATTCCAAGGTGCCAAAATAAGCGGGCTCACTAATGTGGAGTTAACCCCTGAAATGTGTGCCAAGCTCGGTTCCGCCTTTGGCGCACTTTTACCTCGAAACTCCTGGGTTATCTTAGGGAGAGATTCAAGTCCATCAGCGAGAAATCTCCGGAGGGCTTTTATAGGTGGCCTTGGCTCAAGTGGTGTTAATATCAGGGATGCCCAGATGATCCCATTGCCCATTTTAAGGTTTAAGCTCAGCACCTTCGGAGAGATAGCAGGTGTTTACTTCAGGCAGGCACCAGAAGATCCACCCTCAACCGAGATTATTTTTTTCGATACCCATGCATTTTTAATATCACCGGATTTTGCAAAGTCCATTGAAAGGGGATTCTACCGCGAGGATTTCAGGAGGGCGCATTATCTTGAGGCGGGACAGATTGTGGTAGAAAACAGAATATTTGATTTCTATAAGGAATCTTATATCAAGGCGTTAAATGTGGAAATTATAAAGGCAAGACCTTTCAAAGTTGTGCTGGATTACGCTCATGGCGTACTGTCAGACTTTTTCCCTTATATAATGAACAGTTTTATAGGCGAGTATATAAGCTTAAATGCCCATGTTGATCCCTTAAGAAAACCTAAGAATAGAGAAGAGATTAATGCGTCGATAAATCGCATCGCTCACTTGGTTAAAAATTTAAATTATGATCTTGGTGTATATTTTTACCCTGGTGAGGAAACTCTTGCACTTGTAGATTCAGAAGGTAGGGTATTTGAAGGTTTAAGTCTTATCGTATTTTTACTTTACCTACTCAAAGAAATTGGGGTGAAGGGAGAAGTCGTTGTCCCGAGCTTTTTACCTAGCGAAGTTTTAAAGATGTGTGAGGTAAACAACATAGTTGTGAGAAATGTTCAGTCTTCTCAAAGGTTGTGTGAAATAGAGTCAACAAAAGACGGTGTAATTTTTGCAGCTACAGGTGAAGGACATATTATCTTCCCTGACCTTCACTCTGCGTCAGATCCAATGTTTACTTTTGGCAAGATCCTGGAACTTATTGCTTTTAAGGATATAAATCTCCGTGAGTTTGCAAAAAGTATCCCTCATTTCAATATTTACCACGAAATGGTCTCGTGCCCTTTGGAGAAAAAAGGTGCCGTAATGAGAAAGATCGCGGAGGGTATCAGGAATGAAAAGGTTTCTTTTGTTGACGGGATTAAGATTTTCAGGGACTCAGGCTGGATATTAATTAGACCGGAAGAATATTATTCTGCTATTTCTATTTATGCTGAATTTGAAAGCGATCAAGACCTTCAAAACAATTTAGTGTACTTTAAAAAATTAATTGAAAAAGCAAAGGAAGAATGAGGGTCTTATTCCTCTGGCACATGCATCAGCCTGCTTACTTTTTGAATGAAGACGGCAAAAGAATATATTATCTCCCATGGGTACTTCAACATGCCTTAAAAGAATACTATGAAATGCCTTATATGGTCTCGAGATTTGACGGTGTTAAAGTAACTTTCAACCTGGTGCCAATACTTCTTGAACAGCTTCAGGACTATGCAAATGGCAGAGCGCATTGTAGGTTTTCAGAAATAGCTAAAAAACCGGCTGACTCTTTGACAGAGGAAGAGATTAAATTCATTCTTTACCATTTTTTCAATATATCTGAAAGAACACGAATAAGACCCTTTCACAGGTTTTACTATCTTTACAGAAAGCGCGGTAAGGTTCATGAAATTGAGGAAAGGTGGAAATATTTCACAGTACAAGATCTAAGAGACATCCAATTTTACTGGATCTTTAGTGCAATAAGCCCGGTATTGGTAAGCAGGAATCTTATTCTTAGAGAGTTATCACAAAAGAAAGAAAAATATAAGGAAGAGGATAAGGCAGCTGTATGGAAGCTAATTCCTGATCTTATAAAGGAGACGATAAATCTATATTTTGATCTCGCCAGGGAAGGGAGAGTAGAGATTTCTGGAACGCCCTATTATCATCCAATTTTGCCTGTATTATACAATTCAAAAAACGCGGAGATTTCTAACCCCTATACAAGAAGACCGAATTTTACCTTTTCAGAGCCCGAAAATGCGAGAAAACATATTCAGAAAACAATTAATTATTTTAGGGAACAATTTGGATATGAAATTAAGGGGATGTGGCCAGCAGAAGGGGCTGTATCATCGGATACCATTCCGCTTTACAAGGAACATGGGATTAAGTGGATTGCTACAGATGAAGAAATCTTGCTAAAATCATTAAAAACTGGTGATAGGGATAGGATTTACTATTTTTATGAGCTTTATGGCATAAAAATTTTTTTCCGTGATAGAGAACTTTCTGATTTAATCGGTTTTGCTTATTCCCAGAGGCCTGAAGTGGAGTCTGCCATGGATTTATTTGAGAAATTAAGGGCACTTTATCATAGAGAAAAAAAGTTAGTACCAATTATTCTTGATGGTGAGAATCCCTGGGATAGTTACCCTGAAGGGGGTTTTAAGTTTCTGGAGACCCTATATAGCTTGCTAAATAAATGTACGAGGGTTGTGACTTCAACTTTTAGTGAGGTATGCGAAGAAGAGAAGCCTGAGCCTCTTTTTACTCTTCACCCTGGATCTTGGATTAGGAGTGATTTTACAACATGGACGGGACATCCGGAAAAGGATAAAGCCTGGAAATATCTCCATGAGGTCAAAACCCTCGTAAAAGATTCCTTAACGCCTATTGCCGAAGAGGAGCTCATGTGCAGTGAGGGATCAGACTGGTTCTGGTGGTACGGGGATGATAATTTTACTATCTATTTCAGGGAGTTCGATGAACTTTTCAGAGGTCACCTTAAAAAGGCTGTGCAATATGCTGGTAAAAGTGTTCCACCCTTTTTGGATGAACCAATTAAAACGGAAATTCAGAGTGTAACACCCGATGTACACAGTGCAGCGTATATTGAACCAAGGATTGACGGTGTAGTTGAGAATTACTACGAGTATTTGGGGGCTGGAGAGTTTAATGTTAAAATCATGTCAACGGGTTCGATGCAGTCTAAAACCCATTTTCTGGAGAAGATTTATTTTGGATTTGGCAGAGAAAAATTCTACTTGATGCTAAAACCCCAGCCATCACGGCAACTAGATAAAGTTAATATATATTTTGAAGATGGTAAATTTATCGAAATAGATCTTAAGCACCCTACACCGGTAAGTTTTGTGGAATTCGCATACAAAAAGGTAATAGAGATAGGTATTGTTAAGGAGTTTCTGCCCTTTCATTTAGAAATCAAGTTTCACATTATAGTAAATGGAGAAGGACTATCAGAGAGGTATCCCCGTGTAGGGTCCTTTAAAATTAAAAGACTCACAGACGAGGAGATAGATTTGGTGTGGTAGGAGGTTGAATGAAAAAAAGGCTTCTTTTCGGGATTCATAATCATCAACCTGTTGGTAATTTTGATCATGTGTTTGAACACGCATATGAGGCAAGTTACAAACCCTTTATAGATGTTTTGAAAGATTACCCCGAATTTAAGTTCTCCATGCATAATACTGGTCCTTTATGGGAATACTTTGAAAAGAAACATCCCGAATTGTTGGATCAGATTTCTCAGATGGTAGAGAGAGGGCAGATTGAACTCGTAATCAGCGGTTTTTACGAACCAGTACTTGCCTCAATACCCCACAGAGACAGGGTGGGTCAAATTATTAAAGCGATAGATTATGTTAAAGAAAGGTTTGGCGTTAAACCCTCAGGGCTCTGGCTCACGGAAAGAGTATGGGAGTCAGAGATACTTCCATCTTTGATTGAAACAGGGATTAAATATGTACTTGTAGATGATTTTCATTTTATTTCTGCAGGTAAGAAGAAAGAGGAATTGCACGGGTATTATCTTACAGAGTGCGAAGGGAATACCCTAGCCATATTTCCCATAGATGAAACATTAAGATACCTCATCCCATTTAGAGAAGTAGAGCAAGGGATTAGCTACATTAAGAGTATCCCTGGAGAACTTGCAATCATCTTTGATGATGGGGAGAAGTTTGGTGTCTGGCCTGGGACCTATAATTGGGTGTATGAAAGGGGTTGGCTTAGGAAATTTGTAGAGACAGTGCTTTCTACACCGGAGATTGAGACAATGACTTATAGTGAGGCTTTGAGGACATTTCCACCTCTGGGCAGGATTTACCTACCCACTGCTTCGTATTTTGAAATGGGTGAGTGGTCTCTCCCTGCTGAAGGTGCAGTGGAGTTTATGGAATTCGTTGAAAAACTCCGGAGAGAAGGAGTTTTTGATAAGTACAGGAGATTCGTTCGAGGAGGAATCTGGAGAAACTTCCTTGTTAAATACGAAGAAGCCAATAACATGCACAAGAAAATGTTATATCTTTCTCGGTATGTGGAAAAAAGAAGGGACAGGAAATTAAGAGAACTCCTTTATAGAGCTCAATGTAACGATGCTTACTGGCACGGTGTCTTTGGGGGGCTTTATCTTCCTCATTTGAGGAAAGAAATATACAGGAACCTGGTGGAATTGGATGCAAGACTTCATACACCATCTAAGGTATATGAGGACATCAATAAAGACGGATATAAGGAGATTTCTATAAAAAATGAATTTTTCAGGATTTCTATCTTGCCCCACCTTGGGGGCAGCATATATGAGATTTCCCATTTCCCTACGCTCTACAATTATCAGGATACCCTAACTCGTCGTTTTGAGCATTATCACCAGGGAGTTCAGATTGGGGATGCACCACGGGAAGGGGTGGCATCTATCCATGAACTTGGAAAGTGGATAGATGAAAAAAGTGCAAAAGAGATGGTTTACGACCCATACCCCAGATACTCGTTTTATGTTCACTTTATTCCTGTGGAGACACCTCTGGAATCGTTAAGATATTCAAAGTTTCAAGAACTTGGTGATTTTGTAAGTGGGCAGTTTGAAGTCAGGAATATCAAGGATGGTGTAAAACTGGTAAAAAAGGGAATTGTTCAAGTTGGGGATAAAATCGGTGTTGAAGTTATCAAGGTAGTGCGTTTAAAAGGTTCTACCATTGAATTAGAGTGGCAAGTACATTCTGAGAAGCCCTTGAACTGCCTTATGGCAATGG
The DNA here is from genome assembly GCA_039803305.1 of Caldifarciminota bacterium. Taxonomy (GTDB): domain Bacteria; phylum Hydrothermota; class Hydrothermia; order UBA1063; family UBA1063; genus UBA1063. Next base: position 12,083 of record JBDRYG010000009.1, read on the forward strand.
AGTTGAATTTGAAATTTGAAGTTCCTGTTTTACATTTGAATGGTGAGCTGGTGCAAGTAGCTGAAAGGGACGTCATGGTAGAGGGGAAAGATAGCTTATTATTCGAGGATCAAATTTTAAAGGCACAACTTGAATTAAAAACATCGCATACTCACGACTTTTATGTTTACCCTATTCTAACTGTATCCCAGTCGGAGAGGGGTTTTGACTTAGTATACCAGGGCAATTCTATTTTTGTTATTATAAAGCCTGAAAAACGAGACTGTCGTGAAAAAATGAAGATTGTGCTCAAAGGAGGAAAAAATGCCTGAGTTAAGATACGATGTATTCAGGGTAAGGTGGACAGTGATTTCCACTGAAAGGGGGAGAAGGCCCTCGGATTACGTTATTTCTAAGGAGGAGATAAAGACTGGAGTTTGTCCATTTTGTTATGGTCATGAGCACACTACCCCTCCTGAAATTTTTTATATAGGACCTAAAGATCGAACCCCGAATAGCGAAGGATGGGAGGTCAGGGTTGTCCCTAATAAATTTCCTGCTTTGAGAGTTGAAGGTGAACTTACAAGGGAGGCCGTTGGTCTGTTTGACAGAATAAACGGTATAGGCGCCCATGAAGTTATTATAGAAACTCCAGAACATGATAAAAATCTGTCAGATTTGAGCGTTGAACAAATTAAAAAAGTTTTGATTGCTTATCGTGAGAGGATAAGGGATCTGAGAAAAGATCTAAGGATCAGATATGTATTGATATTTAAGAATTACGGAAGAGAGGCAGGAGCATCCCTTTCTCATCCTCACTCTCAGCTTATTGCCACACCAATGATACCCACTGTGGTAGTAACGGAACTTCAATCCTCAAGGGACCATTACAGGGTTAAGGAGAGGTGTTTGCTTTGTGATATAGTGAATCAGGAACTTCAATTTGGTCAAAGGATTGTGATTGACCGAGATGGATATGTAGTATGGGAACCTTTTGCATCGTCTTTTCCCTTTGAAACCTGGCTTATTCCTAAGAAACATCTATATGATTTTACGCTGCTTGAGGATTACGAACTTGAAGTTTTAGCAGGGGTTCTTAAGGAGATGCTTCTGAGAATAAAAGTTGTTTTAAACGACCCTCCTTTCAATATGGTTCTTCATACGGCGCCAAGCCCTCATCCCAGGCCTGGAAGAGATGAATACTGGTCTACCATAGAATATGACTACCACTGGCATATAGAATTAATTCCTCGAATTACAAAAATTGCAGGCTTTGAATGGGGATCTGGACTATATATAAACCCCACCCCACCCGAAGAAGCGGCAGTATTTTTGAGAGAAGCAGAGATTAGTTTTTAATTGCATAAACTGGAGAGATTATGGCAAAAAGAGGTTATTTTGCATTAGTATTACATTCCCATTTACCATATGTACTTGGGCATGGCACATGGCCCCATGGTGCAGAATGGCTTTACGAGGCAGCCTCAGAGACCTATATTCCCTTACTTATGATGTTGGACAGACTCGGATCAAAAGGTATAAGACCTAAATTTACCATCGGGATTACTCCAATCCTTCAGGAACAGCTAAGTGACAGCCGGTTTCAAGAGGGTTTTGTTGGTTACCTGGAGCAGAAAATTGATTCGGCTAAGGATGACGAGATTTACTTCAGGAAAACGGGCTTTAATACAAGGGCCCAAATAGCAGTTTACTGGCAGAAGTTTTACCAGAGCGTAGCAGAGTATTTTGATAGTATAGACCGTGATATTGTAGGTAGATTTGCCAGGTATTACAGAGAAGGTCAAGTTGATATTATTACTTCAGGGGCAACTCACGGATATTTACCGCTTTTGTTAAAAGACGAGTCCTGTTTAGCCCAGGTTCTGGAAGGTAGAAGGGCATTCATAAAGAACATGGGTAAGGAGCCTAAGGGGATCTGGCCACCTGAGCTGGCGTATAGATTCTCTTATGAATGGAAAGCACCTGTAGGAAACTATGAGCCACGAATTAGACTAGGTCTTGAAGAAATCTATAATATGCAGAATATTGAGTATTTCCTGGTAGATCACCATCTTATAGAGGGGGGAAAGGCAGTAGGAACCTATTTAGGGTTATTTGAAGCACTAAAATACTTATGGGAGACTCAGGCAGCGCATTACAAGCCACACGAACTCGAGAAAAAAGATGTGACAAGGAATTATTACGCTGTTTCCCCCGGCAAAAAGGAAGGAGCTGCTGTTTTTGCTAGGGATCCAAGAACGGCTATGCAAGTTTGGTCACGAGACATAGGGTATCCAGGGGATTTTGCATATCTGGAATTTCACAAGAAACATTTCCCTGGTGGCCATAGATATTGGAGAATAACTGGAAAAGATGTAGATCTTGGTAGTAAGGATGAGTACAGGCGTGACTGGGCTGAAGAGGCTCTCAAAAGTCACTCAAATCATTTTGTGGAACTCATCGAGAGAATAGTTTGGGGTTCCGAAGTAGAATTTCCAATAATTGTCTCTCCTTTTGATACTGAACTTTTTGGACACTGGTGGTTTGAGGGGGTGGAGTGGATAGAACAGGTTTTTGAAAAAATCGAAAAGAGCGAGATACTGGAGACCACTACTCTCGCGGAGTATAACTCAAAATTCCCTCCAGAATTGGTGATAAACCTTCCGGAGGGTTCTTGGGGTGAAGGTGGTTTTCACTGGGTTTGGCTTAATCAGTGGACATCGTGGACATGGGAAAAGATTTACGAGATAGAAGAGAGTTTTTATAGAAACGCATTAGACATAAATTATCAACAAAATTCAGAATATAACAGAATTTTGAAACAACTTGGAAGAGAACTACTTCTGTTGCAGTCATCAGACTGGCAATTTCTTATAACTACCTGGAGTGCGAGGGATTACGCAGAGAGAAGATTTTCGGAGCACTACGAAAGTTGTAAGAGATTACTCAGCATGTTGGAAAAAATGAAGATTGCGGGTGGAATTTCAGAGGAAGATAGGAGATTCTTGGAAGTCCTTGAGGTAAAAGATAGGGTGTTTAGTGATATAAACCCCTGGGATTGGAGGTTGTAAGTGAAAGCCGTTATTTTAGCAGGTGGAAAAGGGAGACGGCTTGAACCATATTCAACAATTGTACCGAAGCCATTAATGCCTGTTGGGGATGTTCCCATAATGGAAATTATTGTTAGAAAGCTTGTGAAAAGTGGGTTTGAGGATATATTTGTTGCCTGTGGGCATCTGGCTGAGCTTATAAAGTCGTATTTTAATGACGGGAGGAAGTGGGGAGCGAAAATAGAATATTCGGTGGAGGACAAAGAGCTCGGGACTGTAGGTCCTTTAAAGCTCCTTAGGGATAAGCTTGATGAATCCTTCCTCGTTATTAATGGCGATACCCTTACTGACCTTGATTTTTCCAAGATTTATCGTTTTCACCTTGTTCAGGGGGCTCCCCTTACCATTGGTGTAGTAAAAAGATCTATATATGTTGACTTCGGAGTTGTGGATTTCGAAGAAAACAGATTAAAGGGATACACAGAAAAGCCAAATATTGAGTACTATGTTTCCATGGGGGTTTATGTATTCAATCCATACATTTTGAGAAGGTTGCCAGAGAATATTAAATATGATCTACCGGACCTCGTTAGGGATTTACTAAAGGACAACCTTGATGTGGCTGTTTATAAACACGAGGGATTCTGGTTAGACCTTGGTCGTAAGGAAGATTTCGAAATTGCATCTGAAGAGTTTGAAAAAAGGCGGAGAGAGATACTTCAGGAATAAGTTATTCATCGGTTTCCAATCCTATAGAAAAGTCTGAGAAATCTTTAGGCTGTACCTTTTGTGGTGTGTTAAATTGTTCAGATTCTGGAGTTTCTTTAACATCTGAGGACTGCTTGATGCTCATTTTGTCTTCGATTCTCTTCATGAGCTTCTGAAACTTGACATGAATATTCTTTCCCATTAGATTTGCTACAAGCTCTGCATACCCAAGAATTGTTGATATGATCTTTGGAACTTTCTCAGAACCTGGCCAGTATTCATTTATCTTATCCTCAGAGAGTTGATGCATTAAGGAGTTCAATATATAAGCCGCGAGAAAAACATCATCGATGTAACCTAATACTCCCAGAAACATTTCGGAAAGGAAATCCAGAGGCAGCACCCAGTATGTTAAAACAGCACCAAGAGCCAGTTTTGGCTCAATGGGGAGTTCGGGGTCTCTGTAAAGTCTGAATATGAATATGAACAGGTCCGGGGCAGTTAGTACTAAATCTGTCAGGGCTTTCCCGTATTTTCCGAATTTTTTCTCTGCATCGAGAGAAATCTTGTGCCTGAGAAACTTATAGAAATTTAAATACCCATCAATACTCTTTCTATTTTCTGTCATAGCGAAAAAATTATACTGCGTTAAGAGTAAAAGGGCAAGGTTTATTAAATTGCTTTCCTTTAAATTTAATGTGGATGGTTAGGTATGTGGTTCCCTATGGAAAAAAATAAGGGGCTATCCCCAAGGAATAGCCCCGATTAGATTTATTCCTATCTATCTTACTATGAGTGTTTTTTCCGAGAAATCTCCTTTGGGAGTGCTTATTTTTATGAAGTACATGCCTGTGGCAAGTTGTGGAAGCTTTACCGTATTGGTATAACTTTTTGAGTTTAGGGTTGTAGTATAAATTAGTGAACCCTTCACATCATACACCGAAATAGTAATTGGACCCTTGAGCGGAACCGTAAATTTTAATTCATTTCCTCTTAGAGGTTTGTTTATAACAAGTTTAGGCTCTTCCAAAATCTCGTTATTCGGGACTACAATACCCCAGTATCGTGCGTAAGCATCATCTATGAAGGTACGCAAATTTTGAATACTACTTGCACCTGCCACGCAGAAGGCTACTTTCACACTATCGTACGGTGGGAGAGTAAATGGACCCGCTGAGACTACCGTTGACCAGTCATAATTTCTGTTGGTAGAGGCTCTAGAATAAGTGCCTGTTAAAAACTTCCATTGAAGTGAGTCAGGCAAACCATTGTACGGATAAACATAAACCTGATGATCTATTACTGATTTATTGGCAATGAGTTGAGTTTGCTGCCTCGATGGGTTCAGAATTGCAGTTCCCATGAAGGCTGAGCTGTAGTACAGATACGCCATATTTCTGGTATTATCTGTTCCACCTGCATTTGAAGAAGCCCCGCTGCTACCGCCCACATCCCAGTCGGTAAATAATCCAGCATAAAGGTTTTGTATGAGCTCTGGAGAATTGTTATATAAGGTGAATTCGAGTATTACATAATTTATACCATAACCGGTGTTAAAAGAGTAGCCTCTCTGGTATACTACTAATCCCCTGGAAATTTCGCCATTTTCGTCCGAATACGCTGCTTTAGAAAATTCATAGTATTCTCCATATTGTCTATACATTTTTACTCTTCCATCAGGGGATGTAAGGGTGACCCAGTCATCATCATCACTGCCTCCGCTTTCATAATATCTGTCGACTACGTAAACACTGTCTGTTGCAACCGCAAATGACCCGTAATAAAGATGGGATACCGATGAAGACGGGTATCGGCAACCATTTCCCTCAGCCTGATTAGATCCCATATACCCCAATGTTCCGTATCGCGTGACTGTTAGCAGGATATTTCCCGGGGAGTGATCAACATAATCTACACCAGGTATACCTATAACTATGCTGAAAGAATAACTCCAGGTGTATCCGCCCTCACACTCTATATTTAGTGTAAAGTTAACATTTGTACCCTCTAAAATGGTAGATGCAGCTTGGACTACAAATGGGTCTGAGGCATTTGTAACTTCTTGATTTGTACTTATTTGGTTAAAGGTAGTTGTATTGTCAAGCAGGTTTATACCTTCGGTAGAGGTGTCCAAATTTACGCTTACATTATTAGCTTCAGAGCCCATATTTCTAAGTGTTACAAAAATTTGTATCGTTTCACCTGGATCCCAGACTCCATTGGAATTTTCATCGGTGAAATTTTTATTAATAAATACAATATAGGGTGTCTGTGGACTTGGGGTAGCCAGTAAAGCTTGATAAATATTGAGGATCCCCCACCCGTAATTATTATTTGGATATGGGGCACCTTGAGATGGCATATCTGCGTTTTCCACAATTAAATTGTAAATTTGTTCAAAAGATAAGCCGGGATTCTTCTGTTTCAGAATCGCAACGGCTCCTGCAACATGGGGAGTGGCCATTGATGTACCATCGGAGTAGCCATAACTTCCACCTGAAATGGAAGACCTTATGGATACGCCTGGTGCAGATATATCAGGTTTAATAAAGTTCCAGTCCGTTCTTGGCCAATATGATGTATTATTCCATGGAGTCTGGTTGGGCGCAGGACCGCGAGAGGAAAAATCTGCTATATAATCCGAATTATTTGTGGCACCTACTCCTAATACTGTAGGAAATGAGCCGGGTGTATTTATGGTTCCACTATTTGGACCATTATTTCCAGCAGCAAATACGGGAATTATATCGAGATTTCTCCAGTTCATTACATCTTGCCAGAATTCCGTGCTTATAATATCTGTGGAGCCCCAGGAGTTTGAGCTTGCAACAATGTTCACTCCTTGGGATTTCCATTCCGCTATTTTTTGAAAGCCCGCATGAATCCAAGAACTTTGTGCGGTACCCTGGTTATTGAATATTTTACAGGACACAAACTTCGCTCCCGGGGCTACTCCTATGTCATTTGAAAAAGGACCAAAACCATCGCCACCCAGTATGGTACCCATAGTGTGAGTACCGTGCCCATTATCGTCATAAGGTGTAGTTTGCCCTGATACCGCGTCAAACCAATAAGGAGAGCCAAGCCACTTTCCCGAAAGTGCTGGGTGATTCGGATCGACTCCTGTATCCATATGGGCTACTACTACCCCTGTTCCGTCATAGCCTGCAAGCCAGCAGGAATCTGCACGGACTCTTAATATATTCCATTCTATAGCCTTATCCTTGGGAACTTCTCCTATTGGGCTAAACTTCGAAAGAGATATGATTTGATCATCTATTATGTACTCAATATCGCTTCGAGTTGCGAGGTATAGAATTACTTCCTTTGTTGCTTTTAAATAGAACCCATTAAATATCCAGTAGGGTCTTATTTCATAAATTTTGGCTCTATACTTTGACTGGAGCTCAAGGAGGATTTCTCTTTGGGAGTTTTCGCAGAATTGTTTTAGGTAGTTCACATATTCCTTGTAACTTAAGCCTCTTTTGCCGTAAAAATCTGGTTTAGCAACAAGATGTACAAGCACGGGTATGGGGTCATCTGAGGAAAAGGTGGAAAGCTTTTCCTGTAGGGTAGGATATAGGTAAGCACCTACCACAAGGCCTATTGCGAGTATAAAATTCATAAAAAAACCTCCTTTAATTTCCAGGTTAAAATTGTATGAAAAAACATCAGAAAATTATAACCCTCAAAATAAGTTCAAAAGTTAGAATGAGTTCCGCCTAATTTATCTATGAATGGTCTTTGCTTTCTACAGGCTGTTATCTTTATTGCTAAAGTCGCACCTATACTATATATAGCATTAATCCGCAGGTATTACGAGTCTTTGCCCTGGATAAATAAGGTTAGGATCCTTAATTATATTCTTATTTGCTTCATAAATCTTGCGCCACATCGACGGATTTCCGTATATTTCCGCCTTTTTTGATATACCCCATAGGCAGTCGCCTTTTCTCACTATGTACTCTTTTATTTCGCCGACGCAAATCGATGTTGTTTCTTGAGGAGTAGATGTGGGCAGGGAAAGCATCTCTGCTTTTGGTTCTTCTTGTTGAGGTTCCTCCTTTATAGTAGGTGCCGTTGGCGCCAGAGTATCCATAGATCTTTTTTCAATTTTACATTAGACTACTAATTGTTTCTGGGTCTTTATATGTGTGGATAGTAAGACTTCGAATAAAGCTTTTTATTTTGTTTACTGGATGGGCGTGGCACTTTGGTTAAGATTGAAAAAACATAACTCAAGTGGAAAAGTATCGTGACAAGTATGTAAAGATTGCCTTTGCTTTACAGATAAACGATTTAACGATTATCCTCCGAGCTTTCGCATATTATTGGGTGGTGGGAGAAGTTCCATTTTATGCTCGAGGGGTTTGTTATATATAGCATCCCTTATGAGCTCTTTTAAATCTGCAAGGCTATTTATTTTTTTGTTTCTTAATACTTCTTTTAAGTCGAACCTGATCTCTGATGCCATGCACGGAATTAGTTTCCCGTCTGCAGAAATCCTTATGCGGTTGCATTCAGCACAAAATTTATGGGAAAGAGCGGAGATCAGGCCGATTTTACCTTCTCCCCATGGGGTCTTTATGGTAAAGTAACGCGCTGGACCATCGCCGATAGAAGCACTTATGGGAGAAATTTCACCAATTTTTTCCAATTTTTCATACAGGACCTCTTCCGGAATGTAATTCTCCTCCCAACTTTTATCGAAGGGCATTAGCTCTATAAATCTTAAGGGAGAACCAGTTTCAATTGCAAATTTCACAAGGCTTTCTACTTCATCTATGTTGTGTTTACTATACACCGTATTTAACTTTAACGGGATATTTACATCTTTGAGCATTTTTATTCCCGTTAATACTTCCTTTAATCGTGTTTTTCCTGTTATTAATGTGAATTTTTCCTCCTTTAACGTATCGAGGCTAATATTGACCCCGTCAACTTGAGCATCTTTTAACACACTTACAAAGTTCTTCAAAAGGACCCCATTTGTGGTGATAGTCAACTTTTGGATACCGGGTGTCTTTTTTATTTGGGAAAGAAGGAGACCGATGTCCTTTCTTACAAGAGGTTCACCTCCCGTAATCCTTACCTTTGTTATACCAAGTTCTGCTAAAACGGAGAGTATTGTAAGAATCTCTTCGTAGGTTAAGATTTCACTGTGTTTTAAAAGACTATACGGTCTATATGAGGAGCAATAAAAACATTGGAGATTACACCTATCGGTAACGGACACCCTCACATATTCAATGACCCTTCCGAATTTATCCTTCAAGTTTTGGACACTCCTTAAACACAATCCTGTAACCGCCTAACTTCTCTATTCTTTCAAGAAATTCTGTTGATTTGATTGCCTTAATAAGCTTTTCAAAATACTCGCCTTTTACAAAATACCCGGGTAAGAGAAGATCATATTCTTCGAAACCTATGGGAATAAATTTTAGGTCAAAAAGTTGAGCGACGGGATAAACAGCCACTCCGACATCGGCAAGACCTTCCTTGACATAGTGAGCAACTTCAATATGGGTGGTGACTTCATTCTGATAACCCTTGATATTTATTGGGTTTAAACCTTCTTTTTTAAGGAGAAAATCTGTTAAAATCCTCGTTCCAGAACCTCTTTGCCTTGAAACAAAAGTGTATCCTTTCTCTGCTATTTCCCTGAAAGTTTTTAACTCTTCATGACCTTTTCGAAGAACAAACCCCTGTTCCCTTTCTAAGAATGGGAAAAGGTAAAAATCTTTGAGTTCGTATTTTTTAACAAAAGTGGTGTTGTACTCACCACTTTCCTCGTCAAGAAGATGAATTGCGGATAGATGGGTTCTCCCTTTTAAAATCGCTTGAATTCCTCCCAGGCTACCTACATTTACAATATTCAAAAGAATTCTATACTCCGACCACAAAATTTCTTTAATAATGTCCATTGATAAATCGTGACTCCCAACGAAAAGAAGGCTTCTATCAACGAGGTCCTTCCGGGTGCTTAAATGAATAAGTTTCTCTTCCATTTCCTCCACGCCCTCGACGCCTTTGTCTACTACTGTGTATCCATTTCTGTTAATAAATGGGGAAAGAGGTCCGGAGCCCTGCTTTACCGGGTAGAACCAGTAGTTTTTACCGACTTTTGAGATTACTACATTGATTAGATGAACTTCACCTTCACTTGAAACAATTTTTTTCCCTGCTAAGGCTTTGACTTCTCCGGTGCCCTCAGTTATTCCGAGAAAATCCATAACTGCTGGTAAAACTACATATTCAAAATCAAAAAGTGCGGCGCCGGGGTATCCCGGGAGTCCAAACACAGGTCTGTTATTGAAGATACCAAAGACAAAAGGCTTACCAGGTCTCAAGTTAAGACCGTGGATCAAAAGTTTTCCATGCTTTTTTAGAATCTCTGCAGTGTAATCAAATTCGCCTGCGGATGTGCCCCCACATATGAAAACTAGGTGAAATCTATGAGCTAAATCATATAAGCATTTTTCTATCCTATCAGGGTCATCAGGAACGATATCGTTTACACTGACTTCTATACCCAATTTTTCGAGCTCATGTTTAAATATGTAAGAATTTGTCTCGAAAACCTTGCCCTTTTGATATTCTTCACCTAATCTTAAAAGTTCATTTCCCGTAGGGATAAAAACAGCATTAATTCGGCTTAGTACTGTTACATTCTTTATCCCCGATTGAAGGGCTAATGCGACTGCCTTGCCATCAACTGGTCTGAATTTTTCAAGGATAAGGTCATAGGGTAGAATGTCTTCTCCTGGTACGCGCACATTCTGATATTTATGATGAGGTTTTATTATGATTAGGGTTCCCTGGTCCGTTTCCGTGTAATCCTCTCTGCGTATTACACAGTCATACTCGGGTGGTAGGAGATTTCCGGTATTGATTTTTTTATATTGTTCTTCCTTAAGCATAACAGGGTTAGATGGAGAAGCACCAAAGGTAAATTCAGCTTTAGTAGCGACACCATCCATTGCAGACAGGTATTCCCTTGGGACAGGGTAAATGGCTCTTATGCTCTCACATAGTATGCGTCCTGAAGCTTTATGGATTTCAACAACCTCTGTCCCTAAAGTTTCAGGATTTAGAAGGGCCCTTAGGGTTTCAGAAATTATCTCCTTTGCCCTCTCGGGCTCTGTCCTTTCAAGAAAATATCTCCTTTTCATACTGGGTAGAACTCCACTAACTCTCCCTTGTGATACCCTTCCACATTCTCTGGTATTCTCACAAGTCCGTCAGCTTTAACTAAACTCGAGATCACTCCTGACTCAGAATAGATAGGAGTTAATCTATTTCCTTCCCTTTTTACCCTTATCCACTCCTCTCTACCTGGTTTTGAGGGGATGTCTGTGCCTAACTCAAGGAAACCCAAATGATCGGGTTTGAAATTTAAGTCTCCTTGAAGGTACTTTATAAGAGGAAGAGCGAATAAGTAGGTTGCGACAAATGATGAAACAGGATGGCCGGGTAATCCAATTATTGGTTTTTCCTTAATTCGTGCGAATATGGTAGGCTTTCCTGGGCTGATGCTAACCCCATGGTATATTATTTCACCACCTTCAAAATCTTCTATAACTGATGTAACTAAGTCACCAACACCTTTGGAACTACCTCCGGATAATAGTAAAAGGTCATACGCTGCCAGATTTCGTTTAATGACGCTTTTTATACTCTGCCAGTCATCAGGTACTATTGGGTGCCTTTCTACTTTTTCAGAATAATCCTTGATCAAACTTAAAATTGAAATAGAGTTTGACTCCCGTATCTTTCCCGGCCTAAGCTCCTGCCAGGGTTCCGCAAGTTCGTTGCCTGTAGGGATAATGATCACCCGGGGCCTTCGGTGGACTTCAACTTCCAGGATTCCGAGGGTTTGAAGAATTGCCATTTCCTGGGACCTTATCGGGAAGCCTTTTTTCACAATTACTTCACCTTTCTTGACATCGTCTCCAATTTTCAGGATGTTTTCACCTGGTGCTACAGGCTTGTAGACTTCGAGAAGTTCACCGTCTAAAGAAGAGTTTTCCAGCATTAAGACGGCATCTGCGCCTTCCGGTAACCACCCTCCTGTCCAGATCCGCATAGCTTCGCCGCTTTCTAATTTTTTATGAGGCTCCTCTGCCATCTTGACTTCACCCACAAGCCGTAAGATGGAAGGTGAACTAATTGATGCACCAAAAGTATCCTTGGCTATGAGGGCGTACCCATCCACGGTGCTCCTTGGAAAGGGGGGAACATCCTCAGGGGATAATATATCTCTGGCAACGAATCTTCTAAATGCCTCAAAAATGCTTACTTTTTCAGTTTCCAAGGGCCTGAAAAGGGTAAAATAATTTAAATAAACTTCTTCCCTCTTAGCGAGTCTAAGAAATTCCATAGAGAAATTTTAAAAGAAGCTCGAGAAACTAAAAAATACCATGTATCTTCGCACCGCAGAACTCGCAGTTACCGCCTTGGACTCTGTTTTCTGTAACCCAAAAACCTGTGCGTGCTATTATTCTCTTTTTACAAGATGGACAGTAAGTATCATTGCCTTCTTCCGAGTAGATGTTCCCGGTGTAGACATATAAAAGGCCCTCTTCAAGCCCAATTTCCCTTGCCCGTAAAACTTTTCTTTCAGGTGTAGGGGGTATGTTTCTCATCCTGTAGTTAGGGTAAAATCTTGAGACATGCCAGGGTACGTATTCAGCAAGTTCATTCTTTATAAATTTCGCTATATCCCTTAGCTCATCTTCGCTGTCGTTGTATCCCGGTATGATCAGCGTGGTTAGCTCAATCCAGATACCCAATTTAAAGTAAGTTTTAATACTATCTAAAACTTCTTCCAGTCTCGCACCTACAACTTTTGAATAAAATTCCCTCCTAAAGCTTTTAAGATCAATGTTGGCGCCATCAAGGAATGGTGCGATTGATTTTAATGGCTCTTCTGAAATGTAACCGTTTGTCACAAAGTTGTTTTTAATTCCTGCCTTTTTGGCGAGTACTGCAATGTCATAGGCATATTCGTAAAAGATCGTAGGCTCTGTATATGTATAGGATATTGACTCACACCGATACTTCTGAGCTAATAAGACCACCGTTTCAGGGGGTATGTTATCTCCAAAAATTTCGCCCTCTTTGGAGGCTTGTGAGATGTCGTAATTCTGACAAAACTTGCATGAGAAATTACACCCTACAGTAGAAATAGAAAGGGCTTTTGACCCAGGTAAAAAGTGATAAAGAGGTTTTTTTTCTATAGGGTCAACATTTATTGCGCATGGATATGAATATACAAGAGTGTAAAGGATCCCGTCAATATTTTTCCTAACTCCGCAAATTCCTGATTTTCCTTCTCTAATCAGGCAATGGTGTCTACAGAGGTGGCACCTTACGACTCTATTTTCTAATTTTTCGTAAAATTTAGCTTCCTTTTGCATGGGAAAATTATATTACCCTGAGTCAAAAATACGAAGGGCAGTAGCTTTGAAGGTTAAGTATATGCTCTCATTTTGTTCAAGGCTTAGTTCTTCCAAAGCTGCATCGGTTATATATACAAGAACAGTTATTCCCTCCACATCAACTTTCACTTCATTTACCTTTTGACCTCGAATTATATCCGAAACTTTCCCTTTTAGGTGATTCCTTGCACTGCCTTTTCCCGATGGGTCTCTGGTTAAGATGATGTCCTGCGGTCTTAGCATCACAACGAACTTCTTTTTATCAGGATTTGAAGGTAGAACTATTTCCTGAGATCCTACAAAAAATCTACCTTCTCGAGAGTCTACAGGGATGTAATTAGCCTTACTAAGAAAACTCATCACAAATTCACAAGGAGGGTTCATTACGAGGTCATAGGAGGTACCGATGGCTTTTATCTCTCCATCTTCCAGAAGGATTATTCTGTCAGAATGATAGAATGCCTCCTCCAAATCATGGGTTACCAGAATGATTGGCATCAGGAATTCTTCTTTAATCTCTCTAAGGAGATTACGTAAATCCTCTTTACTCATTGGGTCAAGGAAATTGAAAGGCTCGTCAAGTAAAAGCATCATGGGCCTTGATGCACATGCTCTAATAATGGAAACTTTCTGTTTTTGCCCTGCTGATAACTCTCTTGGGTAACGCTCAAGTAGGTCAGATATTCCAAGACGCTCTGATAAGTTTAGTACAAATTTCTCGCATGCGTCTTTACCATAAGTTAGGTTCTGGAAAACTGTAAGATGAGGGAAAAGATGAGGCTCTTCATAAGTAATGGCAATATGCCTTCTCCATGGTGGAATCCTCGTAATATCGTGTCCATAAAATGTAATTTTGCCACTCTCAGGCTCTATGAAGCCTGCTATGGTTTCAAGAAGCGTTGTCTTTCCGGATCCTGAGGGTCCCAAAACTCCTATAAATTCATGGGTTTCGACTTCTAAGAAATCCACTTCAAGCAAAAAGCTGCCCTTTTTTACTCTAAGATTTTCGATCTTTAACATGTTTTTCAGGGATTAGTTTTAATACCGTAAATATCCCCCCGGATATTAAAAGCATTATAAGAGCGTATGGCAGAGCTACCCTTATTCCCATACTTTCGAGTTTTTCGTAGATGAAGACCGTTGCCGTCATAGGGAAATAAGCAACAATCATAATTGCACCAAATTCCGAAAGAGCCCTGCCAAAAGAAAGGCTAAACCCTTTTATAATTTCATGCCTTGCCATCGGTACCAATACTTTAAAAAAGGTGAAAATTTTACCCCTGCCAAGGGAGTGAGAAATTTTTTCATATTTGTCAGGAATGCGTGAAAAGCTTTCTCTGACCGGTATGACGAAAAAAGGGGCACTGACGAAAACCATAGCTAATATAATTCCTAAGTAACTATTGCTAAAGTTGACCCCTAACAGGTTCAGGATTCTGCCTGGAATGGTTAAGTTTCCAAAAAGGTAGAGCAAAGCAATTCCAGCGACAGAATGGGGTATAGCAGCTGGAATTTCTGACAGGGTTTCGAGTAGTTTAGAGAATGGGATTTTGTTCCTCGCGAGAAGATAGGCAAAGGGTGTACCGAATAGAAGAATCAGGAAAGAGGATAAAAAAGCACAAAGAAAAGATACTTTAAGGGATTTAAGAAATTCGATATCGACCAAACTTCGCAAAATGGCAATTGGAGAAGAAGAAAAAATAAGGGCTAAAGTTGGTAAGATGAATAAAATAACCGAACCTAATGTAACCACGAAGGGAAGAACTTCTAATTTTCTGCCCATTTTAACTTATTTTAAAGTTTTTGGGGCGTTCTTTTGATTACACCATGGAGAAAGTATAATACTCTAAAAGGAGGTTAAAGGAATGAAAATGATTGATGTTTCGGACAAACCAGAAAATCCCAGGAAAGCCCTTGCAATAGGTCGCTTAGTCGTTGAGAAAGATACGATTAAGCTCATTAAAGAAGGGAGAATAGAGAAGGGCGATCCAGTAAATGCTTCTAAGGTTGCTGGTCTTCTGGGACTCAAAAACACGCCCAATTTGCTTCCTTTTTGTCATCCTATAAGGGTAACTAATGCAAGAGTGGATCTTGAAATTTTTGATGAGGGCGTTATTGAAGTTAGATGTGAAGTTCATTGCGTTGATAGAACCGGGGCAGAAATGGAGGCTTTAACAGGGTGTGCAATCGCCTGCTTGAACCTATATGACATGTTGAAGAGGTATGAAAAATGGGCAAGAATAGTGGAAGTTAAGCTTGTTGAGAAAGAGGGTGGGAAATCGGGTCACCAAAAGCTTGGTTTTGAATACACCGGTAAAGCTATAAACCTTGGCAGATCCGCAACCAGGGGACCTAAGGAGAAGGTGAAGAGTATAAGGCTAATAGCTAACTTTGGTGTTGAGGGTGATGTTCATGCTGGGACTGAGAAAGAAGTAAGCGTATTTCCTCTGGAGGCACTTGCCAAAGTCCCAAAAGATAAGTTTACTTTTTCCATTGATGACATTACCGAAAATATCACGATTATCGGAATACCCGAATATCTTTTGCTCCCAGGCAAAAGATTGGTTATCGGAGAAGCAGAACTTGAAATTCTGCAGATTGGAAAGGAAAACTTTGTAAATGAAGGAAGGCCTTATGCCGTTTCCCGATGGGGTAGGTTTTGCAGGGTAGTAAAGGGAGGAACAATAGAACTTTACGATGAGGTGAGACTTCTTATATAGGACAGTGAGTGTAAGTGCGAAATGTTATTTTGGGGTTATTTTAGCCGAATTGCAATATTTAAGTGTTACAAAACAAGCTGTTTAACTGGATAATGAGTATTGAATGCGAGGTAAATTAGTGTTGTATTGAAATAAAATGACGTTTGACCATTCTTTTGGGAGGGATTATGAAGGGGTTACAATGCTTTTTTGTAATCCTTGTTATTTTATCCTCGCATTGTAGGAAAAATCACAAGCCTTTAGCACCATCTAAGCCTAAGGGGTCCGATACAGTGTATGTTGATTGGGAATGCGAATATATAGTTAATGTGAGTGACCCTGATAGGGATTCGGTACAAGTGCAATTTGTTTGGGGAGATGGTACTATTTCATTCTGGAGCGATTTTGTAGCATCCGGTGGAGAGGTAGTTATGCAAAAGGTGTGGGATAGAAGTGGTGAATTTTATGTAAAAGCAAGAGCGAGAGATAGAAGAGGGGATTTTTCTTCGTATTCAGACTCCCTAAAAGTAAAGGTCTTAAATGTTTGGAACAAAATTTATCAGGATTTTGGTAAAGCCTATGCAACTTTAATATGCCCTGCAAATAAAGGTGGATATGTTGTAGGAGGTCATACAACAATTCGCTCTTTTGACTCAAACTTTCGTAATGTTATTTTACTATTCAAAATTGATGAACGTGGGAATGTTAAGTGGAGGAGAACCTTTAGTATAGGTAAAGATTGTAAACCTTGGGCTATTTGTTCCTCAAAAATTGGTGGATATGTGGTGGTAGGGACCTATACATGGGGTATCCAATCGGGTAGAAACATTTTTGTCCTTAAAATAGATGAAGAAGGTAATTTAGTGTGGCAAAGAAGCTTAGAGAATCACGAATTCGGACGAGATGTTGCCATATGCTCTGATGCCGAGTTCGGTTTCTTACTCGTCGCAAATATTTATTTAAATGAAACGGGTGAAAGAAGAATCCTAGCCATAAAGTTAGATAGTCTTGGTAAGATTGTATGGCAAAAAGAGTTCGGAGAAGATAGAGACGTTTACGCTTATGATGTTTGCCTGACCCATGATAGCTGTTATTTAGTTGTTGGATATGTAAATATCCCAAGTGTTGGCAATAGTTTAATGTATGTTTTTAAATTTAATCAAAGCGGTGAGCTAATATGGGAGAAAAGTTTTGGGAGCGGATGGGAAAATGAGGCGACATGCATTACAGAGTCCGATCAATATGAATATTTAATCGCAGGATCCACCGTGCCCACTGAAGGTAAGAATGCTCGGGTGGTTTTGCTCAAAATAGATGGAAGCGGAAATGTGTTATGGTTAAAAGAATACAAGGCGGAAGCTTCCGATGCGCCTCAGGCAATCTGTAAAGCTCGAGACGGCGGTTATGTGGTTTTAGTCTCGAGTGCTATATGGGAAGCCGGAGATGTATTCGCGTATGTTTTAAAAGTTGACAAGGATGGAAATTGTTTGTGGGAGAAAAGTTGGAGTATAAGTGGTGCAGATGTTTTGCTTGACATAGCACCTGCGGAAGACGGTGGATTTGTTATGGCTGGATTTAACGATTTTGGAATTCATTTAATAAAAATGAGTATAAATGGCGAAGCACCAGAATTGTGGAAAGAACTCTTAGAAGATTGGTGAGGTATGGATAAATCGTCGTTTTTTTATTTTTAGGAATTTTAATGTTATCTGAGAGAGATGAGAGTTCTCATATCTCCTGCTCGACAATGAGCCTCATGTGGCAGTTAGATTAAGTTAACACATCTATGTAAATCACAGTAAGTAAATTGCCTGAAGTGCATTTTGTACAAACAGCCAGATAGTTCTTAGCAATCCAATTTAGATATGGTTGAAATTAGTTGTTTTGTGTGAATAAAGTTTATGTTACTAATAATTGCAGAGGTAGTTAGTTTTTTTTATGGGGTTCAAACGTGGGGGCTCCTACATAAAAAGAATTGGTTGTTGCAGTAATTATGTTTGCGGTGCGATTATTGGGATCGATCCCATATTATGACATATAACAGGGCTTTTAGCTTTGCTGGATTTTTCTTTATATATTGTAAATTTCCTAAAATTCTCTTAGAGAACGTTATTAAAAAAATAGCAGTAGTAAGGTATTGGTAACTTCTGGGTTTCCCCGAAAAGTGTGTTAGTATTGGTAGCAAGAATAGAAAAAAGGGTGTCCCTGGTGCAGTGCTTTTTGTAAAAATTGTAATAACGAGGAAAACTGTAAGTGCTATTAGTGTGATTTCGGGAAGTAAGAATAGGCCGATTCCAGTGGCTGTAGCAATGCCTCTTCCTTCCCCTTTAAACTTTAACCAGATAGGCCAGTTGTGACCGATAAGAGCAGCAGCGCCTGCGATTGATCCTAATTCTATTTTTAGACCCAAAACTTCTTTTGAAAATAAGATTGCAACTATACCCTTACTTAAGTCAAATATAGCGGCTAAGATGGCATATTTAAGACCAAGCACTCTGTACACATTTGATGTCCCGATTTTCCGAAATCCCCTTTCCGTGATGTCAATTCCCCTTAATTTACCAAGTATGTAGCCCATGGGTATTGAACCAAAAAGGTAGCCAAAAATTATAGCTAAGCAGATCCTCATGCTCATGTTTTTAATATAAGGGATTTAGAGCAAAATTCAACTTTTACACCTTGGGAAATTTAGCGGATGCGAGCGTTGTTACTAAGATTTACCGGGTAAACTCTTCTGGGTTCTTAGAATCTCCTGCAAAGATGCGAATCTTGTTACTAAGATTTACCGGGATTAAGCTAAATTCGAGAGGCATTACCTATATTGCTTAAAAAAATATTGAAAAGCCAAGCTTCTCAGAGATTTCACCTCCCCTCTTGACAAAACGAGTGCATTAGTGTATTATTTTACTATGACACTAAAACAGTTTGAAAAAATAAGCTTTGATCCCAATCTGCCCATATTCCTGCAGATTATGAACTATGTCAAAAAGTTAATTGTTCGCGGGATTTTAAAGCCCGGTGAAAAAGTACCATCCGTGAGGGAGATGGCACTGCATCTTGGAGTCAACCCAAATACAGTCCAGAAGGCTTATGAGGAGCTGGAAAGTGAGGGCGTTATCTTTACAAAGCGGGGCCAGGGGAATTTTGTGAGTGAAAATCACCATCTTGTTGTAGAACTTAAAAATAAAATGATCCAGGATATTATGGATAAGTTTTTAAAAGAACTGATGGAACTTGGTTTCAGTAGGGAAGAGATTAAGGAAATTTTAAAGGAGCTTGAGATATGAAGGAGATAGTTGTGGAAACAGGTAACCTATACAAAAAGTTTGGTAGTGTTATTGCTCTGGAAAACATAACCCTTAAATTTTGTCACGGTGAGATTGTGGGTCTCTGTGGTCCAAATGGAAGCGGAAAATCTACATTCCTCCGTGTCATTACAGGCATAGTGAAACCTACGCGGGGATACATCACAGTCTTTGGGGAAAGACCGTCAAAGAAAGCGCGTAAAAAATTAGCTTATGTATCAGAGAACGATGTGCTTTACAAGTGGATGAGAGTACACGAGATAATTGAGTTTATGAAGGGGTTTTATAGCGATTTTGATGAGAAAAAGGTAAAAGGACTTCTCGAAACAGAGGGAATACAGTCCTGGAAAAAGGTGGGGGAGTTATCAAGGGGGTTAAGACAAAGGCTAAAGATTATTCTAGCAATCTCGAGAGATCCTGAGTTGATTTTACTGGATGAACCTTTCTCTGGTATAGATATGGTTTCGCGGGAGAGAATAAAGGAAATGTTAAAGGAGTTTTTGATAGGAGGAGAGAGGACTGCAATTATATCTACTCACTTTGTTGAGGGAATTGAGGAAATGTTTGAAAGAGTAGTGTTTTTCAAGGGTGGTTCTGTGGTTTTGGATGAAAACTGTGAGAATCTTAGAACCCATTACGGTAAATCGGTAAAGTCGATGTATTTTGAAATTTTTGGAGGTTAAAGATGTGGTGGCAAATTGTTAAAAAAGAACTAAAAGAAAATTACATGTACATCTCAGTTTTTGTGGGCTTGCTTTTGATTCTTTCCCTTTATGCGAGTTTCAGGAAAGCGTGGAAACCGGAGGAAGTTTTATTTCTTAGTTTCGTGCTTTCTGGTCTTGGTGGTATTATCCTTGTATTCTATGGCATATACAGAGGATTTAGCTCGTTTAAAAGAGAAAAAGAACGAAATACTCTGGAGTTCCTTATGAGTCTGCCGATAGATGGACAGGATGTTATTCCTTCCAAATTTCTTGCATTCATTGTGGAAGCTTTTGTTTCAGCTCTTGTTATATACTTTCTTTCTCTGGTTCCTGCTTTAGTATCTATTAGTTTTGTAAAAGCAATCAAGTTGTATGACTTTTTAAGACTTGCAAAGTTTGTTTTGCTCCTTGATTGCAGTTTATTCCTTGTGTCCCTATATGCCTATGCCGTTTTCAACTTGTTTGAAATTTTCAGCCTTTCTTTCAAACTAAAGAGGTTTATAACTAAAGCTGTCTTCTTTTCACTTTTTATATATTTGACTTTCAGGTTATTTCATATCCTAAAAGGGCTTTTGAAATTTATTCCACAGGAATCTTACGAGATACTTTTTCTCGGTGAAGTACTTAATTTCGGAGCAGATTATAGGGGGCTTGCCGCGGGAGCCCTTTTAACAATTTTTTACCTCGGGGTAAGTGTAGTTCTTTATAGTAAAAGGATGGAGGTGTGATATGTGGTGGATTAAACTTATGATATTCGGTCTAACTATCGGGGGGAATTTTAAGGGCATAGAAGTTGAGCAGGAGCAACCAAAGAAGTTTTCCAAGTATGGCGATGTTGTTGTTACTATTGGGGATTTCGACACCGTTTTTGTATCTAATGATAATTCTTGTGAAATTACTTCAAGAGATAGCATATTGAAGATAAATCTCAGAAATAAGTCAATTGTGGAGATCCGTGTCCCTGCCAATTTGAGTTATTTAGAGGTTTCCTCTGTAACAGGCGATCTGAAGGTAATATACGAAAGCGAATTCAGGGGTGAAAGAGTGGATGTGTCAAGTGTAACTGGAAATGTTGAAATTCAGGGGAAGTTGTCGGCAATTTTAGAAGCTGAAACGGTTAGCGGTAACATTAAACTTGATGTGGGTTTGAGTGACCCAACGGTACCGGTAAAGGCCAATTTATCCACCGTGACAGGGAGCATATCCCTTGAGAAATTTGTCCCGGGTAAATTCAAATTAGAGACTTTGACAGGCAGTA
>JBDRYG010000010.1:0-31945 GCA_039803305.1 Caldifarciminota bacterium
TAAGCATTCTCCCAAGGCCAGATATACTTGACCTGCGGAGAGAAGATCTGATTAATGTTTACAAGCTCGCCACCATATTAGTTTTGATACTCTTTGTTTCGTTTTTCTTTTCTTTCCTCCAGGGCTATACCCTGATGTATGTCACTCAGAAGGTTATGTATGACATGAGAATGGCTATTTTGAAACATCTTCTAAACTTACCTCTTTCCTACTTTGACCGAAACCCTACAGGGAGGCTTGTAACACGCGCAACCAACGATGTCTCAGCAATCGCAGAAATGCTAAGTTCAGTACTAATTTATCTTATTAAGGATTTATTGGTCATAATTGGTGTTATGATCATCATGTTCAGGATGAATGTTAAACTTACACTCCTTGTCCTATCCATATCTCCTTTACTCCTTTTAGTGACCATATTCTTCCGGATTAAATTAAGGGATGCTTTTAGAAAAGTGAGGGCAAAGCTTGCGGCTCTAAACGCATTTCTGCAAGAAAGCATTTCTGGAATTAGAGTATTACAGATCTTTAACATGGAGAGTCTCATAAGGAGAAAGTTTCAAAAGCATAACAAGGAATTGTTTGATGCAAACATAGAACAACTATATGTCTTTGCAACATTTAGACCCATCATTGATTTCCTTCGGGCAGTCACTGTTGCTCTTATTATCTGGATAGGAGGAGGAGAAGTAATTCGAAATATGCTGACCTTCGGTTCTTTAATTGCATTTCTTTCTTACATTGACATGTTTTTCCAACCCATAATGGAATTTTCCGAAAAATATAACATCATGCAATCGGCTATGGCAGCAGGTGATAGGATATTTGAATTACTGGATGAAAAAGTAGAATTCAAAGGTAAAGGTCTTAGAAAGGAAATTTTTGGAAAGGTAGAGTTCCGTAATGTTTGGTTTTCATATGATTCACAGAATTGGATTCTAAAAGACATCAGTTTTGTGGTAAATCCCGGTGAGACTTTAGCAATAGTCGGTCCAACAGGTGCCGGGAAAACATCATTAATCTCGATACTCTTCGGCTTCTATCCCTACCAGAAAGGTACAATCCTGATCGACGATATTCCTCTTGAGGAATACGATATCGACTATTTGAGATCACAGATGGGGCTTGTTTTGCAGGATGTTTTTATCTTTTCGGGAGAGTTAAAGAAAAACATTTCCCTTCTTTCTGATAAGATCAATGATGAAAAAATAGTAGAAGCTGCAAGACACGTTTACGCAGATTCTTTTATCTCAAGGCTGGAACAGGGTTATAATACAATGCTTGGGGAAAGAGGTGCATCCCTGTCTGTTGGTGAAAGACAACTTCTCTCCTTCGCGAGAGCTCTTGCTTTTGATCCCAAAATCTTGGTTCTTGATGAAGCGACCGCAAACGTAGATTCGTACACTGAGAAGTTAATACAACAGGCAATAAGGAAAGTATTAAGAGGAAGAACATCAATAGTCATTGCCCATAGACTATCGACAATTAAAGACGCAAACAAGATAATTGTAATATACGATGGGAAAATCGTTGAAGAGGGAGACCATGAATCCCTCATCCAGAAAAAGGGTATGTATTATCATTTGTATTTACTTCAATTTGCAAAAACCGAGGCTTGATATAGGATGCCTTTGAAACCTTATAAAGGAATTGCACTTACAATAGCCGGGAGCGATTCAAGTGGTGGGGCAGGAATTCAGGCTGACCTCAAAACCTTTGAAGCCTTTGATGTTTTCGGAATGAGTGTTATTACCGCCTTAACTGCACAAAATACTTTCTCTGTAACAGGTATTTTCTCAGTACCACCTGACTTCGTCAAATTACAAATTAAAACCATTTTTGACGACATTGTTCCCGATGCAGTAAAAACAGGGATGCTCTTCAGTGTTGAGATTATTGAAATCGTTGCAAATACGCTTAGTGAGTTTGGAGTTAAGAACCTGGTAGTTGATCCTGTAATGGTCGCAAAAAGTGGGGCAAAGTTACTAAAGGAGGATGCTATCGAAGTTCTTGTATCGAGACTTTTGCCCATTGCTCTACTTGTAACTCCAAATTTACCAGAAGCTGAGATAATTTCAGAAATGAAAATTGTAACTAGGAAAGATATGCTTACAGCTGCCAGAAAAATTCTTAAGAAGGGCCCTAAATGGGTGTTAATGAAAGGGGGGCATGCCCAAGGAGATGATGTAGTCGATATTCTGGTATCCGATGAAGGGGTATGGGAATTTAAAGGTAAAAGAATTATTACAAAATGTGATCATGGAACGGGATGTACATATTCTTCTGCAATAACTGCTCTAATCGCATCAGGTAAAAATGTAGTAGAATCAGTTTGTATTGCCAAAAAGTACATGCAAATTGCACTGGAAAGTGCTCCACCTTTGGGTAAAGGCCATGGACCTTTACGTCACAACGTGCAAATAGACCTTGATTGTACTGAATTATAACCTTAAAATGATTTCATAGATGGATAAACTTAAAAGTGATAGTTTGTTAGAGTTATATGAGAAATTTAAGCCGGCAATCATTAACAGGATTAATCAATTTCTAACCCTGCGAAACGGTAACGAGGAAGAAATTTTGAAGGAATTTATCTTCTGTTCCCTTACACCTCAGTCTAAAGCAAAGGTTTGCTGGGAAGCAGCGCAGAATATTTACAATGTTTTAAAGAGGAGTACGAATCTCCATACTACCGATTTAAAAAAAAATTTAAAGGGTGTTAGGTTTCCAAATAACAAGGCAAAGTTTATCACTGAAAATTTTAGATTTCTTAGAGAAAAAAATTTCTCACTTAAAGAACTGGTTAGTTCCAATGAGGACTCTAAAGTCAAAAGAGAGATCATGGTACGAAGTTTTAAAGGTTACGGAATGAAAGAGGCCAGCCATTTTCTCCGTAACACAGGTCATTTGGACCTTGCAATCTTAGATAGGCACATTCTGAGGAACATGAAAGAGTTTGGGATTATAGAAGAAATCCCGAACTCCCTCACAAAATCTAAATACCTCGAATTAGAGGAAAAATTGAAAGAACTTTGCGAAAAAGTAAGAATACCTTTTGCCCATTTAGATCTCTTACTATGGGCAAAAGAGACCGGGGAGGTTTTTAAATGAGAAGTGAAAAGGTAGCTCGAGCAAAAGAAATTTTAAAATCACGGGGTATACAGCCGTCAGTGCAGAGAATAAGAATTCTAGAGTATCTCATGTCAACGCGTACCCATCCCTCTGCAGACGAAATTTTTCAGGCTTTAAGTAGCGAATTACCTACTTTATCAAAAACAACGGTATATAACACTATTGAGTCTTTTCTTAAAGCAGGCATAGTAAAGCCAGTTTATATAGACCCTAAGGAACTGAGGGTTGATGCATTTACTACACCCCATGCCCACTTCAAATGTACAAAATGTTTAAAAATATACGACATTGAAATCGATGTGCCAGATTTTACTTCTAAAAAAACTAAAGACGGACACTTAGTTCTCTCCCAGGATCTATACCTGGAAGGAATCTGCGCTGACTGCTCGAAAAAGGCAGGCTGAAAAAATGTATCTTATTGCCTATTTCACCTTTACAGGTAACAACAAAAAAGTAGCTGAAACATTGAAGAATATGTTTAATGCCACGATCTTCGAGATTAAAGATAGATGTAAACGGAATTTCCTACGAGATTCCTTCTTCGCAATCATTAAAAAAGATGTCAAAATAGATCCCCTTAATGTTGATCCAAGAGATTTCGACTCCGTTATAATCTGCACTCCAATATGGGCTTCAAATATTCCAGCGGCTGTGTTTACTTTCTTAAAGCAAAACAGGGACATTTTGTCACATAAATCTCTTTATTTCGTTTCTGTATCCGGCTATGGAGATAAAAATTCAAAAATAACTGGAAAGATCACGAAATACCTTAAACTCAATATCAAAAAGGCGCTTTTTTTGAGGGACGATGAAATCAAAGAAAATACTTACTTAGAAAAATTGGAAGATTTTGTTAAAGAACTACAAAAGGAGTTACCATGAATCTACAGGCGCTTTTTAAACTTAATTATGGAATGTACGTAGTGTGTTCAACCGATGGAGAGAAAATAAACGGACAAATTGCCAATACAGTGTTTCAGGTCACCTCAGAACCACCAAAAATCGCTGTAGCCATTAATAAGCAAAATCTTACTCATCAATACATTGAAAAGAGTAAGCTATTCTCAGTGTCAATTCTGACCGAAGAGGCAACCTTTAAATTCATCGGTCAGTTCGGGTTTAAATCAGGCAGAAACATAAATAAATTTGAAGGCGTTAACTACAGAATGACAGAGCATAAGCTACCTGTAATCCTTGATTACACATGCGCCTATATTGAGTGTAAGGTAGTTGGGGTCTTTGACGCAGGTACCCACACCATTTTCCTTGGGGAGATTTTAAATGCAGATCTTTTAAACGATGGGAAACCCATGACATATGACTACTATCACAAAGAAATAAAGGGCAAAACCCCAAAAACAGCCTCTACATTTATTGATCAAAAGGAGGAGAAAAATGGCAGTAAAAAAGATTAAAAACGATATTTATCTCATTAACACCTTACACTGGGAAAGAAGACTTTTTGATGAACTAATCCCATTACCTGAAGGAACCACCTATAACGCTTATCTAGTGTTTGGGGGTGAGAAAACTGCATTAATAGACACAACGGATACACTGAAAACAGAAGAGTTTTTAAGAGATCTCGAATATACAGGAGTTACAAAAATTGACTATGTAATCTCAAATCATGCAGAACAGGATCACTCGGGTGGTATTCCAGCCGTTCTTGAAAAATACAAGGAGGCAAAAGTCGTAACAAATGAGAAATGCGCCGAATTGCTTAAAACTCATCTCCATATTCCTGAAAATAGGTTTCACATAATAAAAGAAGGAGAAATTCTAAATCTGGGAAATAAAAACCTCACCTTTATAATGACTCCATGGGTCCACTGGCCCGAAACTCAGGTTACCTTTTTAATTGAAGATAG
The DNA here is from genome assembly GCA_039803305.1 of Caldifarciminota bacterium. Classification (GTDB taxonomy): domain Bacteria; phylum Hydrothermota; class Hydrothermia; order UBA1063; family UBA1063; genus UBA1063. The sequence continues at coordinate 5,001 of JBDRYG010000010.1, forward strand.
AATCGCTTTTACTTGCGATTTCTTTGGGGCTCACCTTGCCTCTTCAGAGTTTATAACCGCTGGAACTCCCGAGGTATATGAATCCGCTAAACGATACTATGCTGAAATAATGGCACCTTTTAGGAATTTGATACCTAAAAATATTGAGAAAGTAGAGAATCTAAAGCCAGAAATTATATGCCCAAGCCATGGTCCTTGTTACGATAAACCAGAGTTTATAATAAATGCTTACAAAGAGTGGGCCTCCGATAAAGTAAAGAACCTCGCTCTCATCCTTTATGTTTCAATGCATCATAGTATTGAAAAAGCCGTCAGAATATTAGAACAAAGCCTGATAGATAAGGGGATTAATGTGAAAGTCATGAATGTAACCACCACAGACACAGGCGAAGTAGCAATGTACCTATTAGATGCTGCAACACTTATCGTAGCAACCCCTACAGTGCTTGCAAGTGCACACCCGTCTATGGTCTTTTACGTATATCTTGCAAATCTATTGCGACCAAAGACTAAATTCCTCGCAATAGTAAACTCTTATGGATGGGGTGGCAAAACTATTGATGATCTAAAGGCAATCTTCTCAAACTTTAAAGGCGAAATTATTGAGCCAATTTTATTTAAAGGCTTACCAGACACTCAGGCGGAATCAAAACTTAAAGAACTTGCGAACATAATCTTTGAAAAACACTTAGCACTAGGATTGGTAGGATAAAATACACCTAATCAAACTTCAATATCGGATATTGGTAAGACTCAATTACTGAAGAGTTATGGTTTTTAATAGCGTTTATGTACAGTCCGCAGTTAGATCCAATCTTGTTTTCCTCAAGTTCTCCAATACTTACAATCACTTCAAACCCTACTTCTCTAAATCTGGTGGCAAGATCGTAGAGCTTCTCAAAATCCGGGTCAGGTAAATTATTTGCTACAGCATTTAAGCTTGGATTCACTGGTGTTAATTTTATTAGGAATGCATCAGGTGAAAAGTGTTTTTCAATTATCTTTACATCCACGGGAATCTTCGAAGACACGGCAAAATTGAGGGTAACCTTCTTCCCTTCTGGATCATAAAATTCTTTTCCATACAGGGCAATTTCTTTAAATCCCAACTTTTTAACCGGTATTAACCAATTCCTAAAATTTTCATCCGTGGTATGAATAGAAAATTGAAGCTGGAAACTATTTTTATACAAATCTTTTTTAATCTTCAACAACCTATCAAAAAACGCATTTCTTCCCGCAGGTGCTATTGTAGATATGCTCGGTATAATATTCTCACAATTATATCTCTTTACCAGTTCAAGGAGAACATCAAGAACTGCATCATTAAAAGCCGGTTCGCCCATCCTTGCGAATTGTATCTTCCACTTTTTTACATCAACATGCCGATCCTTAAACCTTAGGGCTACTAAAAAATCAATCTGCTTTATTATTTCATCAGCGCTCATTTTGCCACTATAGGATCCGCAGGCATCACACATTTTGCATTTGACGGGGCACCCGAAAAGGGTCGAGACAATTATCACCCACTTCTCCTTTAAGCCACCCTTGCCAAATGCCTCTACAAACTCTATGCATTTTCCGTTAATATCTGCAACATAGACCCTGGCTATATCATCCCTACCTGAGTATCCTAATACTCTCATCTCACCCTCCACTTTTTATGAGCCGAAAGATTCTTTCAGCAGTTAATATACCATCACTAACAGCTAATCCTACATACCTTTCTGCTCTGCCCGTGGCATCACCCACTATAAAGATATTTTCTCTTATATTTGAAGAGCCGTCACAAAAGTGTTCAATCACGCCTAAATTTGGTTTTCTTCCAATGGCACAAACAACATAATCGGCTTCAAAAATACAGGAAGATCCTCCTTTTAGTAACACTTTTTCACCAACCAGCGAAATATCGGAAACTAATATACCACTGAGAACACTTATTGAAGCTTCGTTTTTAACCCTATTTAATAAATCATTGTTACAACTGGGAAAATCACCTCTTAACAGGATTTTAACACTTTTAGCACCTTTGGAGACTATACTCAGAGAATAATCAAAGGCTGCATCGCCTGAACCTATTATCACAAAATCCCTCCCTACAATCTCTGGAATATCTACAACTTCGTAAAAAAGCCTACCACTTGCATCATTGGAAAGGTGCACTGGTATTTTTTTAGGCAAAGTTCCCGTTGCAATAACCACAAATTTGGTTCTGTAAATATTCGAGTCAGAATGCACAATGTAAAATTCTCCATCAGGATCCACCCTTTCTACCCTCTCAAAAAAAATTTTTACTCCTGATCTCTTTAGCTGCAACCTCAATAAGTTACTGAAATCCTCACCACTAATACCATTTGGGAACCCAGGATAGTTACTAATCAAAAAGGCATTCCTGACAAGCCCGCCAACTTGTCTTTGTTCAAAAAGCGCAAAATCAACGCCACGCTTCTTTAATTGCAAAGCACAAGCAACGCCTGCAGGTCCTGCACCAATTATTAAAACGGTAAAAAATCTCATTTATTTAATTTCCTCAGTTAATACCGGAATAGCAAACCCATGAGAAAGATTTAAAAGAGAAGCTCTATGCAGCTCAAAGTTGTAAGTAGCCGTGGCATCAACAACGAAGAAAACATCAAAATCCCTCACAAACGCAGATCTAGCAGTAGTCTCGCAACAAAGATGGGTCATAACACCCGTAATTACAACCTGTTTTACTCCGTTTTCCCTGAGGATTTTCTCAAGATTAGTTCCGTAAAATGCATCATATGTCGTTTTCTCTATATAGTGTCCTTTACGATTACAAAACACATCAATTAAACTTGATTCCACCGAATCCCTATTAATTGCACCTTTCCACCATCTCAGCATAATTGAATCTGGCCGGTCGTCTATGTGCCTCGTATAAACGACAAATAGATTTTCACTTTCATACTTTTGAACTAGATGCAATATCTTAGAAATTATGGCCTTTGCTGCAGGGACAAAAGCTTTGCTTTGTTCCTCAAGGAAGTATTTCTGCATATCTATCACAAGAAGAGCAGAATTTTCGAGTTTGAGGCAAAAATCTTTGCGCCTGAACGGCAACAGTTCCAACATAAGAGCACTAAGCCTTAAATCGCCTTCTTTAAAGTAATTTTCTCTTATCATGTGAACCGGTTTGAATGTTTTAAGGATGCGAAATTATAAAATACTCAGACTGAACAATCACCTTATACGGACCCACTTCTCTTTAAGGTCTCGAGGAATCTTCTCAAGCAAAAGGAAGGTCCTTTCGTCATGATGATATCCCGATGCGAAGGGGATTAAATCTTGATAACCAAGGGCTCTGGACAAGCCAAGCATAATAAGTTCCCTCAGATATTTCCCAATTATACCTGCAAACATTATAGGTAAGTATCTCCGATCTCCATTAAGAATAAAATGCAAAAGCCTATTTTCATTGATTTTATACGAAGATATTGTAAAGGTTTCCTTTACTATCTCACAGTGAATTCCGAAACGTTGAAATACTTTATTATAGTGAATTAATCCCCCTATTTTACCAAGCAGGTAAGTATCACAATTAAAACTCTGAACTAACTCAAGAAAACAAATAAAGTCAACGAGAGATTTATTGTCCGTTTCCATCACTAATTTGTTGAAGAGGTCTGCCATAACTATCTTACTTTTCACGCCCATTACCCTTAGCGAAGAAACGCTGAGGTAGCGGATTAAATTTTCGTTCGGATATCCACCAAAAGCTGGTAATTCCAAATCATCTATTCCATACTCTTTTAACTCTATACTCTCCACAGAAATAGCGCTTAAAAGCTGTGTTAAACTCCTAGGGGATCCAAATAAACTGTTTAAGAGGGACAGAGCCACAGACTCTCCAAGCTTATAGCTTGCAGTACTTCGTCTAAATATTTCCTTACTATCTTTGAGCGGCAATGGAAACTTGTAACCTTGAATTTCACTTGAGGAAAAGGGATCAGCTCCTGTAACCTCCATAGAAACTCCAGTGACCACCAATGGACCAAGGAGTGGACCGTATCCGTTCTCGTCAATTCCACATATATTAAAGTTTTTAGAATCAAAAACATATCTTTGCATTTTGCAATTATAAGGTAAATCAAATATAATTTACAGACTTACCAATGTACATTGGCATTACTGGTAGTACAGGCTTTATAGGAAAAAATTTAGTCCCTGCGCTTATCCACTCTGGCTTCAGGCTAAAATTACTAATTCGCGATCCCGGAAAAGAAATTCCATGGAAACAAGTAGAGAAAGTCTTAGGAGATTTTAACGATATAGAATCGCTAAGAAACTTCGTTAAAGACTTAGATGCAATAATCCATTGTGCAGGTGCAATTCGTGCACGCCATATAGAAGATTTTATAAAAGGCAATTATCAGTCGACTCAAAATTTGATAGATGCAATAAACTTAGAAAGTCCGTTAAATCTAAAAATATTTTTATTTCTCTCCAGTCAAAGTGCACAAGGTCCCTCAAATGGTCTTACACCGCGCAAAATAGAGCACATACCAAGCCCTGTAAGCTGGTATGGAAAATCTAAATTGATGGCTGAAAATTATATAATAAATAATTTGCAGTGTCCGTATTATATACTGCGGCTTGCATCTGTATATGGTCCACACGATACCGAAACTTTAAGATTCTTCAAGTATGTCAAAAATGGATTTTTCCCGATGCCTAATGGCGAAAAATATCTCCACATGATTTATGTAGAAGATGTTATAAACCTAATTGTATACATGTTAAGTACCAACCTCGCACTCAAAAATAGAATTTACTTCGTATCCTTTCCAGAAATTGTAAGTCTATCCCAAATCATAGACGGAATAAAAACCCTTATGGGTAAAGATAATGTAATTAAGGTTCCTATCCCCGCTGGTATAACAAAATTAGCCTTAAAAATAAATGAAGCTGTGTTTAGGTTAATCGGTAAATCGACCATTGCAAACAGCGATAAAGCTAACGAACTTGTGCAAAAGTACTGGATTGGGGATCCTGTCCCGCTCTTTGAAGAGACCGGTTTTAAGCCTAAATATAGCCTGATGGAAGGACTATATAAAACCCTGGAATGGTACCGCAAAGAGGGCTGGTTATAAAAAATCCAGAATTTAGTGTTATATCAGTCTTACACCCTTTATACCTTTTTCAATTTGACCGATTACGTAAAATTTCTCTCCCAATTCATTTAAAAACCCTTTAAAAGAGTCAAGATCTTCTCTTGCCACGATAAAAATAAAGCCCAATCCCATGTTAAAAACTTTCCACATTTCCTCATCAGGGACATCCCCTTCCTTTTTCAGAAAACGGAAGATCTCTGGAACTTCCCAGCTATCTTTTCTTATCACCGCAGTCAAACCATCGGGTAGACAACGGATGAGGTTACCGGGAATCCCACCCCCCGTGATGTGGGCAGCACCCTTTACAGAAAACCTGCTAAATGCTTTCTCTGCAATTTTCGAGTAAATTTTCGTAGGTTTCAGCAGAATATCTCTTAAAAATTCATTATTTAACTTCTCCATACCTGTAAATCCCCTTTTTTCTATTATTGCTCTAACAAGGGAATAGCCATTGCTATGAATCCCCGAAGAAGGAAGACCTATAAGGATATCACCCTCTTTCACATTCGAAGGTACTGGAATTCTCTCTTTTTCCTGAACCCCAACTATAAAACCACCGATATCGAACTTCCCCTCAGATAAAAGCCCCGGAAGTTCTGCAGTCTCACCACCTACCAGTGGGCAGTCAAACTCCTCACAGGCCTTAACAAGGGAAGATAACACCCTTTTAGCTACTTCGAGATCTAATTTACCTGTAGCGTAATAATCAAGGAAAAACAAAGGTTTTGCCCCACATGTAGCAATATCATTAATACACATTGCCAGGAGATCATATCCAAGACCCTCAAGGTAGTTCCATTTCAGTGCAAGCTCTATTTTCGTACCAATTCCGTCAGTAGAAGCTACTAACACAGGATTTTTATAGTTCGAAAGAAAGTCTAGTTCTATAATCGCTGAGAAGGGACCTATGTTTTCTTTTTTTCTTGTTATGATTTTCTTTAAAAATTCCACAAGTGCATCACCTTTACCTATATCAACACCAGAATCACTGTACAGCATAATTCATCTCCTTAACTCTTTAACAATTTCCCTAATTGCATCGACAAACAAGTCAGCTTCTTCCTTGGTATTGTAAAGATAAAAACTTGCCCTTGCCGTTCCAGTTATCCCAAAAAACTCATGTAAAGGCTGAGCACAATGGCATCCAGTTCTAATAGCTATACCATAACGGTCGCTGAGAAGAATCCCAATAGCATTAATGGGTATGTCATCAAAGTAAAAGGCAATGACACCTATCCTATTATCTTTAGGTCCCAGTATTTTTATTCCATCAACTTCGTTTAAGAGCCTGCCTAAAGTGTAATTTGCGAGCTCAAATTCATGATGCATTATATTCTCCATCCCTATTCCGCTTAAATAATCAAGAGCAACACCAAAAGCATACCCATCAGCAAAGTTTGCAGTCCCTGCTTCGAACTTCCACGGCAACTTGTTCCAGGTGACTTGTTCGAGCTTCACAGACGATATCATATCTCCGCCCCTTAAGAAAGGTGCCATCTTCTCAAGATATACCTTCTTTCCGTATAATACACCTATACCGGTGGGCCCGAGCATTTTATGAGAGGAAAAGGCTACGAAATCGCAATCCAAATCTTGTACATCAATCTTGATATGCGGAGCAGCCTGAGCTGCATCCAAAACAACAAGAGCACCTTTATTATGAGCCATCTGCGTAATTTCCTTCACAGGGTTTATTACACCAAGTACATTAGACACATAAGTAATAGCAACAATTCTTGTCCTTTCTGTTAAAAGCCTCTGGAGATGATCTAAATCTAAATTTCCATCCGGTGTAAGCCTTACAAACTTCAATGTAATCCCGAATTCATCGCGCAGCATTTGCCATGGCACCATATTAGAGTGATGTTCCATCACGGTAGTTACGATCTCGTCACCCGGCTTAAGTTCTCTACTAAAAGAGTATGCTAGAAGATTAATAGACTCCGTTGTGTTTCTGGTAAATATTATTTCAGAGACAGATTGAGCATTTATAAAGTTTTTGACTTTTTCATGGGCACCCTCGTAAAGCTCTGTGGCCTCTTGAGACAGTGTGTGAACAGCCCGGTGAATGTTCGCATTGTGTTTCTCATAAAAATCAACAATAGCCTTAATAACCTGTCTTGGGCGCTGAGATGTGGCAGCATTGTCTAAATAAACGAGTTTTTTACCATTTAACCTTCGCTCAAGAATCGGAAAATCTTCTCTGATCTTATATACATTAAAATCTCGCATAGCTTAATTATAAAGGCCTTGATTTGGATATACTTAATGAAAACCTTAGACTATTTACAATGAGCGACCCCTTTACAGTTATTGCTTTTTATTATGACGAAGTGATGGAAAAAGTCGATTACGAGGAGTGGGCCCGCTATATAAGAAGCCTTTTTCAAATGGCACCACTGAAACCCATACGTAAGGTTCTTGACCTTGCCATGGGAACAGGCACACTCTCTATATTAATGCAGAAAATGGGGTTTGATGTCTGTGGATTAGACTTTTCCACAGGTATGCTAAAGGTAGCACAAAGCAAGTTCAAAAAAACTGGATATGTTCCGTCCTTAGTAAAGGCTGATTTTAGAGACATACCTTTTAAAAATTCTTCCTTCGAAGGCGTTTTCTCGACTTTCGATAGTTTGAATAACATCCTTGATCCATTAGAGCTCGAGAGAGTTTTCAGGGAAGTTAGAAGAATCTTGAAGAAAGGTGGTGCCTTTGTTTTTGACCTCAACACCGAGTGGTCCCTTAAAGAAGAATGGGATAATAAAACTCGAGTAGAAGAAACAACAAACACTATCTCCATATGGAAATCAAGATACATAAACGGAATATCATATCTATACTTTACCCTTTTAGTGAGGGAAAGTGCAAATAGCGATCTTTATAAAAAAGTCTTCACCGTTTTTCGAGAAAGAGGATATGATCCCCCAGAAGTAAGAAAACTTTTAAAGAGATCGGGTTTTACTAAGGTTTTTTGTTTTGATCATTTTACTTTAAACCCGGGAAAATCAAAAAATTCAAGGGTTACTTATCTTGCATTTTAAAAAGGCGGGGCAAAATGGAGGATTTTAGAATAAAGTCACACCCTATACTAAAAGTTTCCCCACGTAAAACAATAATTTTTAAATTTAAGGGTGAACAACTTACCGCCCTTGAGGGAGAGACAATAGCATCGGCCCTTTATGCTAACGGAATAAAGATTTTTGGGCATCACCACAAAGATGGGGCACCCTTAGGGATTTTTTGCGCAAATGGACAATGCGATCAGTGTAAAGTCATTGCCAATGGTATTACCGTTAAGGCGTGTATGACGAAAGTGGAAGAAAACATGGATGTGTGGCCCCTTGATTCACTACCTGTACTACCCGATGTGAATGAAAAACCAGATTTTAACGAAATCCCTGAATACGAATACGATGTGCTTATCCTTGGTGGTGGACCAGCTGGATTGAGGGCTGCGACAGTTCTTGGTGAAAAAGGCGTTAAAACCCTCATAGTGGATGATAAGGATAAGCTTGGAGGCAAGTTAATTTTACAAACTCATAAATTCTTTGGTTCAGTAGAGGCATGTTACGCAGGAATGAGAGGCATAGATATTGCGGAGAAATTAGAGGAAGAGGTGAGAAAATACCCAACAGTAGACATATGGCTAAATTCTGTAGCAATTTGGGTTTTCTCGGATAAAAAGGTTGGAATTTTAAAAGACCAATTACACTATGTTTTTGTCAGACCGCGCATCATCCTGACAGCAACAGGAGCAAGGGAAAGATCTATATTATTTCCTGGAAACACGCTGCCAGGGGTTTACGGGGCTGGAGCCTTTCAAACCCTGGTGAACAGAGATCTGGTTAAATCAGCTCAAAAACTTTTTGTAATTGGTGGAGGCAATGTAGGGCTTATTGCAGCATACCATGCACTGCAGGCTGGTATAGACGTTGTAGGTCTTGCTGAAATATTGCCCGAAGTTGGGGGGTACTCTGTTCACAAGGAGAAACTCTTAAAACTCGGTGTTCCCGTTTTTACCTCTCATACCGTCTTGAGAGTAGATGGTAAAGAACATGTGGAAAGTATCACTATAGCCCAGGTTGATCAGCATTTTAACATTATTCCTGGAACAGAAAAAACCTTTTCCTGCGATACTGTACTCGTTGCAGTAGGATTAGATCCCGTCAATGAATTCTATGAAAAAGCCAGAGAATTCGGTTTCGAGGTTTATGCTGCTGGCGATGCAGAAGAAATAGCTGAAGCCTCGTCTGCTATTTTTTCAGGTAAAATTAAGGGGCTTGAAATTTTGAAAAAGCTGGGAAAATATAAGGGCGACATTCCCCAAGAACTTTATGAAACTCAGAAAATCTTGAAATCAAGACCTGGGAAGATATATCCAATGGAATATCCCGAATTAAAACAGGGAGTGTACCCTATCCTTAATTGTGTCCAGGAAATTCCATGCAATCCTTGCGATACAATATGTCCAAAGGGTAGCATTAAAATTGAGGGCAATATCCTCAATCCTCCAAAGTATCTTGGAGGATGTATAGGTTGTGAGATGTGTGTAGCAATCTGCCCTGGTCTTGCTATTGCCCTTGTAGACTTTAGAAAGGGGGAACCCTTAGTAACTTTACCCTTTGAATTCGAAGAAGGTATAATAAAAGCTGGAGACGAAGTGGAGGTAACCGACAGACTTGGAAATGTCCTTGGAAAAGGACGTGTAGTTAGTTTTAGATATGTAGAGAAAGTACGAAACATACCGGTAAAAACCAGGATAGTTAAAATAAAGGTTTCTGAGGAAATAGCGGAAAAGGTCGCGGGAATTAAGATCAGGGAATGTGAATCATTTCATAGAAAGAAAGTAGACTATACACCCGACGATTCTATTGTTTGTAGATGCGAGAGAGTAAAGGCTGGAGAAATCAGAAAACTGATAAGAGAAGGCGTAAGGGACATGAATGAGATAAAAGCCCTCACACGGGCAGGAATGGGAGCCTGCCAGGGTAAAACTTGCACAAACCTTATTAAAAGATTATTCAAAGAAGAAGGCGTACCCGAAAACGAAATAAAAGTGTGGGACAAAAGGCCTCTTTTTATGGAAGTAACTTTGGGAACCCTTGCTGGAATAAAGGAGAAAAGAAATGAGAAATAAGTTTGATGTAATTATTATAGGGGCTGGTAGTGTAGGGACTCCCCTTTCCTATTTCCTTGGAAGAAAAGGCGTAAAGACACTTGTTATCGATTCTATGCCAAGTCCTGGGCAGGGTTCAAATAAGGCAGCCATTGGTGGTATTAGAGCAACTCACTCCTCTCCAGCAAAGATACTAATAGGTTTAAAGAGCCTGGAAATTTTCAGAAACTGGGAGAGGGATACCGGAGATAACATTGAATATTATGAGGGTGGATATGCGTTTGTAACCTATAGAGAAGAAGATCGCACCTCATTAAAAGAACTTGTAAAATATCAAAAACAGTTTGGCCTGGACATTGATTTCTACGAAAGAGACGAAATTTTAAGGATCATTCCTTACTTGAACCCGGAAGGACTTCTTGGTGGTACTTATTCACCTCATGATGGAAGCGCATCGCCCCTTCTATCTATCGAAAGCTTTTACAGGCAAGCTAAAAAATACAATGTAAACTTCAAATTTAATGAGAATGTAGTTGGTTTCGAAACTTCAGGAAATAAGATAACAGCCGTAATAACAGAAAATGGGAAATACGAGGGCGACATATTCGTAAATGCATCTGGTGGCAATGCGAGAGAAGTTGCAAGTCTTGTAGGCGTTGATTTACCGGTTTCTCCTGATTCCCATGAAGGTGGTGTAACTGAGCCAGTTGCGCATTTTTTAGACCCTATGGTTGTAGATATCAAACCCGAAAAAGGAAGTAAAAATTTCTACTTTTACCAACACAAGACAGGACAGATCATCTTCTGCCTCACGCCAGATCCGCCTATCTGGGGTAAAGATACAAGAGAAACATCCACTTTCTTGCCTATGGTTGCAAGGAGAATGGTTACCATAATGCCCAAACTCCAATACATTAGAGTAAGAAGAACATGGCGTGGTTTATACCCAATGACACCCGACGGTAACCCTATTGTAGGATTTAAAGGATTTTCTAACTTTTTCCAGCTTGTAGGCATGTGTGGACAGGGTTTCATGCTTGGGCCAGGCTTAGGATATTATATTGCTGAATACTTCGAAGGAAAAGAAACTGATGAGGTAAAAACGATCTTAAAGGAGTTCTCTCCCGAAAGGGATTTTGGTTCTCAAGAGTTACTGAAATAAAAACTACAAATTAAATAAGAAGACTTACCACAAAAATTCCTCTTAAAAGGTTGTTTTCGAGAAATTAGCGTTTTATTAAGATTCCTTGATTATGCAAGCTTTTGTTTGTATACTTAAATCAAAGGGAGGTTTGTTTTTATGTTCATGCAAAAACTCAGGGCATCAACAAAGACGATTCTCTGGATAGTTGTAATCGCATTTATATTATGGTTGTTCATTGAGCTTGGTGCGAGTTTAACGGGGTTTGGTGGTCGGACAAAACCCTGGCAAAAGGGTATCTTGGCAGAGGTAGAAGGTGTCAAAATAAATTATGAAGATTTCGAGCGTATGATTAGCTATGCAATTCAGGAAACATTGAGAACAAGGCCTAACAAAAATCTTACACCTTCAGAACTTCAGAACATTAGAGAGTATAATTTCTTTGATGTTGTGAGAAAAATTAAACTCTCAAAATTTGACGAAAAATACAGAAATCTTGCTTTTTCTAGTAATCTGTACACACAAATTTTGCTTATAAACCCTCCGCAGGAAGTTTTGCAGGACACAAACTTTTATACCAATGGACAATTCGATCGAAACAAATTTGCTCAAGTTCTTAATGATCCCAGGAACAGGGATTATGTAATAAACCAAATTTACAGAATTAGACTTGACCTCTTGCAAGAACTTACAGGCCAAGACTTAGCCCTTTCTCTAAATATTTCAAAAGCCGAAAGGGCAGAGTTATACAAAATTGAAAATACTCGCTTCAAGATAAAGTATCTTGGTATAAAGTTGTACCAGATACCCGACACGGCAATACCTGTAGAAATAAAAGATCTCCAAGCCTACTACAAAAAAAATAAGGATAAATTTAGATTACCTCCTCGCGCAGCAATGAAAATAGCAGAATTCAAAGTAATACCAACAGTAGATGACACATCCATGGCGTTAGAGCGAGCGAATACCGTAATAGAGCTCTTCAAACAAGGGGAAAAATTTGAAAATTTAGTAAGAGATTTTTCAGACGATGCGGGAGAATTTGGATGGATAAAGAAAGGCGATACGAAATTTGATACCATATACAAGGCTGTCTCGGAGCTAAAAATAGGGGAAGTAGCAGGGCCAATCCGCTTTAGAGACGGCTTTTACGTTTTTCAAGTCATAGAAAAAGCAAGGGATAGTGTGAAACTCAAAGATGTCTTCATAGGAATTAGAGCTTCGGAGAACACTTATTCAGAAACCTATAGAAAAGCCCAAGAATTTTTAGAGACGGCAAAGAAAAAGGGATTCGAAAAAGCGGCAAAAGATTTAAATATCAACCTTCTTGATACACAGGAGTTTAACATAGAGGGTTTCTTTATCCCTTATGTAAGTTTAAGGAATGAAGCGGTAAAAAAGTTCGTGAAAGAATCCAGAAAAAAGGCAATTTCAGACATAATAAAGGACGAGGATTCTTATAAAGTATTCTACATCTATTATAAAGACAAAGGCAGGATTCCGGAGTTTGAGGACAACGAGGTACGCGGTAGAATTAAAGGGATGTACCTGGCAGACAAAAAAATGGAAATAATAAAAAATGAACTTGACAAAGCATATAAATTGCTAAAGCAAGGAATTGACATGGATTCGATCCCACAGAAACTATCATTTCCCTGCACAGTTGAAGAAACCGATTATTTTACCGCTAAGAGCATACCATCCAGATTTATTGGACGGGATATAAAATTTAGCGGTTTTGTATTCAGTTTGAAGGACACTGGTAAAATTTATTCACCTTACCTTTCTTATCCATCCGGTGGTTATATAGTTAAGTTACTTGAGAGAATAGAGCCAAGCGCAGATGAGATCGAGAAAAACTCAAAATTTAATGTGGGGCAGTACCAGCGGATATGGGATCTCACCTACCGTGAATTCATGCAAAAATTCTTTGACATTAGCGACATTAAAGATTACAGGAATTATTATTACTCGTATTAAGGAGGCAGCTATGTGTTGTGTTGAAATTAAAAGAATTATCTCAAGAGAAATACTTGATTCAAGGGGAAATCCCACAATAGAGGTTGAGTGTTTTTTAAGCGATGGATCACATGGAAAGGCTTGCGTACCATCTGGTGCTTCTACTGGCTCAAGAGAAGCACTTGAACTACGAGATAATGAATCAAGGTACATGGGAAAGGGTGTATTAAAAGCCGTTGAAAACGTGAACAATCTAATTGCCCCAGCCTTAATAGGACGATCGCCATTTAACCAGAGAGAAATTGACTTAACCATGATTGAAATGGATGGAACAGAAAACAAATCGAAACTCGGGGCTAATGCTATACTCGGCGTTTCAATGGCCGTTCTTAAGGCTGCTGCAAATTCCCTTGGTCTCCCTCTATACAGATACATTGGGGGATTAACTGCGCGTATTCTACCAATACCATTTATGAATGTCATTAATGGCGGTGTCCACGCGGATAATCCCTTAGACATTCAGGAGTTCATGATAGTACCTGCAGGTGCTCCATCTTTTCGCGAGGCTTTAAGATATGGTGCCGAAACCTTCCACACTTTGAAAAAAATACTAAAATCTAAAGGGCAGGTAACTTCAGTTGGGGATGAAGGTGGATTTGCGCCACAAATCTCATCAACGGAAGAAGCTCTGGACATTCTCATGGAAGCCATTGAAAAGGCTGGCTATAAACCGGGTAGGGATATATATTTAGCTTTAGACTCTGCAGCCAGTGAATTTTATATTAATGGAAAATACAAGTTTGAGGGCAAAATACTAAGTTCCGAAGAAATGATAGATACATATGAGAGGCTGATTTCTAATTATCCGATTATAAGTCTAGAAGATCCGCTGGCAGAAGAGGACTGGGATGGCTGGGAATTAATAACAAAGAGACTTGGTGAAAAAGTTCAGATCGTAGGGGATGATATCTTTGTGACTAACACAAAAATATTTAAGGAAGGTATCAGGAGAAGAATTGCTAATTCTATACTTATAAAACTTAACCAGATTGGAACTGTCTCAGAAACCATTGACACCATAAGCCTCGCACATAGAGCTGGATACACTGCAATTGTTTCCCATCGCTCAGGTGAAACTGAAGACACTACCATCGCAGATTTCGCCGTTGGAATGGGAACTGGAATGATCAAAACTGGGTCTTTATCCAGATCCGAAAGGATCGCTAAGTATAACAGGTTACTTGAGATTGAAGAAGAACTTGGGAAAGATGCAGTGTTTCCTGGACTTAATAGCATTAAAAACCTTATGAAATTTTGAATAAAAGATTTCTTCGAAAATACTCAAAGTACTTAATCGGTTTCTTACTTGTGTGGCTATTATACCAAAACGCAGTAGCTATTTACGATTACCTAAATACCTTATTAACCAACAAGAAATACAAAAGACATCTTCTCCATCTAAAGGCTCGACTATACACCTTAATCGCAAGGAGTGAATACATTCAAACGGAGGAAGGTGCAAGAAAAGTGCTCGAAAATAAGCTAAAAGAGATTGGAAATTAGTGCCTTTGCCTGGCTTATATCCTGCACAATCTGAGACTTAAGACTTTCGACATTATCAAATTTTTTGTCTTCTCTTAAAAAATCGACAAAACTTATATTAACCTTTTGCCCATAGAGCTCCTCATTATAGCCGATAATATGAACTTCCACAGCAAATCTATCCAGTCCAAGGGTCGGGCTGCTCCCTATGTAGCATGCACCAGGAAATATTCTACCAGAAACTTCGGTGATTACAGCGTACACCCCATTTTTGGGAATTATCTTTTTTTCAGGGATATCAAGATTTATCGTCCGAAATCCTAAAGTAGAAGCTATACCCGCACCTTTTTGTACAATCCCCTGTAGAGAATAAAATCTTCCGAGACACCTATTGGCTTTTCTAACATCACCTTCTTTCAAGAGATTTCGAATAAGTGAGGAACTTATTACCTTATCTTCAATTTTAACAGGTGGAACTACGGTAAAGCCTATTTCAAAGTTATTGGCATTTTCTGCAAGAAAAACAGCATTTCCAGATCTATCTTTACCGAAAGAGTGGTTGAAACCAACTACCATGTGTGCGAGATAATACTTCTGCTTGAGGTACTGAATAAACTCATATGCGGTAAAATCATAGATATCACCTGTAGTAGTATCTATACTTTCGATGATTCCCGAGAATATTTCTTTAATCAAAAACATTCGTTCTTCACGAGTAGTTATAAGATAGCGATTTTCAACTGACCCATTAAATTTGGGTGCATAAGAGAGCATAATAACCATAGGCTCAAGTTTAAGCGCCTCTGCAATTTTCTGGGTTGTCTGAACAACCCTCTGGTGACCTAAATGAACACCGTCAAAGGTACCAATAGTTATAACTCTGTTTTTCATTCGGACGGAATATAAACCTTCTTAGGTTCAACCCCCTCCCAGGTAAGAAAGCCCACCCCAAGGAAGTTTTTCTCCGCATCAAAAACCTTAACGAAATTAAACGCCCTTACATCAGGAGTAGTTTTCATAATAAAACGTCTTGGTACTCTATTCCCGTTCATAAAATAAGAAATCCCACCGGAACTTATTATTACCTCTGACTTAAAAGGTAACCCATCCTGTATGGATATAACAGACTTTTTAATTAAATCTTCATCGCTGAGCCTTATGGCATTATTAATATGAAATCCATTAACTCTTATTCTCGTAAGCTCTTCAACCATACCATAAGTGCCTACTGCCTCACCTATGTCTCGGGCAAGTGCCCTCATATAGGTTCCTGAAGAACATTCTACTCTTATCACCATCCCGTCTTTAAAAACATCCTTCAGTTCTATCTTGTAAATTTTAACCTTTCTTGGTTTTGGGACAATATAAACACCTTCGCGGGCATATTCATACAGCCTTTTCCCGTCAATCTTTATGGCAGAAAATGAAGGAGGCACTTGTTCAATCTCACCCTCAAATTTTTTCAAAATACCCAAAATAGTGTCCTTTTCAAGTTTGGGAACAGGTTTTTCGTCGAGAATTCTACCCTCTTTATCGAGGGTATCCGTTAAGATACCAAATTTTACTCTTACTAAGTATTCCTTATTCTCATCCATTATATACTCTAAAAATCTCGTTCCTTTTCCAAGGCCCACAACTAGAACGCCTTCACCTAAGGGATCAAGATTACCAGCATGTCCAATTCTTGATGTCTTGAATATCTTCTTAAGCTTCCTTATAACATCGTAAGAAGACGGACCTTTTTCTTTATATATATTGAGAAATCCATCCATTTTCAACTCTCACAAAAGTGATTTCAGGGGTAAATTTTATTCCTAGTTCCCGAGCTACTACACTCCTCAAAAACCCCTTGGCACTCTCAAGGCCTTCTACTGCCTCTTCTTTGCTGGTTTCGTAAAATACTTTTGCGAATCGGAGATCATCACTAATATCCACCCTGAGTATAGTAATTCCCTGTACTCTTGGGTCTTTTACTTCAAATAGCAAAGCCTCAGATAAAATCCTGAATAGCTCATGTGCTACTCTCTCGCTTCTCTTATAAGGTTTCATGATTTTGTAATTATAAAATTCTAAGTAGGAACAACCAAACATGCATTGTAAGTCGGACTAATCTGCTTTAAAATTAAATTTAAAGGAGAATAAGATGGTAAGGGTAAGATTTGCGCCTTCTCCAACGGGATATTTGCATGTTGGGGGAGCAAGAACAGCTTTATATAACTGGCTTTTTGCTCGTAAAAACGGGGGTAAATTCATTCTAAGAATTGAAGATACTGATAGAACAAGGTATGTACCAGGTTCAGTTGATGATATCATGGAAAGTCTAAGATGGCTTGGACTTGTTTGGGACGAAGGACCATACTTCCAAAGTGAGAGAATTCAAATCTACAGGGAACATGCTAATCTATTACTTGAGAAAGGTCATGCTTATCGGTGTTTTTGTTCACCAGAACGTTTAGATGAATTAAGGAAAGAGCAGATGGCCCGAGGGCTGAAACCAGGATATGATAGAAAATGCAGAAGCCTTCCTGCTGAAGAATCAAGCAAACTCGCTAAAGAAGGTAAGCCTTTTGTTATCCGCCTGAAAGTTCCACTTGATAGAGAAATAGTATTTGAAGATTACTTGAGGGGAACAATTAAGGTAAAAGGGGCAGAACTTGAAGACATTATACTTTTAAAATCTGACGGATTCCCAACATATCACTTAGCTAATGTAGTGGATGACCACCTTATGGGAATTACCCATGTTATGAGGGCCGACGAATGGATTCCAAGTACACCATACCATGTCTTTATGTACGAAGCGTTTGGCTGGGAAGCACCCGTTTTCGCTCATTTGCCCGTGATACTAGCCCCTGATGGGAAAGGGAAGCTATCCAAAAGGCACGGTGCTACATCAGTTTTAGAGTTTCGAAAGATGGGTATTTTACCCGAAGCATTAGTTAACTTTCTCGCGCTCCTGGGGTGGTCTCCGGGAGGTGATAGGGAAATCATAAGCCTCGAAGAAATGATAGAGCTATTCGATTTGAGAAAGGTAGGGAAACGGGGCTCTGTATTTGATTTTAATAAGTTGTACTGGATGAACTCTTATTACATCCGAAACAAGGACTTAAAAGAATTGCTTGTTTTATCAAAACCTTTTTATCAGGATGCAGGAATTGAGCTTCAAGAGAAGGATGATAACACCCTTTTAAATATCCTTAGCCTCTACAGAGAGAGAGTTAAAACCCTTTCTGAACTACCTGCGGTCACAAAATATTTCTTTACTGACGATATAGAATATGACCCTGAAGGATTGAAGAAGCATCTATCGAGCAAAGAAAAATTCTTGCTAATCAGGGAGTTTACTAAAACACTGGTTGAAATTGACTCCTTCACTAAGGAGCGAATTGAGCAAAAATTGAGAGAGTTTGCAACTGAAAAGGGTGTACACCCAAAGGAATTGATCCATCCCATCCGAATCCTGCTCACAGGGAAAACAATAGGCCCAGGGCTTTTTGAGCTAATGGAAGTTTTAGGTAGAGAAGCTTGCATAAGAAAATTGGAGAGGGGGATATCAATTCTTGAAAATGCAAACTAAACAAAAGAAAGAAGTCTCAAGTGGATTTGTAGTTTATACCATAGATAGAGAAAGAGTTTTATTTCTTCTCTTGAGACATCCTACTCACTGGAGTTTCCCGAAGGGACATATAGAACACAGGGACAACAATAATTTGCTATCAACAGCAAAGAGAGAGATGTTCGAAGAAACTGGTATAGAAAACTTTCAAATTATAGAGGGGTTTCATGATGTTTTGACTTATAGCTTCCATAAGGATAATCAGTTAGTATTTAAGGAAGTCCACTATTTCCTTGCAAGATGTGATAAAAAAGAGAAGGTTTTACTGTCTAAGGAACACCTTGACTACGGATGGTTTCCTTTGAGGCTTGCTTATATCAAGCTTAAATTTGAGAATGCAAGAGAACTTTTGTTAAAAGCCAATAGCTTCATAAAAAAGCTTCATGGAATTTAAAGAAGCTGTATCCTTCCTCTACTCCCTCATAGATTACGAAAAGAAGAAAGGATATGTGCAAAGCTTAGATGAGTACCGAAACTTTCTCGAAAAATTTGATAACCCTCAGCACAAACTAAAAAACCCCATTCTTATAGTAGGTACAAAGGGCAAAGGTTCCACGGCACATCTATTAGCCGGTGGACTTCAGTCCCTTGGATATAAGGTTGGACTTTATACTTCCCCCCATCTTATAGATATCAGGGAAAGAATAAAAGTAAATAGCCAGAAGATTCCCGAGGAAAAATTCGCAAAGTACATTTGTGAATTAAAGCCATATATCGAGGGTAAAAGAGGTATTCGTACAGTTTTCGAAACATTAACACTTGTGGCTTTTCTCTACTTCATCGAAGAAAATACAGATTTTGCTATTCTTGAAGCAGGACTCGGTGGACGACTTGACGCAACAAATGTAGTAAATCAGTTACTAACAGTAATTACGAACATAAGCTATGACCACATGGAAATTTTAGGGAACACTCTAACGAAGATAGCATGGGAAAAGGCTATGGTGATAAAGAACTCAAACCCTGTAATTGTAGGCAATCAACACCCGCAGGTCTACAGAGTTATACAAAAAATAGCAGACCAACATGGTGCTAGGGTGTACACCCTATCAAAGTTCACTAAGTACAAGATACTTGATTACGAGGTTGATAAAATCGTAGTAGAATATAAAGGTATTAGAAAACCATGTAAATTTATATTAAACCAGGGTGGTGTCTTTCAAGCAAAAAACATTGCACTGTCTGCCCTTGCCCTCGAGGTTTTAGGACACGAAAATTTTAACTTTGAAAGCGTTAGAATCGAAGGCAGATTTGAGATCATTTCACGAAATCCACTGATTATCATTGATGGTGCACATAATATAATCTCTGCTAAAAGACTTCTGACATCAATAAGTAAACTGCTGGGTAAGGAAGTAACCTTTATTTTTGGCATAAACTCTGACAAGGAAGTACAAAAAATCGTAGGCGAAATTGTCAAATTTAACCCTAAAGAGGTGATCGTGACGAGATCAAGTAGCCCAAGAGCTGAAGACCCAGAGCGACTTGAAGCACTTTTTAAACAATTTAATTATCAGAAGGTTGTTAAATGTGATAAGGCCGAATTTGCATTGAGCAAAGCAATTGTAAACTCAAAAAAAATAATCGCCTTCGGTTCTTTTTACCTTGCTGGCGAAATTAAAGATGCTTACCAGAGAAAATTCGGTGGCATTTAGGCATACTCGGGCTAAATACCAATTTTTGGTTAATTTCAGCAATGTTGAATACCCAAGTTAAGTTGCAGATTTTTGTAACCCATTGTTGACTTTTCATCAATAATACACCATAATTCATACTAAACTAATAGGAAAATTATGGTAAAAATAAGTCAAAAAACAAGATATGCAGTAAGGGCTTTAATGCGGCTAAAGACATATGGTCCTGAAGGTGCCACTTTAAGGCAGATATCTAACGCAGAAAATATACCGACTAAATTCCTTGAGCAGATTTTTTCAGCTCTCGTAAAAGCAAATATTCTGGAATCAAAAAGAGGCATAGAAGGCGGGTACAAATTAAAAAAAGACCTTAGGGAAATTAGTCTTTACGATGTTATGAAAGCCGTTAAAGATGATGTGAAGGTTGCTCGCTGCTTCGACTTTGCCCAGAACGAGTGCCCTCTCATGCCCATGTGTAAAGCAGAATTATTCTGGAGAAAAATTCAGGAAAGAACTATGAAAGTTTTTACTGAAACCATGCTGGAGGAATAGATGAAAGTTTACCTAGATAATGCAAGTACAACGAAAGTCGACGAGAGGGTTATCGAAGCAATGATTCCAATTTTCAGAGAAAACTACGCGCTACCCACTTCTGAATTTATCCATACCCCTGGCCAGATTGTTAGAGAAATCCTCGAGGCTTCAAGGGAGAAAGTCGCTCAATTTGTAGGTGCATCTCCGCGAGAGATAATCTTCACCTCGGGAGGAACTGAATCCAACAATTTAGCAATAAAAGGGGCAGCCTTAGCAAATAGTGACAAAGGAAAACATATTATTTCCACACCTATAGAATCAAGGTCTGTTCTTGATTCATTAAGATCTCTTGAGAAATTAGGGTTTGAAATAGAGTTTGTCCCAGTAGATAGCGAGGGTTTTGTGGACATAAGCGAAATTCAAGAAAAGATCAGGAAGGATACCATATTAGTAAGCATCCAAACCGTAAACGATGAGGTAGGAACTATTCAAAACATCAAAGAAATAACCAGTATTATTAAAGAAAAAAATCCTGATGTCCTAATTCATACTGATTCGACTTATGCAGTGGGCTGGATACCATTTAAGGTGAGCGAAATGGGGGTAGATCTTGCAAGCTTCACAGCTCATAAAATTCACGGACCAAAGGGCGTAGGAGCACTTTATGTAAAAGAAAGAGTAAAACTCCAGAAAATTATAGATGGCGGATATGCAGAGTTAAATTTAAGAGGCGGTACACCCAATATACCAGGCATTGTTGGATTTGCAAAAGCCCTTGAACTTATCGACAGTAAAGATGTAGAACTTGTAAAAAATATGCGGGACTACCTTTATCAAAAGATATTAGAGGAGATTCCAGAAACAATTCTCCTCGGACCCAGAGATTTCTCAAAACGTCACCCAGCAAATTTAAACATTTCCTTTAAATATGTGGAAGGTGAATCTATAGTCCTTTATCTTGACATGAAAAATATTTACACAATTTCAGGATCCGCCTGCTTTTCAAGGGGGCTGGAACCATCTTATGTGATCATGGCAATGGGACATTCCCACGAAACTGCCCATGGATCAATAAGATTTTCCCTTAGTCGATTTAATAGCTTTGAAGAGATAGATTATACCGTATCCGTTCTTAAGGAAGTAATAACAAATTTACGAGAATTAAGCCCCTTGGGAGGAGATTAATATGGCACTACCCTATTCAAAGAAACTTATAGAACTTTTCTTAAGTCCCAAAAACGTGGGTGAAATACCAGATGCTGACGCAAAAGCCACGGAGGGATCACCAGCATGTGGAGACATGGTTCAGCTTTATATTAAAGTTGACCCAGAGACAAAAATTATTACCGATATTAAATTCAAGTCCTATGGATGCGCATCTAACATTGCAACAGCTTCTATCGTGACAGAGCTTGCCAAAGGAAAAACCCTAGAAGAAGCAAAAAAAATCACATGGAAAGAGGCAGATGAAGCTCTCGGCGGTCTTCCACCTACAAAAATCCATTGTGCTGTACTTGCGGTTGATGCCTTACATACAGCCATAGAAAACTACGAACATCAACATGGACTCTTAAAAGAAAAGATCCCCACAACTCCCGATATCGTCAGAAATAGATTAAAA
Organism: Caldifarciminota bacterium; assembly: GCA_039803305.1. Lineage (GTDB taxonomy): Bacteria > Hydrothermota > Hydrothermia > UBA1063 > UBA1063 > UBA1063. The sequence continues at coordinate 27,299 of JBDRYG010000010.1, forward strand.
CATGTCATCGACCCAGCAAAAGGTGTAGATGTTATAAGAGCAAAAACCATCAAGGATATTTTCGTTGATGATGGAAATGTTACGATAATTTTGAACATGAAGGAAGAACAGGAATTTGCAAGTCATCTAAAAAGCGAAATCATTGAAAGAATAAGCCCTCTCTGGGATGTAAAAAAAGTGGAGGTTAAATTTTCCGATGAATGAAATTAAAATAAGCTGTTTGGGTGAAGGATGCGTAACTGAGCATGTTGTTAAGTTTCGTAACGCATATGTAAAAACACCGCAGGACGGCACCTTTGTTATGGAAGGGGATAATAAAGAAGGTCTCAAAGAGATATTGAAGATTGCAAAATTCATGGGTATTAAGATAGAATATCTGAAAGAAGATGGAAACCGATGGGAAGTTAAATTCAAGAAAGGATAATCACGATGAATAAAGATGAGTTAAAACAAAAGATATTAGAATTGAAAAGAGAAAAGAACGCAGTGCTTCTTGTTCATAACTACCAGCGCCCTGAGATACAGGAAATTGCAGACTTCTTAGGTGACTCACTGGATCTATCTCGACGTGCCAAAGAGACCAAAGCAGATATTATCGTCTTTGCAGGTGTAACCTTTATGGCGGAGACTGCTAAAATCCTCTCGCCAGACAAAAAAGTTTTAATACCTGAGCTAAGTGCCAGGTGCCCGATGGCAGATATGGTAGATACCTCATCTTTGCAAGAGCTAAAATCTAAACATCCCGACGCACTCGTTGTTGCCTACGTAAACACCAATGCAGAAATAAAAGCTATGGCTGATGTGTGTGTTACCAGTGCTAATGCCGTCAGAGTTGTTAGCAAATTACCGTCAAAGAAAATAATTTTCGTTCCTGACAGAAATCTTGCTAATTATGTTTCCATCTATGTGAAAGATAAAGAAATCATTCCTTGGGATGGATACTGCTATGTTCATGATGCATTTACTGAGGAGGATGTTTTTAATGCCAAGGAACAACATAAAAATGCCGTAATCATAGCGCACCCGGAATGCAGGGAAGAAGTGGTGTTAAATGCCAATTACGTGGATTCTACTCAGGGAATGATAAAGCTGGCGAGAGATCTACATGCCGAGTCCTTTGTGTTCTTTACAGAAGAGGGTCTTACAGAGAGGGCAAAAAGGGAAATGCCAGAGAAGACCTTCTTCTATCCGCCCCGAAGGGCAATATGCACCCAGATGAAAAAGATCACTCTGGAATCAATCTATGATTCCCTAATTAATGAAAAACACGAGGTGGTCCTTGACCCTAAAATTATAGAAAGAGCCTCAAGGGCGCTTAACAAAATGTTGGAATTATCTTAAAAGGAGGTTTGATATGGGCTTTCTCTCAGAAAGCGATAAAAAAGAAATACGGGAAATGTTTAAAGAGCTTGCAAATCCCGTCAAAATAATAAACTTCACTCAAACCCTTGAGTGTACATATTGTCGTGAAACCAGGCAGATACTCGAAGAGGTTGCTGAACTTTCGGACAAGATACAACTTGAAATCCTAAATCATATGGAAAATAGAGACAAAGCTGATGCCTACGGTATTGAAAACCATATCCCTGCAATAATCATTGAAGGGGAAAAAGATTACGGTATCCGATACTATGGTATTCCCTCGGGATACGAATTCTCCACCCTTCTTGAAGACATTATAATGGTCTCAAAAAGGGATTCCGGATTAAAACAGGACACTAAGGCAAAACTCTCGACCCTTTTAAAACCTGTCCACATAAAGGTATTCGTTACTCCTACTTGTCCATATTGTCCATCTGCTGCTATTACTGCTCACAAAATGGCACTTGAAAGCGATATGATAAAGGCAGAAGTTTTCGAGGCTATTGAGTTCCCATTCCTTGCTCAGAAGTACGGTGTTTACGGGGTTCCAAAAGTAGTAATCAACGAATCTACTTCCTTTGAGGGAGCTCTTCCCGAAGAAATGTTTCTCGACTATGTGCTAAAAGCAGTTCGATAGAATTTGGATAATTATAAAAAAAGCAGGGGCCCCATTACGGGGCCCCTGCTCAATTTTCAGACACCTTTTTACCGTAGGAATACGATTTTGTGAATGGAAGTCTCGTTTCCGATTTTCACTTTCAGGAAGTAAACCCCTTCTGGAAGTTTAGCATCAAACCTCAAATCATTCTTCCCGGCTCTTAAAGTTCCATCAAAGAGTTTAGCTACCTCTCTTCCTGAGATGTCATAAATACCGATCTCGGATTTCATAGACTCTCTGAGCGTGATGGAAAGACTAACTTTTCCGACATTTGTCTTACCCACGATCACTCTCGAACCTGAAATTGGCTGCTCATCAACACTTGAAACCTCAAATCCAAAGATCATAAAATCATCAATATACCAACCTGGCCTTACCACGCTAGCATCTGATCCGAAGCGGAACCTTATGCGGAAGACATCACCCTGATTAACCATAGGCAGATCAAAGATCGCCAATTCCCAACCAGCAGTAATTCCAGAATAACCAGGTTCGTTTCCAAGCCCTACCACCGAACTCCGCGGGTAACCACCTCTTGGCTCTACGAGCATGTAGTTTCCATCATTCACTTTTACTGCTATGTTACCGCCATCATAGGCTGTAGTGGTATAAGCTTCCATATTATACCAATGGAAGAAAGCAAAAGACGGCGCATTTGAAGTTGCAACAAATAACGGAGAGTACATGATCCAATCAGCGCTATTTGAATAATCACCACCAAGAACCGTAGCCCAGCATCTCTGTCCTGAATGGGCTCCGCCAGGGCCCGATGCTGGTATGCCCCATTCCCAACCACTGCCAGCTTCGATAGAAAAGCCACCATTATCAGCTTCAAAATCAATAACAAGCCCTGGGATAATGAACGTCCTGGAAATATAATTGTTTGTCGTATCATCATCATCGAAAAGGATTCTGGCCTCTGCTAAATAGTCAAGACCTGTGGAAGATGGCGTGAATTCCGGAAATACAAGAGTATCCACTTCATCCACATCAATTTGAGAAATTGTTAAAGACTGGGAGTAAACATAAGTGTCTCCCTTCTTGATCCTAAACTCAACATCTACATTAGTTTCTGTGCTTGTCCCAATATTTCTAACAACGACAGTAGGATTAAAAGCATCAAGCCCCATGATTTCGACTGGCATCACAATCGGGCCTATGGATAGATCATGGCTCCTAACCGGGCGCTTCCAGTAGATAGTTAATCCATCATGGACATTGGTGGGATTCCCATTATAAGTATATTTGAGATACCAGTTATTTGTTCCACTATCACCCTGTATGCCAATAGTAGCAGAGTTTATGAGCCCTGTCATCGTTTGATAACTCATAACTATGTCACCATTAGGATATAAAATGACCTGCATGTCATAGGTACCTGTGCCACCATAGTGCTGGATATTGTTAAAATGAATAACTGCGTAATCAGGCGTTGCCAAATACTTTATGGTTCCACCAAGATTTGGGTTTAAATCATCCCAGAAGAAAGCAATTAGATATGGAATACTCGCGTATGGTAAATCATAATTAGTATAACTTGTTGCAGGAGTTGTAGAAAGAAAACCGTTAGAACATAGGTTTATCGTGTTGAGCGTGAGATCATAAAATGGGAAATTAAATGGTAATGTCAAAGTTGTATATGCATCATCCCCAAGGCTTATAGTCTGACCAGCTGATGCGTCATACCATATAAAAGAAGGACCCTGAGGTAAATCAGAATCTCTGAAAGTATAGCCATATCCATCGGGACCACCAGCATGAACATTAGTAATTACAGTGATTGAATTGGAAGGATCAGATTCGTGAACAGGAGTTTCATTATCATATGCTGTAGCATATACGGTTATCTGCCCTGGTGTGACAGCTATGGTGTCCCTAAAGGTATCTCCAGGTGTTGTAAAAGAAAACGAGTGAACAAGATTATTATTGATATATATGTTTATTCCAGCAAGATCATCCAGGGGTGTTCCGTCTCTCTGAGTATTAGGTGCGATACCTACCACTTCGACAGTATCACCATTTGCGCTGAGAACATTTACCGCAGTAAGGGTCGGTGGCGCAGGCCAGGGGTCTCCACCAGCATACCAAGAAGTACTTACATATATGCTCGTGGAATCATCATAAGTTTTAGTTCTTAATAGATATGTATATCGAACTCCATCAGTTAGCCCGTTATCCACGTAAGCTTCGGTTCCTTCCCTCACAGAATCTACGAATATAGTCTCAGGCGCAACTTCGCTGAATCTGAAAATTTCAATTTTAAAGGAGTCTAATGGAGTTCCATTGACTCTGGTAACTGGGTCAGTCCAGCTTAAACTTATAGATGTCGGTGTCGTATAGTCTGAATAAGCGGTAAGGTTTGAGGGAGGCAGTGGATCTTCTGATTCACCTTGCATTTGAACAATTGCCTCTATATTCCAGTTATAGTCAAGATTGTAGGTTCGAAGTTCCCTCCAACCTAAAGAGGCAGCATATACGAAATCGCCTTTTTCAGGAATTGCAGGTCCTACGTCTACCGAGATAGGGTACTGTCCTGCAGAATGCGTAATTTCTACAGAGACCCATAGATCCCTTGAAGAGTTGATAACGACCGGTGTAGAAAGGGTGACTGTTACCCATCCCGCAGA
>JBDRYG010000011.1:0-30765 GCA_039803305.1 Caldifarciminota bacterium
CAATTTGGGTGACATCCTCATAAACACCGTCTATAGTGGAGAACTCGTGAGCCACACCGTCAATCTTAACAGCTACTATACTATAACCAGGAATGGAAGATAAAAGAACTCTACGAAGTGCATTTCCAATGGTATATCCATAGCCCCTCTCTAAAGGAGAGAAATGATAACGGCCGTAGTCACCAACAACTTCCTCCTTGTAGACACCAAGAGGGAAAACATATTTAATTTCTTTTATAAAGCTAAAATCTATCTGATCCTGTGGGGTGTATTTTAGCATACTCCCTCCTTATTTGGAGTACAGCTCAACAATCAGAGTTTCGTTAATCGGGAAAGTAATATCGGTCCTTTCAGGTAGCCTTGTTACTCTCCCTCTGAAATGATCTTTATCAAGCTCCAACCATGTAGGAACATCAAAAGGACTTCTTGCTTCTAGACTTTCAAGTATGAACGGAATATTTCTCGAAGACTCTCTAATTTCCAGCACATCATTTACACTTACAAGATATGAAGGTATATCAACCTTCTTCCCATTTACAAGCACATGTCCATGCCGTACAAGCTGTCTAGCCTGGTTTCTTGAACTTGCAAATCCAAGAAGGAAGCAAACGTTATCAAGTCTTCTCTCAAGCAAACTCAAAAGGTTCTCACCAGTGTTTCCTGGCATTTTCCTGGCCATCTCAAAGTATCTCTTAAACTGGCCTTCAAGTACACCATACATCCTCTTAACCTTTTGCTTTTCACGGAGCTGAATTCCATAAATAGAAAGCTTCTTCCTCGCCGCTGTAGGAGGTGCACCAGGAACAGACTTCCTTCTCTCTAAAGCACACTTATTAGTCTTACAACGCTCCCCTCTTAAAAATAGTTTTATTCCTTCCCTTCTACATAACCTGCACTTAGGTCCAGTATAACGTGCCATATTATTTTATACCCTCCTTCTTTTTGGCGGTCTACATCCATTATGTGGTATAGGAGTTACGTCTTTGATTCCAATAACTTCAAGACCGGCAGATTGGATTGCCCTAATAGCTGTTTCTCTCCCAGGACCAGGACCTTTTACCCAAACCTCTACTTTCTGTAAACCAAGGTCCTTAGCCTCTTTGGCAGCCTTTTGGGCTGCAGCGCCAGCGGCAAAGGGTGTTCCCTTTCTCGTGCCAGAAAAACCAACGGTACCGCCACTTGCCCACGCTATCGTATTACCCTTTAAATCAGTAATGGTAACTATGGTGTTATTAAAAGTAGACTGAATATGAGCAATCCCAATGGGTTCGATTGCTCTTGCTTTTCTTTTACGTTTTTGTGCCTGAGACTCTCTTGAACCTTTCGGAGCTGCCATCTAAAATGCCTCCCTTATTTTCCTGTTGATTTCTTTTTCTTAAACATATTTCCTCTTGGCCCTTTCCTAGTCCTTGCATTACATCTAGTCCGCTGTCCTCTAACTGGAAGTCCAGCTTGATGCCTTAAGCCTCTATAACAACCAATATCAATAAGCCTTTTTATATTCCTCTGAATCTCTGCTCTGAGTGCACCCTCGACCTTATATTTCGCTACTTCATCTCTTAGTTTTGCCACCTCCTCAGGAGTCAGGTCTTTGGTCTTCTTATCAGGAGAAATCTGGGTAGCTTCAAGAATCTTCTTTGCAGTCGAAAGACCTATACCATAAATATATGTAAGGGCTATCAATATTTTCTTATCTCTAGGTAAATCGACACCTGCAATTCTCGCCATTTTTCCTCCTATCCTTGCCTTTGCTTATGCTTGGGGTTTTCACAAATAACCATTACCCTACCTTTTCTTTTAATTATCTTGCATTTATTACAAATCTTTTTAACAGAAGACCTTACTTTCATGACTTAATCCCCCTTCAAAGTTTAAGTATTATATAGTAAAATGCAAGTAAAGTCAAATAAGATAATTACTTATACCTAAAAACGATCCGCCCTCGGGTAAGGTCGTAGGGGGATAACTCAACCACAACCCTGTCCCCCGGGAGGATCTTAATGAAATTCATTCTCATTTTACCAGAAATATGAGCAAGTACAAGAACTCCGTTATCTAAAAGGACCCTAAACATTGCATTAGGTAATACTTCTTTTACGGTACCCTCCATTTTTATTACATTTTTCTTATTATCCATAAACCACCTTTGTTAAATTTTCAAATCCATCCTTTGTTACCAATACCGTTTCTTCAAAATGGGCGGCCAACGAACCATCTTTAGTAACGTATGTCCAACCATCCCCTTTTTCTTTAACTTCTCCTGTTCCCAGTGAGAACATTGGCTCAATAGCTAAAACATACCCTTCCTTAAGGGTAGGACCAAGCTCAGGTTCACCAAAATTGGGAATAAATGGGTCTTCATGTAAAAAAATACCCACACCATGCCCTCCGAGGAGCTTTACCACACCAAGCCTAAAGTGTTTCGCAGTCTTTTCAATAGCACTTGAAACATTCCCTAGTCTTACACCTTCTTTTATCGCTTCCATACCATGAAGAAGCGCGAGTTTCGTTCCATTAAGAAGTCTATCGACATCTGAATTTGTGTCATCCGTTAAAAAATAGGTTTTTGCAGCATCACTAAAGTAGTTATGAAACCTAACACCGATGTCTACCTTAATCACATCGCCTTTCTCAAACTTTCTTTCATCTGGTATCCCGTGAACGACCTCTTCATTAAAAGAGATACAGCTAGAGGCAGGATATCCCCTGTATCCTAAAAAGGCTGGTTGAGCGCCGTGCCGAATAATCTCATCATATATGATTTCATCGAGCTCCTTCGCCCTAACTCCGATTCTAATTACTGAGTCTACTTTCTGAAAAACTTTCCTTAAAATTTGAGAAGATTTCCTGATACCGTCAATTTCGCTTTTCTTCTTAATGTATATCATCTCTTAACTACTTCGAGAATATTTCTATATACCTGTTCAGGTGTACCGCTACCGTCTATTTTAATCAAAATGCCTCTTGATTCGTAGTAGTTTAAAAGCGGCTTTGTCTGCTCATGGTATACCTTTAACCTGTTCTCAATAGTCTCTTCGTTATCGTCCGATCTAATTATCAACTTAACCTTACATTTATCACACAACTCATCCTCAGATGGAGGATCTGTAATTATATTATAAATTCTCTTACATTCAGGGCAAACTCGTCTAGCAAGAAGCCTTCTTTTTACTTCTTGATCTGGGACTTCAAAATAAATTGCTGCAGTAATCCTTTTTCCGAGTGAATCAAGTAATCTATCAAGGCCTTCAGCCTGATTTACATTTCGCGGAAAACCGTCTAAAACAAACTCATCAAGATCTATAATTTTTTCCCTGACGAGGCCTATGATGATATCGTCTGGAACAAGCTCTCCCCTCTCCATATAGACACGCGCAATTTCACCAAGTGTTGTACCTTTTGAAACAGACTCCCTCAAAATGTCACCCGTTGAAATCTTCAAAATTCCATGTTCCTTTTCCAGTTTCTCCGCTTGAGTTCCTTTCCCCGCACCTGGTGGTCCGAGAAAGATTAATCTTAGCCTCTCCATCCCCTGATTTTGCCCTTCTTCAACAGACCCTCGTACTGATTCATAATTAGATATGAATTAATCTGCTGCATCAACTCAAGCGCCACCCCCACGATAATTAGAATTCTTGTTCCACCGAAATAAATCTGAGCACCTGTCCATTTCATTATATGATAAGGAATTATGGCAATAATAGCGAATGCAATGGCACCCGGGAGAAGAATCCTGCTCATTACCTTATCTATATACTCCGCCGTTTTCTGACCTGGACGAACTCCGGGAATGAAACCCGAGTACCTTTGCAAGTTATCGGCTAAGTCTTTAGGACTCATTACAATCGATGTATAATAGTATGCGAAGAATATAATCAAGACCGCGTACACCAAATCATATATAACATTTCCAGGACTAAATTTTGAAACAAGACCCTGCAAAGCCTCAACCTTTAAGAACATAAAAACATTACTCGGAATCATCAATATAGTCTGAGCAAAGATTATGGGGATAACACCAGCAGTATTAAGAGTCAAAGGTAAATATGTCGATTGACCGCCGTAAACCCTTCTACCAACCACCCTCTTCGCATACTGGATCGGGATCCTTCTCTGAGCCTCTGTGATTAGAACCACACCTGCAATGGTTAAAATTATAACAATAATGAGGAACAAAAAAGCAAGAGGAGAAACTGAACCTGTCCGTAAGAGCTGAATAGTGTTAGCAAACTCATATGGAACTGAGTCCAGCGAACCTGCAAATATTAACACCGAAATCCCATTGCCTATACCATTATCTGAAATTTGTTCACCAAGCCACATCAAGAAAAGCGTACCCGCTACCAGGGCTACAATAGTCTGAAACATAAAGGTAGGTCCTGGATTTGGGACCACCCTGGCGCCAGAGGGAGCAACTACATTTTGAAGGAACAATGCAATACCAAAAGATTGTATGCCAGCTACAACCACAGTAAAATACCGGGTGTATCTATTTATAAGTCTCCTTCCATGCTCTCCTTCTTTGTGCAACCTTTCAAGGTAAGGCCAGGTTGTGGTAAGAAGCTGCATAATGATTGAAGCAGAGATATAGGGCATTATACCGGCACCAAAGATGGCAGCTCTCTGGAGTGCACCCCCTACAAATATATCATAGAGTCCAAAGATAGTTCCAGTGAACTGGGTTTTGAAAAACTCGGCAAGTGCTGCGCCATTAATTCCAGGAAGAGGAATATGAGTACCGATCCTATAAATGATTAAAATAAAGAATGTAAACAATATCCTCTTACGTAATTCTGCTACTTTTGGTATTGCATCAAGATTCTTTAACATTTACATTACCACCTGCTTTCTCAATTTTTATCTTTGCACTTTCCGATACTTTATCAACCTCAAAACTCAATTTCTTTGTTATTTCGCCTCTTCCAAGGATTTTTACAGGCATGTTCGGGTCCTTAATCAGGCCCTTACTTAAAAGTGTATCTCTATTTACCACTTCACCATTTTCAAAATATTTATCCAGAATGTCAAGATTAACTATTTGATACTCAACGCGAAATGGATTTTTGAAACCTCTTTTTGGCAACCTCTTGTAAAGAGGCATCTGACCACCTTCAAACCAAACAGGCTTTGCACCACCGGTTCTTGCTTTCTGTCCCTTGTGCCCCCTGCAGGAAGTTTTACCATGGCCTGACCCTGGCCCTCTGCCTACACGCTTTTTGCTTTTAACAGCGCCTTTCCCTGGGCGAAGAGAACTTAAATCTATCATTTCTTTTCCTCCTCTATCTCCTCAACTTCAATTAAATATTTAACCTTATCTATCATTCCCCTTATCTGCGGAGTATCTCTGTGAATTCTCTCTTTACCAATTCTTCCAAGCCCGAGTGCCTCCAGAATTAACTTGTGCTTTTTGTTAACATCTATAGAACTCTTAATCTGTTTCACCTTGAGCAACTTGTTTGACACGGCCAAACCTCCTTAATGATTTTTCGGGATTTAATCCTCTTTCTTTTACAACTTTTTCTGGATCAACAAGGGTTGTGATAGCTTTAAATGTTGCTTTCATAAGATTAATAGGGTTGTTTGACCCAAGAGATTTTGTAAGAACGTTTTGATAACCAGCAGCCTCAAGAACAGACCTCACTGCTTGTGTAGCAATTATTCCCGTACCTGGCGCAGCAGGCTTTAACAAAATCTTAGATGCACCGTCCTTTACAATAACCTCATAAGGCAAAGTTCCATTCTTTATTACACAGCTCTTCATATTTTTTCTGGCACGTCTCAAAGCCTTTTGAATTGCCTCTGGTGTCTCAGCTGCTTTCCCATGCCCAATACCCACATGACCATTCCCATCACCAACCACAACCCAGACAGACATCTTGAGGTTCTTACCACCTTTTGTGACCTTAGTAACCCTGTTGATATAAACTATATTTTCTATTAACTCTGCAGTTTCTCTTTCAAATTCCTCTAAAAATGCCATAGTTGCCTCCTAAAATTCAAGGCCCGCCTCACGGGCTGCATCAGCTAAAGCCCTAACCCTTCCGTGATACTTGTACCCGCCTCTGTCAAAAACCACTTTCTTATAACCCTTAGCTTGAGCTTTACTCGCTATAAGTTTGCCAACAAGCTTTGCCTTTTCAATTTTACCTTTTGTAGATTTGACTTCTTCTCTTATTTCGGGAGATAGTGTTGATGCACCTGTAATAACTTTACAAGACCCTACAGGTGGATCAATAACAAGTTGAGCATAAATGTGCTTAGTGGACTTAAAAACCACAAGCCTCGGTCTCTCTGGTGTCCCTTTAACCTTTTTTCTAACCCTAAGGTGTCTTTTTTTTCTTTTAAGGACTTTCATTTCCCTATCCATTACTTCCCTCCTGCCTTAACACCAGCCTTACCAGCTTTTCTGCGGATGACTTCGCCTCTGTATCTGATACCTTTGCCTTTATATGGTTCAGGTGGCCTTATTTCCCTGATCTGTGCTGCCACATTACCTACAAGTTGCTTATCAATACCCTTTACTCTGATGATGTTTTGCCCTTCAACTTCAAACTGAATTCCTGGCGGGGGAACAAGCTCAACAGGATGGGAAAACCCAATATTTATTACTAACTTGGATCCATCCATACGTGCACGATATCCAGTTCCGACTATTTCAAGCTCTTTGGAAAATCCTTTAGTAACACCTTCTATCATGTTACTAATAAGTTGTCTCATTGTACCATGTAGTGCACGGTGAATTTTCTTATCAGAAGGCCTTTCAACTTTTATAAAATTACCCTCCACTTTCACCGTAATTTCAGGATGAATATCCAATTCGAGAGTACCCTTGGGACCTTTCACAACAATATGGTTCCCATCCAATTTAACATCGACACCTTTTGGAATTTCAATTGGTTTCTTACCAATTCTTGACATTTTCCCCTCCTTACCACACATATAGCAGGTATTCACCACCAATTTTTCTTTTCCTGGCTTCTTTGTCTGTCAACACGCCCTGAGAAGTAGAGATAATGGCAATTCCCATACCATTCTTTATCCAAGGAACCTCATCCTTTGAGATGTAAATTCTTCTACCGGGTTTCGATACTCGCTGGATATCGTTAATCGCTGGCAGTCCATCGGCAAGATAATTCAGGGTGACTTCAATTTCTCCACCCTTATCCATAGTGAGAATCCTATAATCCTTTATAAACCCTTCTCTTTTTAGAATATCCAGTATCGCGAGCTTAAGCTTGGAGACAGTTTTAATTGTTGTCTTCTCATGACGAACTCTAACTGCATTCCTAATCCTGGTTATCATGTCAGCAATTGGATCTGTCAACATACTTAACCTCCTTACCAGCTCGCCTTTTTGACCCCTGGAATTTCACCACGCAACGCAAGCTCCCTGAAGCAAATTCTGCAGATACCAAATCTTCTTATGTAGCCCCGTGGCCTTCCGCATATTTTACACCGATTTCTCTTCCTTACTTTAAACTTCGGCTGTATATTAAACGCTCTTGTAAACTTAGCCATTGTAGCCATTTTTTATTACCCCCTTTCAAATGGAAAGCCAAACGCTTCAAGAAGCCTCATGGCTTCCTCATCAGTTTTTGCTGTCGTAACAATAGCTATATCCATTCCAAATATTTTCTTAACTTTATCTATATCAATCTCAGGAAAAACGGTCTGTTCATCAAGTCCAAAATTATAATTTCCACGTCCATCAAAAGAATCCCTCGGTAAACCGCGAAAATCTCTGACCCTGGGAAGAGCAAAGTTTATAAGCCTGTCCAGGAAATCATAGGCCCTGTATTTTCTTAAAGTAACCCTCAAACCTATAGGCATGCCCTTCCTGAGGTGATATGCAGCTACTGACTTCCTTGCTCTCCTGACCTGAGGTTTCTGTCCAGTAATTACCGCAAGGTCTTCTGAAACCACATCGATCATCTTGGGATCCTGCACAGCTTCACCAAGTCCCACGTTAACAACAATCTTATCAATCCTCGGGACCTCCATTACATTTTTATAACCAAGTTCCTTCATCAAAAAAGGCCTTATTTTTTCCCTATATTCGTTAAGTAACCTCGACATCAGTCAATCTCCTTTCCACATTTCTTACAAAATCTCTTTTTCTTGTTATCTTTTAAAATGAAACCCACCCTTGTAGCTTCTCCACACAAAGGACAAATCAATTTGACGTTCGAAATGTGAATGGGAGCCTCCATCTGAATGATACCCGAAGGCTGCTCTGCACTTCTTGCCCTCATATGCCTTTTCACTATATTAACCCCCTCGACGACTATCCTTGCCTTCTCGGGAAGCACCTTTTTGACCTTCCCGATTTTACCTTTGTCTTTACCTGAAATGACAAGGACAGTATCGTCCCTTCTTATCTTTCTTCCCATTTCTAAACAACCTCCGCAGCAAGTGACACAATTTTCATAAATTTCTTTTCCCTCAATTCCCTCGCCACCGGGCCAAACACCCTCGTTCCCCTTGGCTCGTTATTGTTATCTATCAGGACAGCTGCATTATCATCAAATTTAACATAAGTCCCGTCCGGTCTTCTTAACTCCTTCTTGGTTCTAACAATAACGGCTCTAGCTTTATCACCCTTTTTTACAGGAGCCCCAGGGATAGCATCTTTAATAGTCACAACAACAACATCACCTACATAAGCATATTTTCTTTTGCTTCCACCAAGCACTTTAATAATTAAAGCTTCCTGTGCACCAGTATTATCCACAATCTTGACCCTGGAAATATCTTGAATCATTCTCCTTCCCTCCTTTCAGCCTTCCTTATTATTTCCACAAGTCTCCAGCGTTTTAATTTTGATAAAGGTCTTGTCTCCTCAATTCTCACTAAATCTCCAACTCTCGATTCGTTATTCTCATCGTGAACATAAAATTTTTTTCTTCTCCGAATGTACTTTTTATATAGAGGATGTTGCTTTAAAAATTCGTAAACGACAACCCTTGTTTTATCCATTTTATCACTGACAACAACACCTATCCTCTGCTTTCTATTGGGCATTGTTTCCTCCCTTCTTTTCGTTCATAACGGTGAGGACTCTTGCAATTTCCCTCTTTATCTCCCTGAATTTGTGAGGCTGATTTAATCTGTGAAGAGCCTTATCCATACGTAAAGTAAAAAGTTCTTCTTTTAACTCCCTCAGTCTTTTATTAAGTTCATCCAAAGTAAGTTCCCTTAAATCTTTTGCTTTCATACGCCACCCTCCTTGATTGAAACAAAACGCGTTTTCACTGGTAATTTATGGGATGCCATTCTAAAAGCCTCTTTGGCTTCTTCTTCAGAGACCCCACTTAGCTCAAAAAGAATCCGCCCGGGTTTTACGACAGCAACCCAGAACTCGACGTTGCCTTTCCCCTTCCCCATTCTGGTTTCCGCGGGCTTCTTTGTTACAGGCTTGTCAGGGAAAACTCTTACCCAGAGTTTTCCGCCTTTTTTGAGATATCTCGAAATAGCCATCCTTGCAGCCTCTATCTGGTTCGCTGTCAACCAATGGGCCTCCAATGTTTTAAGCCCGTATTCACCAAAAGCCAGGTAATTCCCAGCAAGGGCAACACCCTTTAATCTTCCCCTTTGTTGCTTTCTGTATTTTGTTCTAGAGGGCATCAACATGGCCTACTCTCCTGTTTCCCTCTTAAGGATATCCCCTTTGTATATCCACACCTTTATCCCGATAGTTCCGTACTTAGTAAAGGCAGTTGCCTGTGCATAGTCAATATCCGCTCTTAAAGTCTGAAGTGGAACCCTACCTTTCAAATACCACTCTTTTCTCGCTATCTCCGCACCTGCAAGTCTTCCCTTCGAATAAACCTTTATCCCTTGAGCGCCGGCTTTCATGGCTTGTTCCACAGCCCTTTTCATTGCACGTCTGTGAGAGACCCTCTGTTCTATCCTATAAGCAATTTGCTGTGCTACAAGCTCTGCATCGATCTCTGGTACCTTAACCTCTTTTACATCAATCTGTAAATCAACACCAGGAACAATCTGAAGTAACTTTTTCTTCAGCTTTGCAACATCCTCACCTGCCTTTCCTATAATCACCCCAGGTCGAGCAGCATGAATGATCACAGACATCTTATTCGGTGGTACCCTTTCAATATCTACCTTTGAAATGCCAGCCTGTTTCAGTTTTTCCTTAAGTTCCAGGTCTTCTTTCTTTAAACCTTGCTGATGAACTCTGTAATCCTTTAGGTACTTCCTTATTTCGTAGTCTTCTTTAACAAACCTGGAAAAATCTTTGTCAGTAGCATACCAACGGGAAACCCATCCCTTATTTACTCCTATCCTAAAACCATATGGATGAACTTTCTGACCCATTATCTAACCTCCTTCGGACCGACCTCGATAGTCAAATGAGAAGTTCTTTTTAAGATCAAAGTGGCCATCCCACGAAACATAGGCCTTACCCTTTTCCATATTGGTCCTCTATCAACCTTTGCATTTATCACATAAAGCTGGTCTTCAGGTAAGTCACCACCTTTATCCTTATATGAGGCGACAGCTGCTTTAAGAGCTTTCAAAGTGAATCTGGCTGATTTTTTGTTCAAAACCATAAGTATTCTTCTCGCTTCCTCTACACTTTTCCCTCTTATTTCATCAAGTAATGGAACCATTTTTTTGTGGGAAATCCTTCTATACTTTAATACACACTTTCCTGTCATCATTTTAACCTCGCTTTTTCAGCTTTCTTATCCTTGTGTCCCCTGAAAGTTCTGGTAGGGGCAAACTCACCAAGTCTGTGGCCAACCATTTCTTGCGTTATATATACCGGAATGAACTTTTTACCATTGTGCACCGCAATAGTGTGTCCGATGAAATCAGGCGTGATGGTAGATGCTCTTGAATAGGTTTTTATAACCTTCTTCTCGCCCTTCTCATTCATTTCCAAAATCTTTTTAAATAATTTCTCATTGACAAAAGGCCCTTTCTTCGAAGATCTGCCCATTACTTCCTCCTCCTTACTATGAATCTGCTACCAGGTTTTCTCTTCTTTCGAGTTTTCTTACCATCAACAACGCCTGTTGGGCTGCACGGGTGTCTGCCAGATTTGGACCTTCCTTCTCCACCACCAAGTGGATGATCTACAGGGTTCATAACCATACCCCTTACACGAGGCCTTCTCCCAAGCCACCTGCTTCTCCCCGCTTTTCCAATAATCACGTTCTCATGATCAATATTTGAAACCTGACCTATAGTTGCATAACACTTCTGGTTTATCATTCTAATTTCACCCGAAGGAAGCTGAACATAAGCATAGTTGCCCTCTTTAGATAAAATCACAGCGCTTGAACCAGCAGACCTAACCAGCTGTCCACCTTTACCGGGAATTAGCTCAATATTATGTATAGGGATTCCTTCCGGAATTTTTGCAAGAGGAAGGGCATTCCCGACTCTAATTTCTGCATCGGGACCAGACATCACAATGTCTCCGACCTTGAGATTATGAGGGGCCAATATATACCTTTTTTCACCATCATTATATTGTATCAGGGCAATCCTGGCTGTCCTATTTGGGTCATACTCGATTGAGATCACCTTTCCGGGGACACCGTGTTTATCCCTTTTAAAGTCAATAATTCTATAATGACGCTTATGTCCGCCCCCTCTAAATCTTACTGTAACTCTTCCAGTGTTGTTTCTACCCCCAGACTTTTTCAGAGGAACAATGAGTGATTTTTCAGGTTCTTCCTTTGTAATCTCCGAAAAATCGGAGACGGTCATAAATCGTCTGGAGGCGGTATAAGGTTTAAATTTCTTAACGCCCATGCTTATACTCCTTCAAAAAACGGGATAGACTCACCTTTCCTCAGCGTTACAATAGCTTTTTTCCAGCTCTTGGTGTAACCCGGGGCCAGTCTAACTCTCTTAGGTTTTGGCTTCATATTAATCACCCGCACTTTCTCAACGTGAACTTTAAATAATTCTTCTACTGCATGCTTTATTTCGATCTTATTTGAATCAGGGGCAACCTCAAAAACGAACTGCCCGTTTTCTCTCAAAAAGGCTGTTTTTTCAGTAATAATTGGCCTTATTACGATATCTCTTGGATCTTTCATGACAGTAACCTCTCTTCAATTTTAGACAAACTGTCTTTTTCAATGATTACACATCTGGAATTTAGTACATCCAGTGCATTAACGTCTTTAGCTGTGGTAACATCGCAAGTAGGAATATTTCTGGCAGAAAGATATGTGTTTTTACTATAGTCAGCCGTTAACAAGAGAGTTTTTACCCCATTAAGCCCCATTTTGCTCAAGAGCTCAGCCATTTTCTTTGTCTTAGGTTCTTCGAAATTGAATTTTTCTATTACTAAAATCTTTCCATCTCTTGCTTTATCTGCAAGGGAATAGAGAAGAGCTTTTCTTCTAATTTGTACAGGAATGTCATGATAGTAGTCCCTAGGTCTTGGGCCATGAGCTTTACCACCACCAACAAACACAGGAGCCTTTATGTCACCGTGACGTGCCCTTCCAAGTCCCTTCTGAGGCCATATTTTCCGCCCGGAAGCATTAACCTCAGCCCTCGTCTTGGCTTTGTGAGTGCCTTGTCGCTTGTTATCCAGATACATTTTTGTAACTTCCCACAGAATATGCTTCTCCGGCTTTACATCAAAAATCGCAGCATTTAATTCAATCTCTCCTATAAGCTCACCTACTGCATTGTACAATGGTGCTTTCATTTTTGCCTCTCCTTGGCTTTTCTTATCAGCACAATTCCCCCTGTAGGTCCAGGGACAGCGCCTTTCACAAGAACCACATTGCGTTCAGGCATAATTTTTATAATCTCTATATTCTTTACCGTAACCCGTTTGAGCCCATCATGTCCCGGAAGTTTTTTACCCTTATAAACTCTCGCCGGTTCCGTATGCTGACCTATGGATCCAGGCCTATCATGAAATTTTGACCCGTGGCTCTTTGGGCCACCTGAGAATCCCCATCTCTTAACAACACCCTGAAAGCCCTTACCTTTCGAGATCCCAGTAACATCCACCTTTTCACCTTCAGCGAAAAGATCCGAAACCTTTAGCTCTTTACCGACTTCAAATTTAGAAGGATCATTTACGCGAAATTCCTTGATCACAAGCGCAGGATACTTTTCCCTCTCACCCAGTGCCTTTTTAAGCTCACCAAGTTGTGGTTTTGTGAGCTTTTTAGCAGGCACCTCACCAAATCCAAGTTTGATTGCTGTGTACCCGTCCCTCTCAACAGTCTTCCCCTGCAAAACAGTACAGGGGCCGGCTTCAATGACCGTAACAGCAGTCATCGAGCCGTCTTTGGTAGGGATCTGGGTCATTCCCAGCTTTCTACCAATTAACCCTTCCATACTTCACCTCACATCATTTTAATTTCCACATCAACTCCCGGTGGGAGATCAAGTCTCGAGAGTTTCTCTATAGTCTCAGACGTTGGATTTCTTATCTCAATTAATCTCTTATGAATTTTTAACTCAAATTGCTCCTGAGACCTCTTATCAATATGTGGTGACCTAATAACAGAATAAAGAGTTCTTTTTGTTGGCAATGGGATTGGACCTGCAACTTCAGCACCGCTCGAACGCGCAGTATGAGCAATGCTCTGTGCAGATCGATCCAGGAGCGTAGGATCGAAAGATTTTAGTTTTATTCTAATCTTCGCTTCTATAACCATGATTATTACTCTACAATGTCCGTTACGACACCTGCACCAACAGTTCTTCCACCTTCACGAATAGCAAACCTCAGCTCTTTTTCAATGGCTACTGGATACATAAGTTCCACTTCGAGGTTCACATGGTCGCCAGGCATAACCATTTCACGACCTTCAGGCAATTTAATGGAACCTGTAACGTCCGTTGTTCTGAAGTAGAATTGAGGTCTGTAACCTGTCATGAAAGGAGTGTGTCTACCACCCTCTTCTTTGGTTAAAACGTAGACTTGAGCTCTAAATTTCTTGTGTGGCTTAATTGAACCTGGTTTAGCAACTACCATACCTCTTTCCACATCTTCCTTTTTCACACCACGGAGGAGAAGCCCAACATTGTCACCAGGTAAACCTTCGTCAAGTTCTTTCCTAAACATTTCAATAGAAGTTACAGTCGTTCTCATAGGCTCATCTCTAAATCCAACTATCTCCACTTCTTCACCTGGTGTAATTCTTCCACGCTCGATCCTTCCTGTTACTACAGTACCACGACCGGTAATTGAGAATATATCTTCAATAGCCATGAGGAAAGGCTTATCTACAGCCCTTACCGGCTCTGGGATATAATTATCAAGAGCATCTAGAAGCTCCTGAATTGGCTTATACCACTGGCAGTTTATATCGTCTCCACACTCCTCAATAACTTTAAGAGCGGAACCTTTTATAACTGGAACTTCATCACCTGGGAACTCATACTTGTTTAGAAGATCCCTTACCTCAAGTTCAACAAGTTCTTGAAGCTCAGGGTCGTCCAACATGTCAATTTTGTTCATAAACACTACTATGTAAGGCACATTAACCTGTCTTGCCAAGAGAACATGTTCCCTTGTCTGAGGCTGTACACCATCAGCTGCAGAGACAACGAGAATCGCACCATCCATCTGGGCGGCACCTGTAATCATGTTCTTAACGTAGTCTGCGTGACCAGGGCAGTCAATGTGTGCATAATGCCTTTTTTCAGACTCATACTCAATATGAGCAAGCTGAATGGTAATTCCACGAGCTCTTTCCTCAGGCGCTTTATCAATTTGATCATAGGGAACATACTGTGCAAGACCCTTAAGAGACAGATATTTGGTAATAGCGGAAGTTAATGTACTCTTTCCGTGGTCGACGTGACCAATGGTTCCAACATTTACATGTGGCTTGGTTCTTACAAACTTTTCCTTAGCCATTTGTACATACCTCCATTTATATTATTACACTTTTTTCATTTTTTATTGGTGCATAATGGTCTAACTTCATCCAAAAACTTGCCCTACCCTGGGTTAAGGACCGTAAATCAGTCACATAGCCCAGGAGCTTTGTTAAGGGAACATATGCTCTAATTTTCTGGACTTTTTCACCCAGACTTTCAATTTTATCCAGCTCCCCTCCCCTGTGACCAAGATCACTTACTACATTGCCCACATACTCTATTGGGCAAACAACTTCAAGAAGCACCACAGGTTCAAGGAGCACGGGCTTTGCCAATTGAAGTCCTTTTTGAACCCCCTTTCTTAATGCCAGCTCATTCCCTAAATGCGTACAGATGTTTTCATCACCCAGAGACAGAAGCTGAACTTCTACATCAGTGACCGGGTATCCAAGTAAAGGTCCGAAGGAAAGAGACTCAGAAATGACATTAATATAGTGTTCCCTGAGTTGAGGATTTATTTCAAAATTAATAGTAACTTTGTTTCCTTCACCCTGTGCACGTGGAAGGAGCCTAATCTTAGCATAGCCCCTTTCTTTAACGCCCCCGACTTCCCTTTCAAAAGACTCCTCCAATTCTCTTATTTCAGTGATGGTCTCCCTATACGCAACCTGTGGTTTTCCAGTTCTTACAGGCACATTAAAATCTCGGACAATACGATCCACAATTATCTCTAAATGAAGTTCTCCCATCCCACTAATAAGTAATTGTCCAGTCTCCCTATCTTTACCTACTTTAAAACTTGGGTCTTCAATCTGTATTATATTCAATATTTCTTTCAATTTTTCCTCGTCTTTTGAAGATTTAGGTTCAATTGCGATGGAAATTAGAGGCTCTGGAAAGTGCATTCCCTCGAAGAATATCGGTTGCTCGGGATCGCAAAGTGTGTCTCCTGTTTTCACATCTTTAATCCCCACAAGCCCAACAATCTCACCCGCTTTTGCCTCTTTAATTTGCTCTTTTTTATCGGCATGAAGAAGGTATATCCTGAGAACTCGCTCAATCTTACCTGTGGAGGCATTCAGGACTTTTTGGTTTACTGAAATAGTTCCAGAGTAAACCCTTGTGTATAGAACATTCCCAGCATGCGGATCATTCTGAATCTTAAAGACAACAGCGGAGAAAGGCTCATCGAATAAGGGCTTACGGACCCGCTTCTCTCCTGTTTTGGGATCAACTCCCACAACCTCACCTTTATCTAAGGGCGAGGGTAAATAGTTCACAATCCCATCAAGCAAAGGCTGAATACCTTTATTTTTAAGAGCAGAGCCCATAAATATCGGGACTGCCTTCATACTAATGGTAACTCTTCTTATGGCGCGCTTCAAAACATCAGAAGTAATTTCTTTACCTTCCAGAACAAATTCTATTATCTCCTCATCAACTTCAGCAAGCTTGTCAATAAGTTTTTCCCTCGCTTCTCTGATTTCGTCAAATTCAACCTGTTCAACTCTGAACTGCTCTCCAGTTTCATCAATATCCCAAATGTAACGTTTCAGTTCAACGAGATCCACAACGCCCTTAAAACTGTCCTCAAGACCAACAGGGATCTGAAGAGGAATAACTACTTTATTAAATTTCCCCTCAATTTCCTTCACAACTCTCCAAGGGTCAGCTCCTACTCTATCAAGCTTATTTATAAAAACAATCCTCGGAACCTTATATCTTTCAGCCTGGTGCCAAACTGTTTCTGACTGCGGTTGTACTCCTGCAACTCCGCAGAAAATAACAATCAAACCATCTAAAACCCTTAAAGACCTCTCCACTTCAACGGTGAAATCTACATGACCTGGAGTATCTATAATATTTATCCTATGATCCTTCCAGTAGCAACTAACAGCTGCGCTTGTGATAGTGATACCCCTTTCCTTTTCCTGAATTAAATAATCAGTTGTAGCAGTCCCCTCATCAACATCGCCAAGCCTGTGTATTCTTTTTGTATAATAAAGAATTCGTTCAGTAGTTGTTGTTTTACCTGCATCTATATGGGCTGCAAATCCTATGTTTCGCAGGTTGGCGATGTTGGTGTATACGCTCTCCATATCAAATTACCACTTGTAATGGGCAAATACCTTGTTAGCCTCAGCCATTTTATGAGTATTTTCCTTTATCTTTATAGCTCCACCCTGGTTCTGTGAAGCCTCAATTAACTCATTTGCTAATCTTTCAAACATCCTTCTTTCGGGTCTCTGCCTCGCAGCCTTAATTATCCACTTAATGGCAAGGGAGAGTTGCCTTTTAGGTCGAACTTCAACGGGAACCTGATATGTGGCACCACCTACCCTCCTTGGCCTCACTTCAAGCTTCGGTTTTACGTTCTCGATGGCTTTTTCAAAAACTTCCATACCATCCTGTTTTGTCTTCTGTTCAATTAATTCCAGGGCTTGATAGAAAATTTTTTGAGCAATAGATTTTTTCCCATCCCACATCAAATTGTTTATAAACTTTGCGGCGATAACTGACCCGTACTTCGGATCTGGAGTAACCTCTCTTTCAGGAGCTCTTCTTCTCCTCATACTTTAAAACCTCCAACTTATTTCTTAGGCTTTTTGGTTCCGTACAGGGACCTTGAATTTTTCCTCCCCTCCACGCCTGCTGCATCGTACTTCCCTCTAATTATATGATACTTCACACCTGGAAGGTCTTTCACCCTGCCGCCTCTAACTAAAACTATCGAGTGTTCCTGCAAGTTGTGACCCTCACCCGGTATGTAGGCAATAACCTCCTTACCGTTAGACAGACGCACTTTCGCCACCTTTCTCAATGCAGAGTTAGGTTTTTTTGGCGTTGTAGTATAAACCCTTATACAAACGCCCCTTTTTTGCGGACACCCATCCAAAGCCGGAGCTTTGGATTTTTTCCTTTTCGGCTTTCTACCAAGTCTTATAATTTGATTAATTGTTGGCATAATATTTCCCCCTTTAAAAAGCAGTAGGAAATTTTACAGCAAATTCAGTAAACGTTCAATTTTTTCTAAATTTTTATCTGTAGAAATTATACTTCTGAAGACTCTTCCTCCTCTTCCTCTTTGGCTACCTCGATTTCCCCTTCAACGACAAGATTTCTGTACGTCTTAAAGCCTGTTCCCACAGGAATCAGGTTTCCAATTATTACGTTCTCTTTTAGCCCTTCTAATCTGTCCTCACGACCAGCTATGGCGGCTTCTGTCAAGACCTTTGTGGTCTCCTGGAATGACGCAGCTGAAAGGAAACTCTCTGCAGCAAGAGCAGCCCTTGTAATTCCTAATAATTGAAATTCATAGGTAGCGGGTTTTCCTCCTTTCTCCCTGACTGCTTTGTTCTCCTCCTCCACAACACTTATGTCGACCACGTCTCCCTCCACCAGATTTCTTGTGTCCCCTGCATCTTTAATTTTGACTTTTCTTAACATTTGTCTAACAATAATTTCAACGTGTTTATCATCTATCTTTACTCCTGAAAGCCTGTATACCTCTAAAATCTTGTCCAATAAAAACTCTTGAACCGCATCTATTCCCTTAATCCTTAAGATATCGTGAGGGTCAATAGGACCCTCGGTAATCGGCTCACCAGCCTCTATCCTGTCACCGTCTCCCACGTGCAGGTATTTCCCATAAGGGACAATATATTCACGGGTATCTCCTGACTCACTATGGATTCTGATCTTTATTCCCCGCTCTTTACCTTCAGTAATAAATCTTACTTCAACTTGACCACTAATTTCTGCAAGCAAGGCTTTATCCTTTGGAACTCTTGCTTCGAAGTAATCTTCTACTTGAGGTAGACCTCCTGTTATGTCTCTTGTCTTCACAGAACTCTTAGGAACCTTAGCAAGGACGGTGCCTGGCTCTACTAAGTCACCATCATAGACTATCAAAGTCGCCTCTTTTACTAACATAATCTCCTCTATTGTTGTACCACTCTCAGGGTCGACAATTTCAAGCCTTGGGAAAAGTTTCTTCTCTCTGTCAAGTTCTACAACTCTTTCAATTTTTCCCGATGGTAAAACAACCTCTTTAATAGTTATATCAGGCTCTAAATCCACAAATCTAACCTTTCCTCGTGAAGTAGAGAGAATTGGTAAGCTATAAGGCTCCCATTCGCAAAAGCGGAATCCTTTCTTAACTAAAACACCATCCTTCGTAGGAGATACGACATTCCCGGAGGTATCTCTAACCATTAACTTGGCACCATATGGAATAGCATACTTCCTCTCATAATGACCATCGAGGGTTCTTAAAATCAAATTAGCTTTTCTACTAATATTTATAAGCCCATCCTGTGGGTTTTCAACAGTCCTAACGTTATCATAGAGGATAATACCGTCAAAGGGTGCCTCGTGGTATGATGCCTCTGTAATTCTCTCAGCGGTACCGCCAGTATGGAAAGTTCTCAAGGTAAGCTGAGTGCCAGGTTCACCAATTGACTGTGCAGCTATTACACCTACAGCCTCTCCAACCTCAACAATTTTCCCTGTAGCTAGGTTACGTCCGTAACATTTTGCGCAAACACCTTTCTTCGATCTACATCTTAAAACAGACCTGACCTCAACCTCGGCAATGCCACTTTCTTCTATTTTCTTAGCCATCTCCTCGGTAATTTCTTGTCCTTCCTCTACAAGAAGCTCCCCTGTGAGTGGATGATAAATATCGTTAACTGCGATTCTACCCACTATTCTTTCGGAAAGGGGTTTTATAACCTTTTCACCATCAGTTAAAGCAGTTAATTTTCTACCCGTTAATGTCCCACAATCCTCTTCGGTAACCACAATGTTGTGAGAAACATCCACGAGTCTCCTCGTGAGATAGCCGGCATCAGCGGTCTTAAGAGCGGTATCAGAAAGTCCCTTTCTCGATCCATGAGTGGATATAAAGTATTCAAGAACCTTTAGACCTTCCTTAAAATTAGAAATAATTGGGTTCTCAATAAGCTCTCCAGCTTCCTTTCCTTTTCCTGGTCTTGCCATTAGTCCTCTCATACCCGCAAGCTGTTTAACCTGGTCTTCATTTCCTCTTGCGCCAGAGGTTAACATGAGGTAAATAGGATTAAATCCCTTCTTGTCCTTCGCCATCAAATCAAGCATTTCCCTCTTTACTTTCTCCGTCGTCCATGTCCAGACGTCAAGAACATTTTGATATTTTTCCCTCGCCGACATAATTCCTTTCTCAAAGGCTTTCTCAAATCGCTCAACGTCTCTTTTAGCCCGCTCAATAATCTCCTTTTTGTTCTCAGGAATTACCATATCATCAATACCAAAAGTGATACCAGAAACTGTTGAATATTTAAAGCCCAATTCTTTCAAGGCATCCAAAATTTCAGCCGTCTTGGAAGGTCCGAACCTATAATGAATCTGTAAAACGAGGTCGGAAAGCTCACCTTTTCTCATCTCTTTATTTATGTATCGCAGTTCTTTCGGCAACACATCATTAAAGATTATTCTACCGACTGATGTTTCCACTAACTGACCATCTATAAGAACTTTCACTTTGGCTCGAAGCCCAATATACCCATTCTCGTAAGCTATAACAGCCTCCTCAGGTGAACTAAAAACTCGTCCCTCACCTTTATCACCTGGCAAAATTTTGGTTAAATAATTTATTCCCAGCACTATATCCCTTGTAGGAGCTGCAAGAGGTCCACCATGAGCAGGAGAAAGGATATTGTTGATCGAAAGAAGAAGACCGTAACTTTCAAGTTGAGCCTCATATGAAATTGGAACATATACACTCATGGTATCGCCGTCAAAATCAGCATTATATGCAGTACACACTAAAGGATGTAGACCTATTGCCTTGTTCTCCCACAGAACTGGTTCAAAGGCCTGAATAGAAACCCTGTGAAGTGTAGGAGCTCTATTTAAGAGTACTGGATGATCTTTTATTATTTTTTCTAGCATTTCCCATATGGCAGGATCTCTTTGACCAAGCTTTATCGCAGCTTCTTTAAGGCTACTCGCAATTCCGGATTCATGCAGTTTATGCTCCACCATGGGCCTAAAGAGTTCCAACGCCATTTCCTTAGGAAGAGCCACTTGATTAAGTTTAAGTTCAGGAGCGACTACAATAACTGAACGACCAGAATAATCAACCCTCTTTCCAAGGAGATTGCGTCTTAAAAGGCCTTTCTTTCCCCTCAGTACATCAGAAATAGATTTGAGTTTCCTTCCTCCTTTTTGTGAGGTGACTGGTCTTCTTCTCTTAGAATTATCAAGGAGGGCTTCTACGGCTTCCTGGAGCATTCTTTTTTCGTTGTTAATTAATATTTCGGGTGCACCCTGCTCCTTCAGGAGTTTTAACCTGTTATTTCTCATTATGACCCTTCGGTAAAGTTGATTAATCTCCGTTGTCGCAATCTGACCATTCTCCAGAAATACTATCGGACGAAGATCTGGAGGAATTACAGGTAATACTTCTAAAATCATCCATTCAGGGCGCGTCTTTGAATTCAGCAAAGCCTCTACAATTTTGTACTTTTTAAGAAACTTTGCTCTTTTTATCGGCGATTGCTCGGTTTTTATCTTTACTCTTAGTTCATTTCTCAAATCCTCGAGATTCAAACTAGCAAGATTCTTCTTAATACCTCCAGCTCCCATTTCAGCTTCAAACTGATTTCCATAAAGTTCTTTATAGTGTAAGTATTCAGAAATTTGAAGGACTTTTCCAACTTTTAAATCCTTCTCCTTCCGTGCCAAATCCTCAGAGACTTTAGTGACAATATATGCATCGTAATATACAACCTTTTCTAAATCTTTTACCGTAAGGTCCAGCAATATCCCGATAGGCGATGGAGTAGCCTTGTAAAACCAAATATGGGCTACAGGTACTGCAAGCTCTATATGCCCCATCCTCTCTCTTCGGACTTTCTTTGGAAGGACCTCGACACCACAAGAGGGACATTTTGTACCCCTATATTTTCTCCCGGAGTATCTTCCACAAGCACACTTATAGTCTTGAACAGGACCAAAGATTCTCTCACAAAACAGTCCACCAATTTCAGGCCTCTGACTCCTGTAATTCAGAGTTTCAGGATTTTTTACTTCACCATGAGACCAGCTTCTTATAGTCTCAGGTGAAGCAATTCTTATTCTTATTGAATACAAATCTTTAGGTGAAAGTTTAGCCATAATCAACCTCTTTTTATTGTTTTTCCGTAAATGATTGTTTCGTTTTACTATCGTATGTCCTTAATTCCACGTCCAAGCACAGCCCCCTTAAGTGATTGACTAAAACATCAAAAGAAGCAGGTAGACCGGGCTCCTTTGGCCTATGACCCTTTTGCAAATCTCTAAACAGCAGATTCCTACCGTCGATGTCATCGGATTTTATCGTTAACATTTCCTGTAAGGTATAAGCTGCACCGTGAGCTTCAAGAGCCCAGACCTCCATTTCACCAAATCTTTGTCCACCAAAATGAGATTTCCCGCCTACGGGTTGCTGGGTAATGGAGGAATATGGACCAATAGCTCTTGCATGAACTTTATCTTCTACCATATGAATGAGTTTGATAATATACATGTATCCAACAGTAACAGGATAATCAAAATATTCTCCAGTCCTTCCATCTCTTAGTTTTACCTTACCAGGGAACGTTAGACCAGCTGACTTCATTTCCTCTTCAATCTCTTCTATGGTCATTCCCTCAAATACTGGACAGGCATAATATTCACCCTTTATTTTGCCTGCCCAACCTAAAATAGTTTCCAGAATCTGTCCTACATTCATACGGGAAGGAACACCTAGCGGACTAAGAACTATATCAACTGGAGTACCATCCTCAAGAAAAGGCATATCCTCGACTGGTGCAATTTTCGCAACAACGCCTTTGTTACCATGCCGTCCCGTTATTTTATCACCAACCTGAAGCTTTCTTTTCTGTGCTATATAGACTTTAATGAGCTGATTTACCCCAGGAGGTAGTTCATCTCCTCTCTCAATTTCTTCAAATTTCTGCATCAATCTCTCATTTATTTCTTTCTCCCTCCTATGGGCGTCACTTATCAAATTGTTAATTTTCTCAAGGACTTCCTGTTCCACAACCGGTTTCTCGTAATCAAGTTTTGAAATGTCAATTCCTTTATTTAACATCAAATCCTTTAGTATTTGCTCCGTAATTACAGTGCCTTTCTCTAATATAATTTTACCATCCTTTGTTTTGAGATCGTCAAGAAGCACCTGACCAATAAGAGCTTCTGCAATGAACTCTCTTAACCTTGCCCTAACCATCCTTTTTTCCTCTTCAGCTCTTCTCTCAGCTTTCTCTTTCCTCTCTTTAATTACACTTAAGGATAATGGATCATTCTTCGTCCTCGTTAAAATAACAACATCTACAACGTAACCCGACACGCCAGGTGGAACGCGCTTAGAGGTGTCCCTTACATCAAACTTTCTGCCTGCAATTGCCATAAGAAGCTTTTTCTCGGGTGATGCTTCCTCGTCTTCTCCCCTTGGGGTAACTTTTCCCACTAAAATATCTTTAGGCTTAACCTCTGATCCAATCCTTATTATGCCAAAATGGTCGAGATTCTTCAAGTCTTCGTCTCTGACACCAGGAATATCTGTAGTTACCTCCTCAGGACCAAGGGAAGTCTCTCTAACCTCTACTTCATATTCCAAAATATGTATTGAAGTAAAAGTATCGTCTTTGAGGATGTTTTCAGAGACAACTATAGCGTCTTCGTAATTATATCCATACCAAGGCACAAAGGCAACTAGAACATTTTTACCAAGAGCAAGCTCACCATTCTTTGTAGCAGAAGCATCAGCAATAACATCACCAGCTTTCACTTTATCACCTACTTTTACGATCGGCCTCATGTTAATTAAAGTGTTCTGATTAGATCTCCTGAACTTCACAAGATCATATTCGTCCAGTTCTTCTTCGAACTTAGATATCTTCTTCCCACGCCTCGCCACTCTTATAACTATCCGATTCGCATCAACATACACCACTGTTCCATTGTTTCTCGCAAGAACAAGAGCACCGGAATCCCTTGCAATTTTAGCTTCCATACCCGTACCAACAATAGGGGGCTCAGGATCAATGAGAGGAACTGCCTGCCTTTGCATGTTGCACCCCATGAGAGCTCTGAGAGCATCATCGTGCTCAAGAAATGGAATTAAGGATGCTGAGGGCGAAACCACTTGCCTTGGCGAGACATCTATATAGTTAACCTCCTCTCTTCTCACTAAAGGATAACCGTTTTTAGCCCTTACCCAAACTTTTTCGTCCTTAATTAGGCCAGTCTCTGGATCATACTCAGTATCAGCAGAGGCTATGTAAGCATTCTCCTCTTCAATGGGGCTAACCTCCACAATCTCATCTGTAACGTAACCGTTTCTTACCACTCTTAATGGTGTTCGAATAAATCCAAGCTTGTCGACTATTGCATATGTAGTGAGGGAGTTTATGAGACCGACATTCTGCCCTTCTGGCGTTTCAATCGGGCACAACCTTCCATAATGAGAAGGATGAACGTCACGAACCTCAAAACCTGCAGTTTCCCTCGTTAATCCACCTTTTCCAAGGGCAGAAATTCTTCTCTTGTGAGTAAGCTCAGAAAGTGGATTAGTCTGGTCAAGGAACTGTGACAATCTTTCACGAGTAAAATAGTTAACAAGAGTACTTGTAATAACCTTGGGATCAATTAAATTTTTAGGAACAATCCTTGATTCATCCGTTATGGAAAGCATTTTTTCTGAAATGTTTCTCTGAAGTCTCTGAAAAGCGGTTCTAATTTGCTCATATAAGAGTTCTCCGACACTTCTAACCCTTCTATTAGCCAAGTCATCTACGTCATCTTCCTTCTCTTCACCTTTATAGAGCCTTATTAACCTTTTGATGATCTCAAAAATGTCATCTATAGTTAAACTCAACTCTGAGCGTTTGTTAGGGTCCTCGTAGAGTCTGAGATTAATCTTAAATCTGCCCACCTCTCCAAGATAAAAGCTTATTTCATTTAAGAAAAAGTTGTAGATATAAGCCTTAGCCTCCTCTAAGCTCGGAGGAGCTGTGTACTTTAATGTTCTGTACACGTTTTCTATTGCCACCTGCTCAATTTTTATTCGGTCTTGCCTATAGGTAGTATGGAGTATGTTAACTTCAGGGAGATTTAAATCATATACCTCCACTTCCCTTATGCCTAACTCTCTCAATTTTTTCACATCAGATAAACTCAATTCTTTCAAAGACTCGAATATGACTTCTCCGGTAGCCGGATCAATAACATCCCGAGCGAAGATAAACTTGTCCCTTTCTTTGATTTCATCGATCGCAACCAACTCAGGTTGGAAAAATCTTCTAAAAATTTCCTTTATCGGCAATCCAGTCAAAACCCTTAAGAGCCTCGTTATGGGGATTTTCCTTCTCTTAGAAACCGTCACGGTTAGATTTTTATTTCCATCAATATTAAACTCTATCCAGGGTCCCCTGTACGGAACCAAGAGAGCTCTATATGTCAAAGTACCCTTTTCTTCAATCTCGTAATAGACACCAGGAGACCTATGTATTTGGCTTACAAGAACTCTCTCTACCCCGTTAATAACAAAAGTTCCCCTATCGGTCATATATGGGATTTCTCCGAGATACACTTCCTGAGTGACACTTTCTTCAAACTCCTTAGTTTCCGGATCCTTCTTGTAAAGTCTTAAAACTGCCTTGAGAGAAGCAGAATAAGTCAAACTCTTTTCTTTACATTCTTCAGGATTAAATCTCGGATTTCCCACCGAATAATCAACATATTCAAGAAGATACTTTTCATTTTTGTCTTTTACAGGGAAAAACTCTTTGAATATATATTCCAGACTACCGAGAGGCCTTTCCTCCTTAGGGACTCCTTCTGAAAGTAACCTTTTAAAGGAGTCCAGCTGTATATAAAGGAGGTTTGGCATCTCGTATCTTTCTGGTTTATAACCTTTCCTAACAATTTTGTCCATATTAGACAAAACTCACCTCCTCAAAATTTCCCTTAAAATGGCTAAACGGGGCATAAGCCCCGATTTTAGCCCCTTTCCAAGAACCCGCAAACAATATGTTGATATAACTAGGTTTATTTTATTTCTACTTTTGCACCGAGCTTCTCAAATTGTTGCTTAATCTTCTCTGCTTCTTCCTTCGAAACTCCTTCCTTGAGAGGCTTGGGTAAATTGTCAACAAAATCTTTCGCTTCCTTCAAGCCAAGCCCAGTCAGGGCCCTTACTTCCTTCAGAACATTTATTCTATCCTGTCCAGCATCAACAAGGATCACATCGAATTCTGTCTTTTCCTCAACGGCAGCTGCAGCAGGGGTACCACCGGCGGCAACCGCACCAGCAGCCATAACGGGCATGGCAGCGGAGACACCGAACTTATTCTCAAGCTCTTTAACCAGCTCAGCTAATTCGAGAACAGATAGAGACTCAATCATCTCCACGATTTCAGCAACACTTTTCTTTTCTGCCATTTTACTTAACCTCCTCTTTTTGTTTTCTAATTTGCTCAAGAGTTAAAACAAGTGCCTGTATAGGCCAGTTTAATGCATATACAAGCTTAAAAATGGGGGCATTTAAAGTCCCCACCAGTTTAGCTTGTAATTCTTTTTTACCGGGCATTGTGGCAAGCAAGGCCAGGTCTTTACCTTGATATACCCTACCTTCAAGCCAACCGGCTTTAAATGAAAGCTTAGAAATCTCCTTAGAGTACTCGAAAGCCGCCTTTAGTGGTTCGATTTCATCTTGATGTGCATAAAGAACAGCCGTTGGACCTACCAAGAAATTTTCTAATCCGCTATAATTTAACTCATTAAGTGCAAAGTAAAGAGCTGTGTTTTTCACCACCTTTAGTTTAGCACCTTTTTCTCTTAGTTTTCTGCGTAACTCGGTAATCTCCGCAACTGTAAGACCCTGAAAGTTGCAAAGATAAAAGGCCTTCGCCTTTGACAAATCAGATTTAATATCCTCCACTAACTTAATTTTCTCTGGTTTTACCATAGCTATACCCTCTCCAGATGCGAAACAATGTCACCAACATTTAATTTTATGCTCGGCCCCATAGTAGTTGACATAAAGGCCTGTTTTATGTATGTTCCTTTCATTGTTTTAGGTTTTGCGTTAATTAACTCCCGGAAAAATGAAAGTATATTTTCTTTTAATGCTTCATCTGAAAACGACACTTTTCCAACAGGTACATGAACATTACCTGTCTTATCAACCTTAAACTCAATGCGTCCCATTTTAAGTTCTTTTACTACCTTGCCTACCTCTTTTGTCACGGTGCCTGTTTTTGGAGATGGCATAAGGCCTCGGGGACCTAGGATCTTACCCAACTTAGCAAGCTCAGGCATTACATCAGGCGTAGCAACCAGCGCATCAAATTCAAGCCATCCTGACTTTATCTTTTCTATAAGATCCTGGTATCCCACATAATCAGCACCTGCTTCGAGAGCTTCTTTTTCCTCATCACCTCTTGTTATAACTGCGACCCTGACAGATTTCCCCAGCCCCGCAGGTAAAACCGCTGAACCCCTTACCATTTGATCGGCCTTCCGAGGGTCAACACCAAGTTTCACAGCAAGCTCGACCGTTTCATCAAACTTTGCAGAAGCGAGTTCTTTAATTTTCTTTATTGCTTCATCAAGGGTGTACTCTTTAATCCTGTCGACTTTTTGCAACAAAGCTAGATATCTTTTGCCATGCTTTGCCATCTTAACCCTCCACAATTTCGATACCCATACTTCTGGCTGTTCCTTCTATGATTCTCATTGCAGCTTCAATATCATTAGCATTAAGATCCTGCAATTTCATTTCCGCAATCTTCCTTATTTCGGATCTCTTCACCTTTCCCACCTTAACCCTGTTAGGTTCACCTGATCCCTTTACGATGCCAGCCGCTCTCTTTAAAAGTTCAGAGGCAAGAGGTGTCTTCACTTCAAAAGTGAAAGATCTATCCTTGTAAACAGTTACAATTACAGGGACCACTAATCCTTGTTTATCTCTGGTTTTATCGTTAAATTCTTTGACAAACTGCATCAAATTTACACCATGCTGACCTAAAGCAGGTCCAACAGGTGGAGCTGGAGTCGCTTGCCCTGCTGGTAACTGTAATCTAACCTGAGCAACAATTTCTTTCTTTTTCGGGGGCATTTTTTCCTCCTTTTAATCTGCCTTTTCCACCCCATCAAAATCTATTATTAGCGGGGTAACTCTACTTAAAAGATTTACAGAAACCTTTATTTTTCTCTTTTCTGGATAAATTTCCTCAACCGTACCAACAAGCCCCTCAAAATTCCCCATAAGAATCCTTACTCTTTCCCCTTCTATAAACGGGATTTTCTGCTCCCTTTTTTGTTTTTCTACTTCTATTCTTTGTTTAAGTTCATTTACCTCCCTGTCACTCAAAAAAGCATAAATGATTTCGCCTGTTTTCTCATCGCGTTTTGTGAGAGCTCTCATCAGTCTTGTCTCAGTAAGCAGATTAACAACTTTGTCTATAACCTCTTTTCCTCCATCAACACCCACGAACAAGTAACCTCTATAAATTGGTTTTTCAACATTTATCCGAATTGTTTCCTTTTTGGACACCTTACCTTTCTTTACAGGTTTAGATACGAACTCCGTCGGTAATATAGGCTCGACAACGCCCTCAAGCCCATGTTCTTTAATAACCTTTTGAGCAGCACTCAATGCCTTTTTTTCTTTACCGGAGTAGGTCTGGAAAATTAGCCACTTTTTCCCTTCAGCACTATCCATCATTTTATCACCCCAGTATAAGCTGAATGAGCTTAGAGACTAAAAAATCTATAACAAACATGAAAAGTATGAAGAAAAGAGAAATCAAGATGACCCCGAGGGTACCACCCCACAGGCTCTCCTTAGTAGGCCAGGTAATCTTCATGAACTCCTGGTAAGACTCCCTCAGGAACTCAATAATTTTATTCATACCTTTGACTCCTTATGCACAGTATGTTTATTACAGAACTTGCAATACTTTCTCAACTCAATCTTATCTTTTTTGTCCTTATTTTTCGTTGAATAGTAATTTTTTCTCTTACATTCCGAGCAGACTAAAGCAATTTTTACTCTCATAACTCCTCCTTATACAGGCCTGGAGGGACTTGAACCCCCAACCACTGGATTTGGAATCCAGCGCTCTAGCCGAATTGAGCTACAGGCCTGTGAAGTTTGTTAATTATAAAATAATATGTAAAAACAGTCAAATAATGCCCCCGAGAGGATTCGAACCTCTGGCCTGCGGTTTAGGAAACCGCCGCTCTATCCTACTGAGCTACGGGGGCAACTTGAAAATAATAAAGGCGTGGAAACGAAAATTCAAACGTTTTTCTTAAATTTTAAACACAATGGTGCTCAGTTGAATTTGACTTGTATTTTACTTATTCACAGAACTATATTTGAAAAATTATTTCTGTGACGCCCCGTATCTTTAACTTGTAAAGTTCATATAATTTTTATTATAATTCAACCATGCCTGTGTTTGAGCCCCCTATCTCAGAGCTAATTCTTGGCGGAGGCAGAGTATTATTAGAAGAAATGCTAGGTGATGATCTAACACCAGCTAGAGTTGCTCGGATTTCATACTTATCCGAAGGCGACGAGGAGTCTAATAAAAAACTTTTAGTAAAACTACTAGAAATGGGACATTTTTCTCCCTTTGAACAGCAGGTCTTCAGATTTAAGATTGAGGAAATTCCAATGTATATAGGAGAACAACTTCTTCGCCACCGAATTGCCAGTCCCTTAAAACGCTCCTTTAGATATACAAGTCCTGATAAAGGAACAAAGATCGAATATACTCCAGAAAATCTGAATAAAATTGTCCATATTCCACCTGAATTTTTCAATTTAAGAGAGTCTCATATTGAAAAAAGGGAAGAACTTCTTCAACAAGTGGTTGATCATGTAAAAAGATCCATCGAACTTTATCAAAAACTTGTGGAATCAGGGCTCAGAAAAGAGGCTGCAAGAACTGTTCTCCCAGCAGGATTGAGAACATCTTTATACTGGACAATAAACATGAGAAGTCTAATGAACTTTTTAGAACAAAGACTTAATCCTAAGGCACAGTGGGAAATGAGGGAACTTGCAAAAGCTGTCACTAAAATCTTGTACAGGGTTGTCCCCCTGACAATTGACAATTATCTTAATATATCTGGTCTCATAAAATACTTCAATGAATAGTAAATTAATCCTGGCCTCCAGCTCGCCAAGGCGAGTATGGATATTGCAGAAATTTGGATATGAATTCGAAGTCATTCCCCCTGAAAATGTCAGAGAGAAACCCCAAAAAATCGAGGATACAATCTTATTGGCTGAGATGAAGGCTTTAAGTATTAAAAGAGAAGATTCCCTTGTTTTAGCCTGTGATACAATCGTGGTTGTTCAAAACCAAATTCTTGGCAAACCTTCGAGTTTCGAAGAAGCAAAGAAGTTTATTAGACAGCTTTCTGGCAGGTGGCATGAAGTATATACAGGTTATGTGATAGTTGCAAAAAATCAGATGATCAAAAAGATTGTAAAAACCAGAGTCAAATTTTCAAAGCTCCATGATGATGAAATTATGACACTCTTGAAATATGACAATGTTTTAGACAAAGCGGGAGCGTATGGAATTCAGGGTCTTGCAGGGCTATTCATTGAAAAAATAGAAGGTTCTTACTATAACGTTGTAGGCCTCCCTATCGAATTTATCTACAGAGATCTTAAGTCAGTAGGTGTTACCCCTGTATGGGAGAAACTAAAAAATTCGGGAAAATTTCTTTAACGCCCTTGGTAGTCTATAATATTTATTAATGCAAGACGAAAACTTTCTAAAGAGAAAAGCCGAGAAACCATTTTTATTGTCGGAAAAATTACATCCCATTTATAGGGGTAAGATCGAGATAATCCCAAAAGTTCCTGTGAGTAAG
>JBDRYG010000012.1:0-30506 GCA_039803305.1 Caldifarciminota bacterium
AACTTCTCTCCCTCACTAACATTATAAAGTAAAGCACAAGTCCGATACTTATAGCCGAATCCGCTACATTAAAAACTGGCCACCTTAAAGCGGGAGAAATTCCTATGTCAATGAAGTCGATAACTTCTTTGAACCTTATTCTATCTATTATGTTTCCCGCTACACCTGCAAGAAGAAGGGCATAGACACATGCAAAACCCTCCTGGCGGGATTTAATCGCTTCAACTATGAGCGTT
This sequence comes from Caldifarciminota bacterium, assembly GCA_039803305.1. Classification (GTDB taxonomy): domain Bacteria; phylum Hydrothermota; class Hydrothermia; order UBA1063; family UBA1063; genus UBA1063. Next base: position 237 of record JBDRYG010000012.1, read on the forward strand.
GTCAATAAAATTAAAGCCAGTAAACCAACAAATACATAGGGAAACCTTTCGCCAAGAGATATGCTCCAGAGGGAGTTAGGATTCCGCACATGAGTTATCCTGACGAATTCTCCAACCATGTTTACATCATGACCATAGGGGATCTTAGATACCACAATGTACTTAGTAATTCTATCAATGGCAAAAACACACAAAAAAATAAGAAGAGCTTTTTTCATTAAACCAGTCTCAGCCAGTTGTGAAGGAGAAAATATATTCTTCCAATTAGAAGCGAAATACGCGCCATAATAGTATACCCAAAGGAAGCACCGAAGGTAATCATTAGAATAGTCATACCAATCTTAGCACCTACTCCTAATCCACCCCTGTGTTCTCTCGAGAAATAAAAATAAAGTATCGTAAAGATTGTACCAAAAACGATTATGATGTTATTTATACTTAAAAGGGCGGTTTGCCCAAGGTTTCCACCTTTGACAAAAAGAGGTAAAAATGAAGCCTGAATCTGGGGAATCAAAAATCCCTGAATGGCACCAGTTATTCCAAGGCCTGCAGCCATACCCATGGTAAATGCAATTGACCACCTTGATAGCCATGATAACGGTTTAATAAATCTAAGTAATATAAAAATTGAAAGTAGTAGTGGTATTATCATTAGCCATTTTTCAACGCCCACCTTCTCTCTCCAGCCCTGAATAAGCTTGGGATAGGCATCAAAAATCCATACATAAAGAACTGTAAACGCAGCAGAACTCCCAACATAAAAATGTTCAGCGAACTTATAAAAGGGGTTGTCCTTATACAAAAAACTTAAAATCGCAAGGGTAAAAAATGCCGCAACCCATGTCCAAATAATTGTTGTAATGTTCATTTTTTAGACCTCCTTAAAACAAGATACCCTATATTCCCAATAATTATAAACACGATAATTACGAGGTGTATCACGGACTGCGGTAACATACCTATAGAGGCCTGCCCCTTTAGGCCTACAAGGGCTTCATAATCTGCAGCACCGCGTAACCCACCAATAACTGAGATTATCTGATTTGCCTGCAGATAAGGATAGTAGTCTGGTGTCATAACAGCAGTCGTCCCGAGAATTATTGGCAAATTATACCTTGCGTATCCAAACTGTATCCAAGAATCTCCAACAGCACCAGCCTCAAGACCAAACAGAAGTTTCACATCTTTGTAATTTTTAATCTTTCTCATAAGAGGAATTGAATCAATAGGGGTATACTTATAATCGCTTGAAAAAACACCCCTTATATCTTTTCCCATGTTTATGATAACAGCAGCAACCCCTGGCCTATAACCTAAGAAAACGTAATCTTCCCCGTATTTCTTATTATATTTACCAGCAATCTCCTCGAGGGCTTTTTGTCCGAGAGGGAGCCCGAGTGGCCAGTGGCCAAGCATTACAACTTTTAAATCCTTGCGAAATGCGTGATGAAGGAAGGCTTCAAGCATGGGCTGAAGTTCAGGCATACTTGCTGCATCATAGTCTATTGAAACCATTACTATAGAACCAGGAGAAAGCGACTCTATGTAATTATAAGCCTTCTTCACCTCAGGCAAAGGTTCCACTTTGAGTGTGCTTCGCGTAAGTATAGGAATAGCAACCGCAAGGAAAACCGTTAAATATATGATTCTTCGATCAATGCCTGCTAATTTTTTGAGAAAGTTGACCATTTTCCCCTCCTATTTTAAATACGTCCTTTCTATTCCGAGGATAATTCTTATTGACATGGCAATCTGTCCCAACGCAATACCGATCATCATCCCTCTCTTACCAGCGAGCTGGGGAACATTCATCAACCAGTCAGCAAACTCGGGTATGTGCTTTTTGAAATAGACAAAACCAAGAGGATAAATAAGGGCCAAAAATATTATTGCAACTAGAACGTACAAGGCTTTAGTAGCAGGGTCAGTTATTCCCATAGACTCAACAAGGAAGTAAACTGCAAATATTACAAAAATTACGGTAATAATTATAGGTGCCCACGAATTTCCAATAGGAATTCTTCCCAGCATCACTAGGATGGCAGCAAAAAGAAGGAGTGCAGAATTTATCTCTTTTGCTCTAAAAGCCCTGTACGCTGCACTTGCCACAAAGAAAGAAAGAATCGCAAACATCGTTGCTTGGAGAGGAATAAATATGTAATTATAGAAATACCGGGCAAAAGTAGATGACGGCGCCAAGGGATTCTTCTCAGGAGTCCTGATTATTTCCACAAGCCCCCAGATCAGAGTCAAAAAGAAGGCAAGAATTGTAACAAGGGCATAAGGGGCATCCTTCTCTCCTCGCCTTATTTTGTTGAAATTGTAAGCAAGTAACGAATCAATACCGATAATTAACGTGAACCCGGAAACGATAATGAACCAGTCATTGAATATTTCTTCAATCCTTCCAAAGGGCCTATGAGGGATAAAGAAAGCGAGGATTAGAAGGAAACCAGCCAGAAAAGTTATAATAAGAGGAACCTCTTTTTTCATATTACCCCCTTAAAAAAGGCTGAAAAACTTGGTTAAACTGTGTATACCAATGGATTCTAATATAGTCCCTACCAGAATAACGATCATTATGAGCATTTTGAGGTAATCTTCGCCCTTAATTGTGCCCAGAGAAAGAGGATCTCGAGAAAGGTATGCACTCGCAGCATACATTTCCTCTCCAATTAAGGTATAATCAGTTGAAGCTATAAAGAAAGGCAGCTGTGTTACAGCAGTAGTACCGGAAATCTGAATAGCTCCAATTGAATGGCCAGTCTCAGCAAGAATCAATGATTCTGCATAAAAATATCCTTGAAGAAATACTGCACCAGGCCTCTGCCTCATCATAATACCATCCACACCTGCTGCATATCCAAACTGATCAGATGTGAGATAATAAATATTTGACTCTCTATATAGATCTGGCCTTCCCGCCTCTATAAAACCCTCCTTTACCGTTTCCTGGGCCGCTACCATTACTATTGGGTCGTAGCAAGGAACTATTACATCAGCATTGTACTCGCCAGCCTTTGCAGCAACTCTCTTAAGGATCGCTAAAGATGCAACTGTGGGAATATCACTAATATAACCTAATCCCATTATGTACAATATGGGTTTCCCCATTTCCGTAGATCTACCTACAGCCTCATCGATAGCTTCAAGTCCGGCAATCTTTCTAATAAAGAGATTCTTGTCGGTCTTTGCTTTAGATATAAAAAATAGAAGGAAAACCGTATAAAGCAGAAGGGCAATTAAAGCAGCAACCCTCCTGTTATTAAACCACTGGGGGTAGGAGTATGCAGGTTCTGCCGACAACCCCTCAGCTAATGGGATAGTATCTTGGTAGAGAATAATCTTATAATAGTATGGCGTACGATCTTTAACACCGGCATCTATGTAAGAATTTGCCATAGCAAAGATAGTCTCTACTAAAGTACTAACATCTTTCGGATCCTGTCCACGATAAATCTCAATCTTTGGATTCTGAATAGCGTTAAGGAGAGTTGAATCAACTTGCCATTCAATCGTGATACTCCCACCATCATCGTTGGGAGTATCAAATGCCGCTACCTTTAAAGCATTTATTTGACTTACAAGAAGAAAAAATATTAGATACATATTCCCTCCTATGTTCCCTCCCTCCAGGAAGTTAAATATGCCTTTTGCTCTTCTGAAAGCTCGTCAATCATAATACCCAAGGATTTAAGTTTAACGAACGCCACCCTCCTGTCCAGCTCCTCGGGTAATACATAAACCCCTGGCTTTAATGAACCTCTATTATCTATTAAATATAACACCGCTAAAAGCTGATTGGAAAAAGAAAGATCCATTACCTCCGCAGGATGTCCCTCTGCTGCAGCCAGGTTTACAAGTCTACCCTCTGCGAGAAGATACAATGTCTTCCCGCTTTTTAAAATTATTCTTTCTAAATTATCCCTGATCTTGTCTATTGATTTGGCATTTTCACGCAAATACTTAACATCTATTTCCACGTCAAAGTGTCCGGCGTTTGCAAGAATAGCACCATCCTTGAGTAAAGAGAAATGTTCTTCTGTTACAACTTTTTTACAACCAGTAGCAGTAACAATTATATCTGCCAACCTTGCGGCTTCCCTCATAGGCATAACCAAAAATCCGTCTTCATAGGCCTCGAGAGCTTTAATAGGATCCACTTCCGTAATAATAACTCTAGCACCCATTCCTCTTGCTCTCATTGCGATACCTCTACCACACCAGCCATAGCCTGCGATAACAAAAGTAGAGCTAGAAATTAAAATATTCGTAGCCCTTAAAATACCATCTATAGTCGATTGACCTGTCCCGTATCTATTGTCAAATAGATATTTTGTCTGCGAGTCGTTCACGGCAATCACAGGAAATCTTAACAAGCCATCCTTTGCCATTGCTCTCAGTCTTAGTACACCTGTAGTAGTCTCTTCTGTTCCACCTATTACCGTGGGGATATTCTTTTCATGCACAACTTTCGTAAGGTCGCCTCCGTCATCCATTATAATCTGGGGCATTTTATTAGCCACTATATAGAGATTTTCGTAATAACTTTCTAAATCCTCACCGTGCAACGCAAATACACTAATATCGTGATATTTAACGAGAGCCGCCGCAACGTCATCCTGGGTAGAAAGAGGGTTGGACGGTGCTAAATATACCTTTGCTCCCAGCCTTTTCAGCGCTATTACAAGGTTTGCAGTTTCTGTGGTAACGTGGAGACAGGCGGAAATTGAGTAACCAGTAAGCGGCTTACTTTCCTTAAATTCGTCTACCAGCAAATTTAAGACGGGCATCCGTGACGACGCCCATTCAATTCTCTTAACGCCTCCTTCTGCCAGTCCTATATCCCTGATTTTATAATCATTCATTAACTAACTCCAGGAGATCCTTCGCTGCATCGGTAAGCTCCCAGGTAAAGCCCTCTTCCTCTCTGCCAAAATGACCATAAGCAGCAGTCCTATAATAAATAGGTCGTAATAAATCGAGTTCCTCTATTATTCCCCTTGGCGTAAGATCAAAACGTCTTTTAATAGCTTTTATTATCTGTTCATCTGAATATTTAGAAGTCCCAAAAGTATCAACATAAATCGCAACTGGCTCAGCCACACCGATTGCATATGCCAACTGCACTTCTACTCTCTTTGCAATTCCTGCCTTTACAATATTTTTCGCAATATATCTAGCCATGTAAGCGGCAGAGCGATCCACCTTTGTGGGGTCTTTCCCGGAGAAGCACCCGCCACCATGTCTTGCAAACCCACCATAAGTGTCCACCATTATTTTTCTTCCCGTAACTCCAGTATCAGCCACAGGACCTCCAAGCACGAACTTACCAGTAGGATTTATATAACATTTCATCTCCCTGTCTCTCAAATGCTCAGGGATCACATAATTTATCACCAGCTCCTTTAAATCCTCTCTGAGCCTTTCTATTTTCACTTCCTCATCATGTTGGGCAGATAGAACAACTGCATTAATCTTAATAGGATTACCTTTGTCATCATACTCAACGGTGACCTGGGATTTCCCATCAGGTCTTAGATAGGGTAATATCCCCGATTCCCTTACCTCTGTTAATCTTCTAACAAGTTTATGGGCAAGCACAATAGGAAGTGGCATAAGTTCCGGGGTCTCATCGGTAGCATAACCAAACATCAAACCCTGGTCCCCTGCTCCTCCTACATCTACACCCATGGCAATATCAGGGGACTGCTCCTGTATTGATGTAATAACGGCAACAGACTGATAATCAAACCCATATTCGGGCCTCACATAGCCTGCTTTTCTAATAACCTCTCTTACTATTTCCGGAATATCCACATAAGTCGAAGTCGTGAGTTCACCTGCCACCATCACAAGTCCACGAGTAGTTAATGCCTCTATCGCAACTCTTCCTTTTTTATCATCCTTTAGAACTGCATCCAGTACAGCATCAGATACCTGATCACAGATTTTATCCGGATGCCCCTTTGTAACAGACTCTGAGGTAAACAATTTTCCCATCTTTCTCCTCCTTCTAAAACTTTACTTTCAAACCCACATATGGTGCACCTTCTGCTTCCCTGTAGCCCTTCCTATCCACAGGTCTAAATCCAATATAAAGCATACCATCATTTCTTGAACCCGGTATAATAAGCCCGAAATTCAGTTCAATTTCAGATGTAAAATTATATTCTAAAGTTAAGCCACTGTAAAAACTTGCATTTAAAAATGGCATTACGCCGTTGCCGTAAGGGATAATATAATAGAGTCTCAAAAGCGCATCCGTTTGATTGGGATTTCCAACTGTTAGCCAGGGAACATCCCTATGCCTTAAGTAAAATCCCCATTCAAAACGGTAATACAGGAAATTTTTCCTGAATTTCTCCCTAAAGGATGTATTACTAATTACAATCTTTGCTTTATTCCAGTATAGAGATCTATCAACGAATGTATCAACCTTATGATAACAGGTATGATCAAGATAAAGACCTACCCACTTATCCCCGAGGCCCTTCTTTATCCCTCCGCCAAGTAAGTAATCTGCTTCTTGGGGATCAAGCTGAATTAGCCCCTTATCCCGTCCCATCCAGATGTTTTCAAAACCATAGATAACCATTCGAATCCCATTCAGATCAAAGATCTCGGATTCAATTTCTATTTTACCCATAGCACTTCTATGTCTCAGTGTATCTCCGTACTTCCTCAATTCTCCGTAACCCTCTGTTGAAAAAACAAAGTTAAAAGTTGACAAGAGGCTTATAAAAAAAAGCGAAAACATCAGAGCACCTCCAGAATTTGATCCCTTTCGAATGGTGTTAATTCTTCTTTCTTACCATCCTTTATCAAAAATATTCCTCGTTCATGTCCTAAAACTCTACCAACAATCTTTGCAGGAATACCTAAATTATTAAAATATTCACAAAGTTCGACGCCTTCTTGTTCGTCAAGAATTGCAAGAAGACACCCAGAAGAAATTAAGCCAAGTGGATTTATTTTAAAAAATTTTGAAATTTCCCTTGTTTCCTCGTAAATCAGAAACTCCTTTTCAAAAATCTCAGCACCCATATTAGCTGCCTGCAAAACTTCATAAACTGCCGTTTGAATCCCACCTTCTGTAGGATCGTGGAGGCTGTGAACACTAAACTTCTCAAGGACCTCGAGACCGACCTTATGAAGGCAAATACCAGGATCAAACAAAAAGTTCTTACAACGATGAACAAATTCATGGTCGAACTTGGTAAGTAATTCGTTTTCTTTCTCCCTGGCAAGAATTGCTGTCCCTTCTATAGCCACGCCTTTAATCTGAACAATAACATCCCTCTCTCTTATCTTTTCCGGACCCACTTCTCTTAAGACACTCCCGAACATGAATCCGGACAGAATATTCGATTTTAACCCTGGAGTAACTTCCGTGTGACCGGTGATTATACAAATATCATACATTGAAGCATATTGCGATAACTCATTAAAAATACTTTCGACTTCCTCCTGAGTAATGCCTTCTCTAAAAAGCAAATTTATAGCAAAAAATTCGGGTTTTGCCCCCATAGAAATCGTATCATTAATATTTACTGAGAACAGGTAATAAACACTTTCTTTACTTGTAAATGTGATTGGATCTGAAGTAAAGGCAAATCGTTTCCTACCAACATTCAAGATAGCACCATCGACACCATAGCGAGGACCGATAATAACATCCACGGAATTACAGGGAAGACCCTTTAAATTTTTTTTCAAAACTTCCGGAGGTAACTTCCCTGTTTTTAGCCTCATAGCGATTTAATATTTTAAAGGATTGATTGAATATGATAATAACAGGAAAATTAAGTTTGTATGAAGTGGAAATTTAAAAAGCCAGAATTTCCTGTTGATAAATACCAGCTTCCCCGAGCAATAGCCTTAATTTTATCTACAAGAAAGATACCACCAGACGAAGCCGCCAATTTCCTTTATCCTGAAAAAATGGATACATTTGATCCCTTTAGAATGAGTAGTATTGGGAAAATCGTAGAAAGACTTGCACAGGCGCTGGAAAAACGGGAAAAGATCCTTGTTCATGGTGATTATGACGTAGACGGAATAACAGCCACTGCCCTGCTATTCAATGCCCTGGATAGGCTGGGATTCTACGTAGACTACTATATACCCCATAGGGCTACGGAGGGGTACGGTCTTTCTACAAAAGCTATCGAAAAAGCTTCAAAAGAAAATTACAAAGTTATAATTACGGTAGACACAGGCATATCTGCCCTTCAGGCTGCCTATATTGCAAAATTTAAAGGTATAGACGTCATCATCACAGATCATCATGAACCACTGAAAAAACCTGAAAACACTGGAGATCTTTATTCAACCCCTCATCTCCAGAAACTGCCAGGGAGATTCGAAGAGAAAAAAAACAAAAAAATCATGAGCACATTACTGCCTACCGACGCATATGCAATCTTAAACCCCAAACTGGAAAGCGATTATCCCGATCCAAATTTAGCAGGTGTCGGTGTTGCCTTCAAGCTGGTAGAAGCATTATATAAATATTTTGAACCCGGTAGCCGAGATTACGAAGAGGACCTGGACCTTGTTGCCCTTGGAACTGTCGGCGACATGGTTCCGTTGCTAAAAGAAAATAGAATTCTTGTCAAAAAGGGCCTGAATTTCTTAAAGGAATCAAAGAAACTCGGCATTAAAGCCTTGAAAGAAATCTCAGGCATAAATGATGGAGAAATTAATCCCTTTCACATTTCTTTTATTTTAGCCCCCCGGATCAATGCAGCTGGTAGAATTTCCCATGCTTATGATTCACTGAAACTACTATTAACATCCAGTGAAGATGAAGCCTACAAGCTGGCTGAACATTTGCAGAAATTAAATAATCAAAGGAGAGAGGAAGAAAAAAGAATCTTCGAGGAAGCTTTCTCTAAAGCGTCAAAATTAGATTTAAAAGAACATTACATAATTGTTCTGGAATCTGAGAAATGGAACTATGGAGTCATCGGTATTGTAGCGTCGAAACTCATGCAGGAATTTAGAAGACCAGTTATCCTTTTTTCATATGATCCTGAAAAACATGTATGGAGAGGATCGGGGAGAAGCATCGAAGAATTCGATATGCACGAAGCCCTTTCCCTCTTTGAAAATCATTTAGAAGCTTTTGGAGGACACAAGCTAGCATGTGGTCTTAAAGTGGCCACAAATAAGCTTAACCTTCTTAAGGAAAAACTCAATGAATATGCATCAAACATTTTAAAGGGGCTTGAATTGGAGCCCGTCTTGGAAATCGATGGTACGATTGATATTGAGGACCTAAATCCAGATATGCTAAGTTATTATGAACACCTCAAACCTTTTGGTGTAGCAAACAAAGAACCGGTTTTTGCACTGGAAAAGGTTTTAGTAAATAAAAACGCCATAAAAATCTACAAAGACAGACATGTTTCTTTCAATATAGAAAAGGGAGAAAAAGCTTACCGTTGTATTTTCTTCGATGGAGTTGAAAAGCTAAAATTAATAATCGAAAGTGAAAGGATTGATATTGCATTCTCCATATTGCCCAAAGATAATGGAAAACAGCTTGAACTAAAGGTTCTGGATGTCAAGAGTTCTGATTTTTGAAAAGGACCTGCAGAAAATCGATTTTATTCTGGGTAGACTGAAACGTAAACTTTTCCCTTCCGCCTTTCAAATTTTACAATACCGTCAGAAAGGGCGAAAATAGTGTAGTCACCTCCCAGTCCAGCATTGTAGCCGGGAGAAAATCTCGTACCTCTTTGCCTTATTATTACATTTCCTGCCTTTACAAATTGACCATCATATATTTTAACTCCAAGCCTTTTCGAAATAGAATCTCTTCCGTTTCTTGATGAACCCATTCCCTTCTTATGTGCCATATTTACCTCCTTGCTTTAATTTTAAAGCATCTAACCAGAATTTGCAAAGTTAAAACTTGCAATTTCGAACGCCGAGCGTTATATACTTAAGGGTGCGACACATTTTAAAAAAGGAGGTTTCATATGCACCTATTACCAATATTACTATTACTATCAAGTACGACACAACCCTGTGGATGTGGCAAAATAGAGATCACAGGGTATGCTCATCTCGTGTATGAGTACACGATGGATGAGTCGGATCCTAACTACGGATTCTTCTCTCTGCCCTATGTACGAGTTCAATTCAAGGGGAAACTTACAGACAGACTTTCCTTTAGAATTGAACCAGACCTTGTAGAAGGTAAAGTGAAATACGCCTATGCTGACCTCAGTCACATCCCTTATGTTACTTTAAGAATGGGGCTTATGAAGGTACCTTTTGGCTTCGAATTCCAGCCATTTCCAGTAACTAATATAACCCCAACTTTAACAGGTGCTACAAAACTGTTCACTGGTCTTGGTCTTGGTGCAGATGGTGGTATTATGGCCATGGCAAAACTACCTTATACTGAATTAAAGCTGGCACTACTCGAAAACTTACCGAATGCAACAGAGAAGGGTTATGTTGCCAATTTAAATATTAAGCCTGTTGACATGATTACATTGGGAGGAAGTTATTACAAAGGAAATGTTATTAAATGGTATACCCTATACGAAGGATATCTTGAATTTAAGCACAATATTCTCAATGTAGAAGGTAACTACATTTTGAGAGAAGGTGAAAATGACGGATACAAATCCAGCGGTTTTTACGTCCAGGCTTACAGAAAGTTTGATCTACCCATGAAAAACCATTACATCTGTCCCGCAATAAAATACGGTACCCTTGAACCAAACAATACCCAAGATGGTGATAAAAAGAGCGAACTATGGCTTGGCTTTAACGTAAGTTATGGCAAAAATATCCGGATCATGACTTACTTTAACTTAAATAAAGAAGAAACCAACGAAGTGAAAAACAATAAGCTGCTAATGGACGTCCATTTCGCCTTTTAATATACCTTAAATCAGCAACAGGGGGCCCCATTACTGGGGCCCTTTATTTTTCTAGCAGAAAAAATTATAATTTACCTGTGAAGAGGTTTAGCTACTTTTTACTGGATCTTGATGGCACACTAATTTTAGGGAATCGTGCACTTAAGGGAGCACGTTCTTTTATCAAGTTTCTAAAGAGCAACAATAAGAAATTCCTCATTCTTACTAATAATTCCTCAAGAAGTACCGCTGAATATGCCAGCTTGCTTAAAAGAAAAGGATTTGACATAAACGAGAACGAAATTTTTACTTCTGGTCTAGCAACAGCAATTTATTCAAAGGAGGTAGGCCTAAAGGACGCCTATATCCTTGGGACCAAAAGTGTTATTGAGGAATTTCGTGAATTTGGTATTAGTCACAATTCTAAAAGTAAAAATTTAATCTTGACTTTCGACACCACGTTAAACTTTCGTAAGCTGTCTAAAGCTACTAAAATTTTGCTAAATTCAGGTGGAAAATATATTGCAAGTCATCCTGACAATGTTTGTCCCGTTGAGGATGGATTTATTCCTGATGTCGGTGCTATGATTGCTTTTTTCAAAGAAGCGACCGGGCGGTCTCCGGATTTCATCCCGGGGAAACCAAGTTATTACTTTTATAAAAAGGCAATGGAGCTCTTGAATGCCGTTAAAGAAGAGACTATTATAATTGGGGATCGTCTTAGTACAGACATAAAAACAGGCTTAGATTTTGGGATTACCTCCATACTCGTCCTTACTGGTGAAACTACTATATATGATCTTCGTGAATCAAATTTGCAACCGGATTTTGTGTTTAATGACCTCGTTGAAGTAAGGAGGTTTTTGGAAGGAAAATGAAGAAAACCATTATATTTGTGGCATCATCGGGAAGAAACGTGGGAAAAACTTCAATTTCGATAGGTCTGGTACACCACTTTAAGAAAAACGGCAAAAAAGTTGCTTTCATGAAACCCATTGCTCAACACTTTATACAATCAGGAAATTATAAAATCTCAAGAGACGTTATACTCATGTGGAAAATATATGAATTCGTAGATCCCGAAAAACTGCACCTTTTTAGTCCTTTCGTCATTGAACATGGGTTCACTAAAAAATTTATAAAGGGTGAAGCCAAAAGCCCCAAGGACCACATTAAAAAGTATTTCGAAGCCATACTTCAGGAGTATGACGTGTTGATTGTTGAGGGGACAGGACACCCTGGCGTTGGCACCTGTATCGGCCTGTCAAATGCGGAAGTTGCCAGAATGTTGGAGGCCACAACTTTATTAATCCTCGAAGGGGGGATCGGAAATACTATTGATAACTACGCGCTGGCAAAGGGGGTTTTTAAGAATGCAAACTGGACCATCGATGGGGTCATCATAAATAAGGTGATGGAAGAAAAATACAATGAAGTCGACGTTACTTTGAAAAGATTCTTTAGAAGTGAGGATGTCTATTATTTGGGAGCCATTCCATTCGTAAAAGAACTATCTGTCCCTTCTTTGCGTCTTATAGTGGACACTTTAGATGCAGAAGTAATCTATGGAGAAAATCTTCTTCAAGGCAAAGCCGGAAATATTCTACTTGCTATAAACGAACCACACATCTTCTTAGAAGAAATTGAAAAAACCCGTGAGGATACCTTGATTATAACTTCTGGTGATCGGGAGGATATACTAATGTCCATTCTTGCTCTTTATCCTGAATTCACTCCCAAAATCAATGCAATAATCCTAACCTCAACAAGACCCCACGATAAAATTGTTAGACTCTTTGAAAACAAAAATATTCCAATAATATTCACTTCTAACCCTCTTTTTAAAACCGCCAGCATCATCTCCAGCATAACTGTGAAAATTGATCCATATGAGAAAGAGAAAATTTCCACTCTTCAGACCCTCTTCGATGAATATGTAGATCTATCACAGCTTAGAAAATTTACGAGTCTAGCTACTAGAAAAATAGAAAAGAAAACACCTTTAGACAAAGCAAGAAACCTCTTTAGATTCATACTGCAACTTTTCAGAAAATGATTATTCCTGAACAATTTGGAAAATATAAAATAAAAGAGTTCCTTGGATCCGGTGCTTTTGGATTTGTCTACCTCGCAGAAGACACCCTTTTGAAAAAAGATGTAGCCTTAAAAATCCAAAAATATAAGGGTGAAAAAGGTCTTGAACTTCTTGAAGAAGCACGTATCCTTTTTGAACTAAACCACGACAATATCGTTAGATTTTTTAACATAGAGATTATTGAAGATAAAATAGTTTTAGTGATGGAGCCTGTATTGGGCAATACACTAAGAGACATCGTAGACCAAAAATCCCCTCTAAGCGTTAATGATGCCCTGGAATATGTGAAACAAATACTTAAGGCCCTAGAGTATGCTCATAGCAAAGGGCTCGTTCACGGCGACATAAAACCCGAAAACATCCTTATTAGTGAAGAAACAGGTAAAATTAAAATAGCAGACTTTGGCCTTGCAAAAATTTTTAAAGCCGGTGCGGTTATACCTAAACCTGTTGGGACTCCGTTTTATATGGCCCCGGAAGCCTGGCGGGGCGAGACGAGCACATACTCAGATGTATATAGTGTGGGTTGCATTTTATGCGAACTTTTAACAAAGAAACCTCCTTTTTACTCCGAAAATTTAGAAGAATTAAGAAACATGGTTTTCAATGGAAAATTCGATAAAATACCTGGTGTTCCTCCTGATTTAAACGAAATTATCAAAAAAACTTTAAACAAAGTACCTTCAAAGAGACCAACGGCATCCGAGCTACTTTCTTGGATTAACAGGATTTTAAAAACACCAGAACTTGCTTTTTTAACAACAAAAACAATCCAAAAAGACCCCTTTTTTGGTAACTTAACGGAAGAACAAATTAAATTCGTTGAGGATCCCTCTCGTAAATTATTACTAAAGGGAGTAGTGGGTAGTGGAAAAACTACAGTTCTGGCATACAAGTCGGCTTACTGGGTAAAGAAATTAGGATTTGATCCCTCTTCGCTACTGTTTTTAACCTTCACAGGAAAAGCAGTAAATATCTTTAAGGGGATTATTGAAAAAATTTTGGGAGAAGAAGTCTCGTCTAAGATATCATGCATGACGTTTCATCAGCTTGGCGAATTCATACTGCGCTATGCTGGGGAAAGAATCGGAGTACCCGAGGATTTTAGGGTAATCACCGATGCGGAAGGAGAATCAATTATCTCAGAATTCACTGGAAACACTGTAAAAGCAAGGAGTATCTTAAGGGAAATCAAGAAGGCAAAAAGTCTTCTAATATCAATCGATGAGTTCTCTATACAAAACAATAGTTCTACGTGGAACAGAGAAGTAAGAGAAGCATATGAAAGGTATACAAAAACGTTAGAAGATAAAGGACTTCTTGACTACGAGGACTTAATATATAAAGCCCTCCTCTTACTAAGAACATACTCCGATGTTAAGAAGGATTTAGAGGAGCGGTTTAAAGTGGTTATTGTTGATGAATTTCAAGATGTTAATAAAGCAATATTCGAGTTGATTCTTGAAATTGTAGGAGAGCATACCTACTTATGGGCATCAGGTGATGAAGCGCAATCAATATATACATTTAGGGGTGCATCCCCCGTATATTTGAAAAAACTAATATACTACTTTCCGGATTTAAAAGAATACTCACTGACCACAAATTTCCGAACCTCATATAAAATTTTAGAAGCGGGTTATAATTTACTTTCTCACACCAAAGGCATGAGAGTTCTATCCAGCCTACCTACACAAAGCTCAGAAGAAGGCATCATAGTGTTTTCTTACCATGAAGACGAGATCAAAGAGGCAAAGTATGTTGCGGAAAAAGTAAAAGAGCTAAGGGAAGAAGGATATGACTATACTGATATTGCAGTTATATACAGAATAAATGAATATTCCAGGGCTTTAGAGGATGCATTTAAAAAGGCAGAGATACCTTATACAATTTTAGAAAGCGGAAGTTTCTACGACCTGCCGGAGATCGAGGCGTCTCTTGGAATTCTGGAATATCTTTCGGGTAGATACAACATTAAGCGAATAGAAATCCTCCTTAGGAGCCTCTTTGGGCTACCAGGGAGAGTGGTAAACAAGATACTTAAAGATTTCTCCCCCTCTGGAAAGCTTTTATTCTCCGGTGTTAAAGATGCAGATCTGAACGCACTTAAATCTTTCTGGAGTTTCGTCAACGAGATATCTAAGATTATGAATACAGAAGCACAGGATGGGACTACTATATTAGAACAGATAGTCGATAAATTGAAAGAATCGACAAATCTTTCATACAAAAATGAAGAAAACATTAGAGAGTTCATTTACACCTTAAGAGAGATGAACCTTCATTCTTTTGGCGAAATATTGAGCTATGTGTCGTTGATGAGAGAAGTCGGCGCTTCAACGAAAAGACATCATGGTGTATTGCTATTGACTGCCCATAAGGCAAAGGGCTTGGAATTCCCAATTGTATTCATTACTGGTTTAATTGAAGGACTTTTTCCTTTAGGAAGGCACCGACTTAAACAAGATCATTTAGATGAAGAAAGAAGGCTCCTTTTTGTAGCCCTGACAAGAGCTCAAAAAAGGGTATACCTTACATACCCCTTATACTATAGGAATGATAAAACAGAACCTTCGCGTTTTATCCTGGAAATGGCAAAAAAGGGACAATAAATGCTACCGCTAAAGGATATAAATCCATCAAAAAGAAAGCCCCTTATCACATTTTCACTTATCACCATTAATGGGCTCGTGTTCCTCTATGAAGTTTTCTTAGGCAAAAACTTGTATAATTTCTTCCTACAATTTGGTTTTATCCCATTCAATTTCACTTCATTCCTAAAGGGGGGCACGGACTACCCGTATTTTCTGAACATAATCACATCCATGTTTATACATGGTGGTTGGGCTCACATAATCGGTAATATGTGGTTCCTTCTAATATTTGGGGACAATGTGGAAGATACACTCGGCAAAATAAATTACATCATACTTTACTTGACTTCTGGTGTTTTTGCAGTTCTCGCCCAATACATCATAACGCCGATTTCTAAAATACCTTTAATTGGCGCATCTGGGGCTATCTCAGGGATATTAGGGGCCTATTTAGTGTTGTTTCCAAATGCCAAAATTTTGTCTTTGATTCCAGATCCTTTCACTTTTGGGCTTTTTTTTAGAATTGTCCCAATTAATGCTTTTTTCTTTCTATTAATCTGGTTTCTATTTCAATTCATGCAGGGTATTGCAACATTGCCATACAGCGGAAGAATCGGAGGAACCGCTTTCTGGGCGCATATAGGCGGCTTCGCTTGGGGGGTTGTCTTCGCAATCTTGTTTTTGCTCTATTCCAGGCTTACTGGCATCAGAAGGTACAGAAGTTCATAATCGTGTTTCTTCAAACCAGCTGGCTTTATCATACAGGCAAGTTTTGGTCCATAGAAGTGAAACACAACCTCCTCATCGTCTATGTGTCTAACTATTTCATGTAAATACTTGACATTGAAACCTACTCTGAGTGCTTCCCCCTTATACTCACCAGAAAGTTTTTCCTTAGCCTCACCACTTTCAGAAGCACCCTTAATCTAGGAAACGCCACCGTCAAAAACCCATTCTATAACAAAATTGCTTTGGGAAACCACTTCCTGGATTCTTCTCAAAACCCCGTCAATCTCCCTGATAGATGTCTTAAAAACAAAACCCTCTTCTTTTGGTATTACTTCCCTATAAGGCGCGTATGGTCCCTCGATAAGCCTTGTAACCAGCTTGGATCTAACAAAAGAGAAAGAAAAAACGCCCTTATCCTGTGCGATAGAAACATCAGGTTCCTCAGCGTTCGTCAAAAAATCAAAAACTTCTTTGCTTAGTATAGCCTCCATTTTTTCCTCAAAATGTTCAATTCTCTTAATATACAGTCCCAATTTGTGCGCATCAGACGCAACCATTCTCAATTCACCATCCCTTACCTCTAGTAGTATACCATTCAAAAACGGCCTTGGGTCATCCTTCGCAGTGCAAAAACCAACAAGGTCATAACCTTCAACTATGGCCGCCGTCTTAACCTTAACACCTTTCTGATCCGCAAATTCTTTCATTTTAGGGAATTCTTCGGGCGGTAAGCTCATAAACTTATATTCAGTTCCATCCCATTTTATAAAACTCATTCTGTCAGAATAAACAATTTTAACAACCGGAACATCCAAAGTCGAAAGAATCCTCAGTAAAGCCTTCCCAGGAACTGTAAAAGAAACGTTTTCCACACTATCCACAGGGATAAAACCCTTTATTGAAAAATCCATGTTTGATGCGTATAAATGAAGTTTTCCCTCTTTTATTTCGAACAAAATGTTATTAAGAATTGGTAGTGTAGTTCGTGACGGAATTGCTGTAGAAACTTGCTGTACAAGCTTCTTTAAAACCTCTTTATCCACAACTATCTCCATTGCTTCTTCCTCCTATTTATATCTAAAAGGTACTTATAGTAGCTACAAATTTGTGGAAAATTATAAATCTGACTTGCTAATCCTTCAAAAATCAGAGGTTTATATTGCAAAAAAGCCTTCATAAAAGTTTCATTTTCCTGTGGATTTCGTTGATAACAAATTCCATCCGTGGATCTTTCTTTAGTTCTTCTATTTTTTGAATACTGTGTAATACGGTTGTATGGTCTTTTCCACCAAAATATGTGCCTATGGTTGTAAGAGAAAGTCCTATTACATTCCTTGCGAGGTACATCGCTATCTGTCTTGCAAGAACAATTTCTTTTTTTCTTGATTTGGACTTTAAGTCATACACCGAAAGTTTGAATTCTTGTGCCACTATTTTCAGGAGATCAGCCATAGTGACATTGTAGGTCGGGCTTATGAAATTTGCAAGTAGTTCTTTTGCCTTATCCACGGTTATTACAGACTTTGTCAGTGTTATATATGCCTTAAGTACTTTCAATGCCCCCTCTATGGATCTAACATTATCTCTGATATTTTCCGCAATAAAATACACTACATCATCTGGAATTATTATCCTCTCTTCTTCTATTTTCTTTCTCGTGATAGCGAGCCTTGTCTCAAAGTCGGGTTTTGTTATCTCTACAACAAGGCCCCATTGAAACCTGGACACAAGCCTTTCCTCTAATGCGTATATTTGTTGGGGTGATCTGTCTGAGGTCATAACAATTTGTTTCTGTTTTTCAAAGAGAAAATTGAATGTGTGAAAAAGTTCTTCTTGTAAAAAATTTTTATCTTGAAGGAACTGTATATCATCTATCAATAAAAGGTCTACGTTTCTGTATTTTGTTCTGAAATCTTTAGTTTTTCTGCGTTGTATTGAATCTATTAGTTCATTCATTAAATCTTCACATCTGATTATAATAGCTTTTGTTTTGGGTGTTTTTGTATATATGTAGTTTCCTATAGCATTTAGAAGATGGGTTTTCCCTAGACCAACGCCTCCGTATAAAAAGAGCGGGTTATAGTCCTTTCCAGGGTTTTTTGCCACGCTCCAAGCCGCAAAATAAGCCATTTCATTAGATTTTCCAACGATGAAACTCTCAAAGGTAAAACGTGGGTTTAGGTTTGGCCTAGCAAATGGTGGATTCTTCAGGTCTTCGATCTTAATGTCGTAATCAGAGCCATTATCTGCTTTAGGCTTAGGTGTAAAAACTACGGAGAAGTTTTTTCCAAGACTTTTAATAACATCAATTAACAGTTTTCTATAATTTGCTTCTATCCACTCAATCCAGAATGTATTCGGTGCTTCGACTATTAGACGGTCACCTGAGAAGCTAACTCCTTTGGTCTTCACAAACCAAGTGTTAAAAGCACTCTCAGGTAATCTCGTTTTGAGAATTTCAAGAATATCTTCCCAGAGCAATTCTGCATCACTTTTTTGACTCTCAATCACAAAATCTTCCATAGTGCAGCTCCTTTTCAAACAAAAATAAACACTTAACACACTGAATCAGAGTAGGTTATAGAGTTTTCCACAATTTTTGTGTGGAAATTTTGTACAAAAAAACATAACTTATTATACCCCGCGACTTTACATAAGATCTTGATTACCAAATACTTATGTTTTTTTACTTTATTCATAGTTTAATCAGTTTAATGTTGTCCATGTAAATGGTCAAGTTCGCTGATTTTTCTCCTTTTCTTCTCTCCATTTCTTGTAGTGTTTAATATCATCTGCCAGAGATGCTATTACACTTCCCATAACGGCCAGATCGTCTACAAAACCAATGGCACCCGTGAAATCTGGCAAAAGATCCAGAGGGTTTATAAGGTATAGAAAGGCAAAAACTGCTAATGCTACACTTCGCCATGAGATGGCTTTGTATTCTCCTCTGTAATAATCTTTTAAAAGCTCTAATAAAGTCTCCAGTTCATCCTTAACATTTTTCTCAATTCTTGAGAGAGAGTTCCTGACTTGCTCTTCCTTTTTCACAACTACCTCTAAGTCTTTTTCTTCAATCTTTTGCAAGCCTTCTTTTGCAAAATCTTCTTTCATTTTTAGCCTCCTTTAAAAGGATACTATATAAACTCTAAAAGTACAAAGTGGCTTTAAAAATTTATTACGAGGATGTTTTTTTCACCGAAAAAGGAAGCGACTTTTAACATCAGGTGTGCGAGGCATAACGCACAGTTTGCAAAGGTTAAATATATTTTGCAGTTTATCAGCTTGAACATCAAGCAAAAAATTGTTTCAAAAATAGTCAGGAAGGTACATGGCAATAGAATTAAGTTAGATAAAAGTCCCATCAGGGTCACATATCGGAAGAAGACTATTTGCAGTGGAAGGGTAAAGATCATAGGCACTGTAACGGTATAAATGTAAGATTGAACCATTTTTGTAGCCTTTAGTATCGGTTTCCATGTATTGCGCGAGGTTATGATGTAGCTAAGAACGGCAAAGTAAGAAAATAAGAAAGAGGGCTCAGTAAGCCAAGACGGGTAAAAGAATATGCTGATAGCAAAGGCTAGCCCCCATGTGTTAAGGGCAAAAGTTTTACGTTTAAACCAGGAGCCAAGGACATTGAAAAGCAGGAACATAAAAGATCTATAACATGGTGCGAGAGGACCTACGGAGAGCACATAAAGAAGTACTATAATTAAACCCGCTGTATCAGCAGCAACCTTATTTCTTAAAACAAACATGAAAAAGGTGAAAAACATGGTAAACAGAAAATTAATGTGAAGCCCTGATATCGCTAATACGTGTGCACTACCTGAGTATCTGAAGTTTTCTTTTGTTTTTCTGCTAAGTGTACCTCGATCCCCTAATATTAGTGCCTTAATAAGGGCACCTTCCTCGTATTTTCCGAATATTTCATCTATGAGGCTTTTAATTCTCTGATGGGATTTCTCAAGGAAGTTTTGGGATGCACTTTTGATGCTTATTTCCAATAATTCAAGACGATTTAAGTTGTCCTTTAGACGGCCTTTGGCATATACCCTAGTCCCGTGTGGTAAATCTCTGGGATTTATAGAGAAATACAAGGAAGTTCTTGGTATTCTTAACAATTGCTCGTTGTAGACTATAAACTCTCCTGAAACTATTGCTTTTTCTCCATTCTTAAGAAGTTTTTGGAGTTTAACAAGCGGTCTTGCGCGGGTATAACCTGCTAAGAGGAAGATAAAGAAGAGGATGATATCGTAGTGTTTTAGTAGGACCCCCAATAAAGCTAAAAGAAAGAGAAATACTAATAAAATTGTAGATCTTTTAGTGAAATCTCCTATTAAAATACCCGTCGCCATGGATATGGAAATATAAACCCATGGCGACAGGCGAGGGTGAAATTTATTCAATCTTCAGAATTTTTTCCGTATAACTTACATTTTTATTTGGGAAAATAACACGCAGTATGTAAACTCCCTTTTGCAATTCTTTTAGATCTATACTGTGTTCCATTTTCTTGGCGGAAATCTCTTCAGTTACCAATATTCTTCCCGATGCATCTAAGATCAAAACCTTTGCTGGCTGCGGGTTATTAACCGAGAAACGCAAGATTCTTTTGACCACGGTGGTCTTAAGATTAAGTTTTGGTATGCGTGCAAATTCTTCCAAAGCTGCGAGGGCAGGCGTATCTGTTGTAAATTTTATAAATTGCCCATTGGTTAACCTGGATATGGTGTTATTATAACTTCCATTATAATAACACTGGAGACCCGTAGTATGATCTGGCTTCTCAATACCAATGGTTAAATGTTCCAGTTCTGGTGCGTTTGCATATACGAATATTATTTCGCCATCTCCCGTACGAGTGGTGTAGTAGAGTGGGTCTCTCAAAATAACCTGGAAGGTTGCATTCTGCGTAGTTCCCCAGACTCTCGCTTCTTTCCACATAATTATGAACTGATGTGCTGGTGCATCGTAGTAATAATAAACATCACCGTGGCTGTACAGATCAAGGTCAGTGAAGTAAGGCGCTATTAGGGCTGGCGGGTTTTGAAAATCAGGTATTGGATAGTTGATCATGTTTGTTGTTGAAGTACTTCCCATAGCTAGCCACCCGTTGGTACATACAGATATGGTATTAAAATTCTGCCCGTAGTATCTAAAGTTAAATGGGAGTGTTATTTGAGCTGTTGCATCATCCTGGTTGGTTATCTGGCTGATGATTGTCCCAACCCCTTCTATGTCAATAAAACTCAATCTTTCAAATTCTGTATAAATAGAATCACGGGAGTCATAAGCATAATATCCATAAAGATCTGGTCCAGCATATACCGTTGAATCCCTGACATTGAGTTTAAAAGAGACCGGAATCTGCCATGAAAAGCGGGTCGTCCTTATCTCTAAAATCATATTAACATTGTAGTCATAGGGTAAATCGAGTGATGCATAAAAATTTAATGAACATATCACTTCCTCATTTGGTGATAAGGTTTCAATAAGTATGCTATCATCTAAGAAGCTCACATAGGGGTCATTTATGAGCGGTTTAATCCAGATTGAATTTGTGGCCGAAGGTGCGTTGTTTCTTAAGACAAATTCTAAAATACCTGTTTCATCAGGGTTGATTACTCCATTTCCATTACCGGTTTTTTCATAAATTTCAAAAGATACCAGCTCAAAGTCTGGCTTAATTTTTACTTCAATGGCGTCGAGGTCGTAACCACATTTCCTTACTGAATTTGAGCCATCACCATCATCCTCGATTTTAAGGTACCGAAAAGTTTGTGAAGTTGCTATAGCCACACTTCCGTAGTGTACATTACCTATTTGGGTCCATGGGCCGTAGGGCGTATTTGAAATAAATATCTTAAATCCCTCATTGGGTACATTATCGTTCCCCTCGTAAACAAAAATGGACTCGCTTTTAATTTGAGTCCCTAAATCGAATATGGCATATCCACCCACGCCGAGGCTAAAATATTTCCCATCAGGTTCACCAAGAGCATAGTGGGTCATAAAGGTATCAGCTGTAATTACAGAATTGGATGCGTTTATGTAGATAACCTCAGGCTTCCAAAGATTGACTTTGAGATCGTTCCTGGCATTAAGAGAGATATTTATGTGGGTAGAGGTGTCACTATTAACGATGATGCCTTGAATTTCGCTAGGGTAATAACCTGGGGCTTCTACCCTTAATGTGTAGCTCCCCGGAAGTAGAGGTCTGTAAAAATAACCTGTTTCCCAGTCAGTCCATATGGGCCAATCGGTAGGTAATATGGTGATTCGGGCATTTTTTATAGTGTCACCTGTTACTGCGTCGAGCACAAAACCACATATTCCTTGACCAGCCTTGCGTACGAAGAGGTTCATAGCGGGTTTGTTGGTGTTGAAAATTGGAACAATCTCGCTTGGTTGTGGTATAAAGGAGTTTGATACTTCTATTGTCCAGTCTATATCTCCATTAATACCATATGAATAATCATTTAAATCCCCTAACGTCTGATACCAGTCGTACCCCTCGGTGATTGGGTAACCTGTTATATTTCCATATTGTTGAGAATAATATTCCACAAGTCCGTTGTAACGATCGTCTGCACTTCTCACGGGAGTATAGTTCCATATGTAATTTACATAAATTGCACCAGAATGGAAGGAAAGGCTCAAGTTGAAGGGTTTTGATTTAGAAAATTCATGCATAGATCTTGTTTCGGGTTCACTGTAGGGGGATGTGCCTGCCGAGTATTTTATATATCCATAATTCCTATTTAGATCCACACCAGCTGCATTTTGTCTCGTTTGTACCACATGTCCATCGGGATTCAAAATCGGTATTATGTAGATCTGCCTGTGGTTTACGAGGCTCCGGACTTCGGAGTCGGTTGCGTAATTTTCAAGCAGGTATTTTGCGTATAAAAAAGGCACTTCGGCAGATATCCATTCATTTCCATGATGGGCTCCCACAATTCTCACCATAGGTTCTGGTTCGTTAAGATGAGGATTGTCCGAAATTTTTAAGGAAAGTATGGGTCTATTTTGGATGCTAAAACCTATAGTATCCAACTTACATATGGAAGAATAATTCTGGGCAAGCTGGATCAGTTCCGCTTTCATTTGATCATAGGTATGGTATTCGTTCTTACCAGTGTAGTAGAGTTTTTTCTTGATGGTAAGATCTTCAAGTATTGTGTATGAAAGCCCTATGTCTGTGATGAGAGGAAGGTCTTCATCCTCAACAAGAATGGCAATTCCCTTATCTGTATATCTTACAAAATCAGCTTTTGGAAGGTATGTCTGAAGGGTTTCCCATTTTTCCCTTGTGAGAGGTACCTCTATGACTTTTTCAGCCTGTAGTCTCAATGGGATGTGGATAGCTAAACTTATCGTAATAAAAGATAAAATTTTTTTTAACATACTTCCTCCTTAGTGGAATTATAATCTCTTTCGAAAGTACTAGAAATCAAAGCAGTTATGTTTAATAGTGCGAAATCGAATTTACATTCGTGAACTCGTTGAACAAGACCCAGGCGTATTTTATTATTAAATTATGCAGAAGGAAGTTTGTGGCAGGCTTAGTATTAATGTCGAAATTTTTTCAAAATATCTGGAGCATGCGCTCCCTGTTATCCATCTCCCGTGCTCCTCTGAGCCTCTTTTCCTTGAGAAGGTGAAGAATAACTTTACTAAAACTATAGCAGATTGCATCGGTGTAAAGCTGCTTGATTGCGAATACTATAAGTTGGAAAAACCTGATGCCGATTTGGTTACCAACGATGAGGATGACAACTTGAGCATCAAAATACCCCTTCACCTTAATGATAAATGTTACTCCTTTAAAATCAAGTTTAGTAAGTCAGGTTTGGACATACTTGGTGCCCTTTTCCTTTTTCAATTAGTTGTCTTTGAAACCAGAAACTCTTTTGACTGCCGTGAAGAAAATGTTGAGATTATCGGTCTTCCTGATGAAGTAATCACTCTTGCTAGAAGAGCTGCAACCTCTTCACTACCTTGCTTGATTTTAGGCGAAACAGGGGTGGGTAAAGAGGTCATAGCTGAAGCCATTCACCGATGGTCTGGCCGTAAGGGTCCTTTCGTAGCAGTAAACTGTGGGGCAATTCCCCACGGTCTATTTGAAAATGAGCTTTTTGGTCATGAGCCAAATTCGTTTACAGGGTCTTCACGTTCTGGACTTGCTGGTAAAATAGAAATTGCCAATGGCGGAACTCTGTTTTTGGACGAGGTTGGCGAAATCCCTCTTTATTCTCAAGCAAAATTGCTGAGGGTGATTGAAAGAAGAGAATTTTGGAAGTTAGGAGCTGTAAGGCCCACGGCTGTGGATGTAAAGATAATTGCCGCCACCAATAAACCTCTAAAAGAGCTAATAAAACTTAACCGTTTTAGAAAGGATTTATATTACAGGCTAAAGGGTATTGAAATTTGCGTTCCACCCCTTCGAGAGCGTGGAAAAAAGATTGACGAGCTTATTTTTTACTTTCTAAGTCGTTTTGGACATGGGAGGGTTAAAATCACTGAGGAAGCATTAGAACTAATGAGAAACTACCACTGGCCAGGAAATGTTAGGGAACTCATGTATCTTCTTCAACTTTTGTGTGAAGAACTTAAAGACGGCGTAATCACCAAAGATAGATTAGGCAAGCACTTAGGCCAGGTTAGACCCTGTTCCACTTTCTACGAGGCGAGGAAGATTTTTGAAAAGGAGTTCATTTTAAAATCCTTGGAGCAGAATAACTGGAATGTTACAAGGACGGCAAGCGCAATTAAGATGTCAAGACGATGGCTCCAACTCAAAATGAGGGAATTTGGTATTGAAATTTTGAACAAAAACTAAAAGACAGTGTAAATATATTTGACACGGATTTTTTGTTGATAATTCAAGGTATTTTGGCTGTTGACCCCTGTTGATTGTATCTTTTTTTGACACCCAAGTATTTGGATAGACGTTACTTTTGCGAAATTTTCTAACATTTCTTTGTTTCACGATTTTTGGCACGAATTTTGTAGTAAGCATAGATAAAAGGAGTGTTTGAAATGAAGAAGTTAGTTGCGGTGATAGGGATCTTGGTAGCGACAGGCCTTATGGCCCAAACCACCATATTCTCCGATGATATGACAAATTTCCCAACGGGATGGACGACATACTCATCGAGCTCCACTCATAAATGGACAAAAGTATCGTCTCTTTATTATTCTGCTTCCTATTCTGCAAAATGCACAGGTTATGTTACGTATGGTAACAGTGTAACAGATTATTTTTATAGGTCTGTTTCACTCTCAAGTTACTCATCTGCAACATTAACTTTCTATTATTGGATGGATACCGAGGCTAATTATGACTTCTTGTATGTTGACTATTACAATGGTTCTTCTTGGGTGACGGTTTGGTCAAAGAGTGGGCGCTATAGATATTGGCAGCAGGCATCCGTTAGCATACCGACGAGTGCGACATATATCAGGTTTAGATTCTACTCCGATGCATCCGTTACAGATACG
Organism: Caldifarciminota bacterium; assembly: GCA_039803305.1. GTDB lineage: Bacteria > Hydrothermota > Hydrothermia > UBA1063 > UBA1063 > UBA1063. Next base: position 26,048 of record JBDRYG010000012.1, read on the forward strand.
GGTGTGTATGTTGACAACATAGTTTTGACCGCCACCTCTGGAGGTTCAACACAGCCTACAATAAAAGAATGGACTATCATGGTTTATATGAATGCTGATAATGATCTTGAGACTTATGGAATCAAAGATATAAATGAAATGGAATATGGTGGCGGATCAAATAGCTACAGAAATGTCATAGTCCAAATTGACAGGCATCCAAGCTATGACACCTCTAATGGGAACTGGACATCATGCAGAAGATACTATATTACCAATGACGCGAGCAACTCTTCTACGATAGTTTCTACATTAATTCAGGATATTGGCGAAGTTAACATGGGTGATCCTAATACACTTGTTGCTTTTGCACAGTGGGCAATACAGAATTATCCTGCCAATAAGTACTTTTTAATTCTTTGGGATCATGGAGATGGTTGGTATAAGTCTGAAGGAGAATCTCCTCTTTTCAGAGGTGTGTCGGTTGACATGTCGTCCAGCAACGCCCAGATTAATGTATACAATGGTGAGCTCGGAAGTGCACTCTCTTCTATAAAGAGTTATCTCGGCAGAAATATTGATATAGTTGGATTTGACGCCTGCTTAATGGGAATGATTGAGGTTATGGATGTATGTAGAAACTATGCAAATTACTTCGTTGGTTCCGAAGAAACTGAAGCTGCTGATGGATGGTACTATACTGGATTTTTAAGCACTATGAATAGCAATCCAACTATAGCCCCCGCAGATCTTGCCAAAGCAGTAGTTACATCAGCGACCGGGCTTGCCACTCTTGCATCTGTAAACTTAGCTAATGTGGGAACTTTGGTGTCATATCTAAATACATTTGCACAGGAACTAATTAATGCTAGGAATGCTGGATATAGTAGTGCTATAAGCACAGCAAGATCTAACTCAAAGGCTTTCTATATTACTGACCATATTGATCTTTACATGTTCGCAAATAATATTTATAACAATACGTCCTTACCCTCCTCTCTAAGAAACGCTGCTTATAATGTTATGACTGGAATCACTAACGCGGTTCTAAACTATAAGAATTCCTCGAGCTATTCTTCCTGCCGTGGTGTAGCTATCTACTACCCTGCATCAACGACAAGTTACAATACGAATTACAACTATCTTCCAATTTCGTCTTCTACAAAATGGGACGACTTCATAAAGGGTGCCACTGCTGTTGCTCCCAACTTTAACGACAACAACACTGTCGCTGATGGCAGGGTAAGTACTTTAACAGTGTTTGAGGTGATTTCCAATGTGGCATCCGGTCCGGTTTATTTCAGGTATGCAATTAATGCTCCTCAGAGGGTATCCCTTAAGATTTATAACTCGCTGGGTCAACTTGTAAAAGTTGCAGTTAGTGAATATCAGCAGCCTGGTGAATATAATGTGAAAATAGACTCTGGTCTCGAAAGAGGTGGTGTATATTATTATCAATTTGTAACCGACACTGAAACCAGAAGTGGTAAATTTGTAGTCACAAGATAGAAATTTACGATCTAGTGAGGTTGCTGAGGCCCCCTTAGGGGGCCTCTCTTTTTTACTTAAAAAATAAACTTATTAAGTTGACTTTACATGCTAATTAAACTATAATAATTGAGCTTTCAAAGGTTCTTTGTCAATCAGGCAGGGAAGCCTTTTAAGTTAGGGTTGAACCTTACATCGATTCAGATGGAGGGTTTGATCCTGGCTCAGGGCTAACGCTGGCGGCGTGTCTTAGCCATGCAAGTCGAGCGGGCCACCCCGCGAGGGGTGGTCAGCGGCGGACGGCGGAGTAACACGTAGCTAACCTACCCCTGGGACGGGGATAACCACCCGAAAGGGTGGCTAATACCCGATGAGGTCTCCATCTGAGATGGTGGAGATGAAAGGTGGGCCTCTGCGGAAGCAAGCTCATGCCCGGGGAGGGGGCTGCGGCCTATCAGGTAGTTGGTGGGGTAAGAGCCCACCAAGCCTATGACGGGTAGCCGGCCTGAGAGGGTGACCGGCCCGAGGGACACTGAGACACGGGTCCCACTCCTACGGGAGGCAGCAGGCTAGAAAATTGGGCAATGGGGGAAACCCTGACCCAGTGACGCCGCGTGCGGGAAGAAGCCCTTCGGGGTGTAAACCGCTGTCGTGCGGGGCGAAGGGTGCTGAGGCGAACAGTCTCAGTGCCTGACGGTACCGCAGGAGGAAGCCCAGGCTAACCTCGTGCCAGCAGCCGCGGTAATACGGGGTGGGCGAGCGTTGCCCGGAATTACTGGGTTTAAAGGGGGTGTAGGCGGTCCAGAAAGTCAGGTGTGTAATCCAACCGCTCAACGGTTGGGCTGCACCTGATACTTCTGGGCTAGAGGGCGGTAGAGGAGAGCGGAACTCCCGGTGTAGCGGTGAAATGCGTAGATATCGGGAGGAACGCCGGTGGCGAAGGCGGCTCTCTGGGCCGTACCTGACGCTGAGGCCCGAAAGCTGGGGGAGCGAAAGGGATTAGATACCCCTGTAGTCCCAGCTGTAAACGATGGGCACTAGGTGTTCCCCGGAAGGGGAGTGCCGACGGGAAACCATTAAGTGCCCCACCTGGGGAGTACGCCCGCAAGGGTGAAACTCAAAGGAATTGACGGGGGCCCGCACAAGCGGTGGAGCGCGTGGTTTAATTCGACGCTAAGCGAAGAACCTTACCTGGGCTTGACATGCTGGTAGTACCCTAGTGGAAACACTGGGGGATTCCCCGCGAGGGGAAAGCCAGCACAGGTGCTGCACGGCTGTCGTCAGCTCGTGCCGTGAGGTGTTGGGTTAAGTCCCGCAACGAGCGCAACCCCTGCCCTTAGTTGCCACAGCATCCAAGAGGTGGCTGGGCACTCTAAGGGGACTGCCGCCGATGAGGCGGAGGAAGGTGGGGATGACGTCAAGTCCGTGTGGCCTTTATGTCCAGGGCTACACACGCGCTACAATGGGTGGTACAATGGGCATTGCGACCCTGCGAGGGGGAGCGAATCCCATAAAACCACCCCCAGTTCGGATTGCAGGCTGCAACCCGCCTGCATGAAGACGGAATCGCTAGTAATCGCCTATCAGCATGGGGCGGTGAATACGTTCCCGGGCCTTGTACACACCGCCCGTCACGCCATGGGAGCCGGGGGCACCTGAAGTCGCTGGCCCAACCCCCGCAAGGGGGAGGGAGGCGCCTAGGGTGAAACCGGTGACTGGGGCGAAGTCGTAACAAGGTAGCCGTACGGGAACGTGCGGCTGGATCACCTCCTTTAAAGAGATTAAAATCTCTTGAGACTCAACGGCTCTAACCGTCACTCACCTGATTTTTTATTTCCAAATTTCAATAGCTTTTGAATTCCGTGCTCCTTATGCGAGAATAGTTGCAATAGAACGCGATTATAGCCTTAAAATATTCTTATGACGAAGATTTTGCTTTTAGCATTATTAAGTGGATACAGACCTGGTATTGGGTTAATCCTTGGAATACCTACGGGGATTAACCTCAACTTCGAATCTAAACCTAATTCCATAAACTCGACCCTTTCTTGGGGCATACCCGATCTATTCTACTTCTCCACTTCTTACCATGAAAATTTCAGAATCGAGACAGAAGAAGATGTACCCGGAATATTGAGGGTTTATGTAGGTGGTGGAGTGCTTTTCAAGGTCACTGAGCGGGATGTCCGTTTCGGTTTAAGAATACCCGTGGGAATAAAGTTCCTATTTGAAAAGTCACCTATTGATGTTTTTGCTGAGATGGCTCCTGGAATTCACCTTGTCCCTGAGACATCCCCTCTGTTAGAAGGTGGAGTTGGCGTAAGATTTTACTTTGATAGATTACGACTTGAGAAAGAATAAGGAGGGTTAGCCTAATTGGCAAGGCGGCGGATTTGAAATCCGCTGGGCGTTGAGCCCTTGGGGGTTCGAGTCCCTCACCCTCCGCTTTGAAGTTAGTCATTATAGCTTTATACTTAGTAAAATGCCCACGTAGCTCAGGAGGTAGAGCACTTCCTTGGTAAGGAAGAGGTCACCGGTTCGAGTCCGGTCGTGGGCTTTTATTCGTTTATTTCAATCTTTATTTTGCCTTTCCTGAAACCTTTTAATGGTGACAGAAAACCCTTTACAATGTTTTCCAGCATCTTGTCAAGAAAGGGCATTAGCACCATTTTTTCTCCATCGATTGTTACATCACATTTTGTACCAAATAAAACTTGACATTCCTGAATTGAAGAATCCCCAATTAAAATCCTTCTGAGCAATTCTGCACAATCATATCCACATTTTCCGCAGTTTAGCTGGGGCAGGAACTCCGGTGTTTTTTCCATTAAAAGATTTGTAAGCTCTTCAATCCTGGATAAACTAAATATCGGTTTCGTCAACCCCATGGGAGTATCCTCTTTTAAAGTGAAAAAAGCAAAAACTAATTTATCATCCCGCGGAGGCTCTTCGTCACTCACGCAGTAGATCTTTGGTACAGCAACTCCCATGT
>JBDRYG010000013.1:0-30155 GCA_039803305.1 Caldifarciminota bacterium
GCTTTTCCCATTTTACACAAAGACAAAATACAGGATTGAAGACGGGAAGTTAACTGTTATAAAACCTTTTTATACATTTACAAGGGAGTTGTCGTATTTCAAGAGGGTATACCGTGATAATTTTGGTGTGTTTCTATCGCCCTTTACGAAAAGGAGTTTTTTAGAGAGTTTCCGAGGACTTTACTTAATGGTAGATTCACCTGATCTAAGAGACAAGATTTATGATGAATTGAAAAAGGAGATAGAAGGTGTCCAAGGAGGAAATTCTCAGTAACATTCAGAGATTAAAGGAGAATGTTGAATCACTTAAGCATAAATATGGGTTAAATTATGAGGTATTTATAGAAGGCATAACAAAGGGGGTTGACCTCGAACGGATTTTGTGGGCTTATGAAGCAGGAATTAGAATAATGGGGGAAAATAGAGTTCAAGAAGCACTTCTGAAAATACCTTTCCTTAACCTGGATATAGAATGGCACCTTGTAGGACATTTACAGACGAATAAGGTTAAGCATGCGATCAAAATCTTTAAAGTCATAGAGTCTGTTGATAGAGTAGAGCTCATAGACGCATTAGAGAGAAGATTGCAGGAAAAATTTGAAGTCTTTATTGAAGTAAATACATCATCAGAACCTCAAAAGACGGGTTGCAAGGAGGAGGATGTATCAAAGCTCGTGGAGAGGTTGCTTGCTACTGAGAAACTTGTTTTGACGGGACTAATGACGATTGGTCCTTATCCCGTGGAAGAATTTAAGTCTCGTAAGGCTTTTGAAAAATTAAGGAAAATAAAAGAAAAAATTGAGAGTGATTTTGATTTAAGTTTAAAGTGGCTCTCGATGGGGATGACCGAGGATTACCAGTATGCAATCCCTGAGGGAGCTAATCTTTTGAGAATAGGGAGAGGTATATTTGGAGGGAGGATGTAATGAGGCTTACTCCACTTGAAATCAGAAGAGCAACTTTTAAAGTAAAGTTTAGGGGATATGACCAGGATGAGGTCTTAACTTTCCTGGAAATGGTTTCCAATGAATTTGAAAAAATAATCCAAGAAAATGAGAGATTAAAAGAAAGGATATTGGTTATTGAAAAAAAGCTGGCTGAATATCAGGAATTAGAAGAGAGCTTAAAAAAGGCTCTTTTCTTAGCACAGCAATCTTCTGATCAAGTGATAGCGAATGCTCAAGAGAGAGCCCAGAACATTGTTAAGGAAGCCCAGGTGAAAGCAGAGAAGCTTGTTGCGGAAGCAGCCCTAAGAAGATCAAAGCTCGAAGACGAGGTACAAAAATTGGAGAGGAGAAGATATGAAATTCTGCAAAAACTAAGGGGAGAACTTGAATACTATCTAAGGATTTTGTCAAGGGAGGTTAAAGACCTTGAAGGAAGTTGAAATCATAAATAATGCAGTTAAACTCTTAATTGAAAAGGGTGTTGGAAAAATTGATTGTGCGTTGGTTTTAGGATCAGGTCTTGGCGAGCTTGCAAACAGCGTGGAAAAATTAGTGCAAGTACCTTATTCTGAAATAGAAGGATTCCCTGTTTCCACCGTAGAAGGCCACGAAGGAACCCTCATTTATGGTGTATTAGAGAATAAGAAAGTTCTTGTTTATAAAGGAAGATTTCATTACTATGAGGGCTATACAGCAAGACAACTTACCTTGCCACTTAGGATTTTGAAACCACTAGGTGTGTCTATTTTGATGATTACCAATGCAGCCGGGGGTGTAAATCCTGCTATGAAGCCGGGGGAAGTTATGGTAATAAGAGACCATATTAATCTAATTCCAGATAACCCTCTTCGTGGTCCTAACTTGTCAGAGTTTGGTCCAAGATTCCCGTCCATGCACGATGCTTATTCAAAAAGGCTAATAAACCTTGCTAAATATGCAGCAAATGAAGCGGGAGTCTTTTTGAGAGAGGGAGTTTACGTGGCACTTCAGGGACCGTCTCTTGAAACCCCTTCAGAGTATCTTTTTGCAAGACTTATAGGTGGTGATGCAGTGGGGATGTCTACTGCGCCTGAAGTTATAGTAGCAAGGCATATGGGGATAGAAGTTTTAGCTTTCTCCATAATAACAAATGTTGCAAACCCATACGAACCTAAAATTGCGACTCATGAAGAAGTTCTTGAAGTTGCTAATAAAGCCGGTAAGGACCTTGAGAAGATTATTTTAGGAGTTTTAAGGAGAATTTAGATGAGAGTAGCTATTCTTGGAAAGGGCGGAAGAGAAAATGCTTTAGTACATAAAATCTCACAGTCAAAATATGTTGAAAAAGTATATGCTATCCCTGGTAACCCTGGAACTGCGAGATATGCCCATAATGTTGATATTTCCCTTGAAGATTTCATGAGCATAGCAGAATATGTAAATAATGAAGGTATTGAGCTCGTAATCCCTGGGCCTGAGTTACCTATCTCCAGGGGCATTAAGGATTTCTTAGAGTCCGCTTCGTCAGCATATGTCTTTGCTCCTCCCCAAGAGGCTTCTTTTCTTGAAACATCAAAGATACGTGCGAAGGAATTCATGAAAAGGAACAACATACCTACAGCTAACTTTCATAGTTTTGCCGATTTTGAGAGCGCTTCAAGCTTTGTAAGAGGGTATAAAAAATACCCTGTAGTTATTAAAGCGGATGGACTTGCAGAAGGTAAAGGTGTAGTTATTGCCCACAGCCCTGCAGAAGCCGTATCTGTTCTTTATGAATTTATGGTAGAGAGAAAATTTGGGGCCTCCTCTTCAAAAGTCGTTGTAGAAGATTTTCTTGAGGGTTTAGAGTATTCCGTTTTTATAGTAACCGATGGAAAAAGATACAAATGGATAGGGGATGCTTCAGATTACAAAAAGGCGTATGATGGCGACAGGGGACCTAACACTGGAGGTATGGGGTCAATTTCACCAGTTCCTTTTTTAACTGAAGAAATGAGAAGGATCACTGAAGAAACGATTATCAAACCAACGATAAAGGGTTTAGAGGCTGAAAGAATAAATTATGTCGGTTTTCTATATTTTGGTTTAATATGGACGAAAAATGGCCCAATGGTTCTTGAATATAATGTAAGACTTGGGGACCCAGAGGCGCAGGTAATACTCCCTAGACTTGAAAACGATTTAATTTCAATAATTGAGGCTGTTAAAAAAGGAACACTAGGAAGAATTAAAATCAAAATAAAACCTGAGGTAGCTATTTGTGTTGTTATTGCAAGTGGTGGATACCCGGTAAGCTATGAAAAGGGTAAGTTAATATACGGGCTTGAGAGCGTATCCAGGGATGTTATACTTTATCATGCTGGGACAAGAGAAGAGGATGGAAAAATTTATACCGATGGTGGAAGGGTTCTAAATTTAGTTATGATTGGAGAAGATTTTAAGACGGTTTCTGATCGGATTTATAATGAAGTTGAGAAAATCAGATTTGAAAAGGCGTTTTATCGGCGGGATATCGGTGATCTGACAAAGTTTAACTTATAGTATTCTGGATAAATGAGTAAGCAGAAAATAAAAACAGGACAAGAACTTATTGATATATTAGATCGGGTAAGAACCACGAAGACTATTGTGTTTACTAATGGATGTTTTGATATCATCCACAGGGGGCATATTGAATATCTATATTTTGCAAAGTCGCAAGGTGATATCCTCGTTGTTGCTGTTAACAGTGACGATTCGGTAAAACGAATAAAAGGACCAGAAAGACCTATCAACAGGTTAGAAGATAGGATGATTGTCCTTTCTGCTCTCGAAATGGTAGACTTCGTTGTTTCCTTTGAAGAGGATACTCCTTATGAAATAATAAAGATGATAAAGCCTCACATAATTGTGAAGGGAGGGGACTATAGAGTTGAGGATGTTGTTGGTAAGGAAATTGTCGAAGCTTATGGTGGCCGTGTTGTTATTGCACCGTTTGTTGAAGGTTTTTCTACTTCAGGAATCTTAAGGAGGGTGAAAGGAAAATGAGATTTCTTATAGTTTTGTTGTTAGTTTATTATGAGTCCCGAGCTTTTAATTCACTTAAAGACGTGGTTGATTATTATAGGCCCAAACGCGGATTTACAGGGGTTATTATCCTCAACCGAAAAGGGCAAGAAGTTTTTTCTTTAAATGCTGATAGTTATTTTACTCCAGCTTCACTAAATAAAACTCTTATCGCTTCGGCTTTCCTTCATTTTCTTGGGCCCTCTTATACATATAACACCGTATTACTTAAAAGTACAAAGGGAAACAATTTTTACCTCTTAGCATCTGGTGATCCATCGCTAAGAGTTAAGGACCTTTTTGAAATATTTTATTTCCTGAAAAGTGCTGGATTTTCTCAAATTGATACCTTGTTCTTGGTAGATTATGCTTATGATTCCGTTAGATATGGGGCGGGATGGCAGTTTAATAATATTGCTAAAGGGTATATGGCGCCGACAAGTTCCTTTATTCTTGAAAATAATGTATCTAGAATTACTGTGCTAAATTTAAGAGGCAGTGGAGAAAAGGTTTCTATTTACCCTGGCACTGTGTTTTTCAGGGTAACAAGAAGAAATGGAAAGCAATATAAGGTTTATGACTATATAATGGGCGACACAGTAGTTACAGTAATTGAGGGAGACATTGGAAAAGCAGTTTTTACAACGCGAAGTGTCCTGTCTCCAGAGAGGTTTTTTGCGGAACAGGTGGACTCCATTTTAAGGTTTTTATCCATTCCTAGGAGAGCCATAAGAATAATCTCTGATTTTCCAGGTGGAGGCAACTATGATACAGTATACATTCACAGTTCAAAGTCTTCCTATATTCTATTAATGGATTTCATGAAATACAGCTTGAATATATATGGAGAGGCCTTTTTAAAAACTCTGGGAAGAGAGATTTACGGTGGTAAAGGCAGCTATGAAAAAGGACTTGCTGCAATAGATAGTTTTCTAAAGGTTACCGGGCTTTATGATCACTTTAAACCTGCAGATGGTTCTGGACTATCTCGTTATAACCTTGCAACTCCGCGTGGTTTAGCTTCTCTCTTGTATTTCCATTATAAAAACTTCAGTTATTTCCCAGAGTTTGCTTCTTTGCTTCCAATCTCAAATATAGATGGTACTCTCTCAAAAAACTATAAGGGTTTGAGGGGGGTCTTCAGAGGAAAGACAGGAACTTTGTCGGGGGTTTCTACACTCGGAGGTTATATTAGGACCAAAAAGGGGGAGGATTATATTTATGTAATTATGCTCAACAACACGCCCGGCTCACCTCGATACTTTATGGAAAAAGTTCTTGAGTACATATACGAGAACATGTAAATGAAAGGGCTTGAATTACCCAGGATAAAAACTTCTGTTCCAGGACCTAAATCGCAAGAACTGAGTAAAAGATTAAAAAAAGTAGAATGCCCTAATATCACTTTTATTGCAGAAGATTATCCGATTTTTGTCGAAAGAAGCTATCTTGCCAATGTTTGGGATGCTGACGGGAATAGGTTTGTAGATTTAACATCATTTTTTGGAGTTTCTCTACTGGGTCATAGGCATCCTGTGGTTCTTAAGTGTCTTAAAGATAATAAAATAATAAACGGAATGGGTGATGTACTACCATCATCATCAAAAGTGAGATTACTTGAGAAGCTATCCCAGTTACTGGGTGGAGGTTTTTTGGGTATTCTTGGACAAAACGGGTCGGATGCAGTTGAAGCTGCAATAAAGACATCATTTCTTTATACGGGGAAAAAGCGAATCATAGCCTTTGAGGGGGCTTATCATGGACTTTCTTTTGGGTCTCTTTTATGTACTTTTAATTCGAAATTCAAAAGTCCCTTCTCAAGTTTACTGATAGATGTTACAACTTATTTCCCTTTTCCTGAAGAGAATAGCTGGATGGAAATTGCCGAAAAGATAGAGGAGTTTATTTCGAAAAGCGAAGATGTTGGACTTTTAATTATAGAGCCAGTTCAGGCGCGAGGTGGGGTGAGAATCGTACCTGCAGGTTTTGTTACAAAAATTAGAGAGATTACGAAAAGACACGGAGTACTTCTTGCTTTTGATGAAATCTTTTCAGGTTTAGGCAGATGCGGAAGAATGTTTGCTTTTGAGTATTATGGTGTAATTCCTGATATTATAACCCTCGGAAAAGCTCTATCTTCATCATTCCCTTTATCAGTTATGATGGCGCGAGAAGAAATCATGAAAGCCTGGCCCTTGTCCCAAGGTGAAGCTATACACACGAGTACTTTTTTAGGCCACCCCCTTATATGTGAGATTGGGTATAATGTTCTTAGATACATTGAAGAAAACCGCATCCCTGAAGAAGCAAGACTTAAAGGAGAAACTCTGCTCACAAAGCTTTCTGCTTTAAGGAACAAATTTCCCGGTTTAATAAGAGATGTAAGGGGGCTTGGTCTACTCATAGGTGTTGAATTTCAAGGTGTTAGCGCTTTTGAGCTTTCCAAGAAACTTTTAAATCTTGGTTATATAACTCTTTCGTCAGGCTTAAATGGTGAGGTGTTAGAGCTGACACCACCAGTGGTGATCACCGGGGAAATTATTGAAGATTTTACTGACAAATTCACATGGATTTTGAGAAAATGGACCTCTTTGATTTAGTAAAAGACTATATACAAAACGCAGAGAATTTTGACCCTGATCTTGCAAAGAAGGTACTTGAGTTTCAAGTGGAAAATATCCCTCTTTACAAGAATTTTCTCGAGATTAACGGTTTATCAAAAATCACTAAAATTGACGATTTGCCGTTTTTCCCTGTGGAGATTTTCAAGAGAGCTCAGATCATTGTGGGTGTTCCAAAGGGATATTTTGAGTCAAGTGGAACTACCGGTCAAAGGTCTCGAGTTTATTATCATGAGAAATCCCTCGAACTTTATAAGGTATCTGCCTTGCGGTCTTTTCCTTTCAATCCTTCACTTATAGTCTCTTTAGTGCCGCCATTTGAAATTGCCTCCAATTCTTCCCTTTCCTATATGCTTAAGATTTTTGAGCAAAAATTCAAGGTGATTTACATAAACGATTCTTTTGAAATTCAAGACTTTCCTTCCGTGGTAGAGAGGCTGCTTCAATATAAGTATGCTGATATGATATTTACTACTTCTTCCCAGCTTTTGAGATTAGCGGAATATATGACTCAAAGAAAGATTAAATTTCAAGGGGATGTTATAATCATCGAGACTGGGGGCTATAAGGCTCTTGGAAGGCCGTACATTAGATTTGAACTATATGAGATTGCCTTAAAAGTTTTTCCTAAAGCCCTTATTTATACTGAATACGGGATGTCAGAGATGTTTTCACAGTTCTATTCTGTGTGTAATAAGCTTTATAAAATTACCCCATATGCTAAGATATTTACCGAAGGTTCAGGCTTACTCAAGGTTTTTGATTTTGCAAATCTATTTACTGTTTCGGCTTTATATGTACCAGACAGGGTTCATGTTGTAGAAGACTGTTTTGATGTGATTGGAAGGATGGGTGAGGATGAAAGGGGATGTGCCTTTACTTTTAGATAAATACAGGAGTTTCCTTCTCGAACTTAAAAAGCTATATCTGAATGGGAAAATTCAAAGTGACATAGTTTATCAGGAGAGGTTATTAGGAGCTCTCATAGATCATTATATCACTTGTCTGGATTACTATCTATCATTAATTCCCGAAATGAAAGGACCGGAAAAGGTTTTTGTGATCTTGCCCGGCAATGTGCCAGTAGTAATATTCCAGTTATTACCGGGCTTTATTGTTTCTGGTGTTAAGGAAGTCTATTTCAAACAGCCATTCATAGAAAGGAGCTTATACAATCGAGTAATCCCTTTGGCCAACAGTTTTTTGAGACCCCATATGAACTTAAGAACTGATTATCTATCTCACGAAGAATCTTTATCAGTCTTAAAAAATTATGATTTTGTAGTTGGGTATGGGGGATCTTTACTTGGAGACTTCCTGAATTTTACAGGCAAACCTCACAGATTCTTCGGACCGAAGCTATCTGTAGGCATCCTAAAGGGTGCCCCCACTGAAGATGTTTTAAGAAGAATAGCCTTTGACAATCTTGCTTTTGATACCCGTGGTTGTCTCTCACTTAGATATCTTTTTACATTTGATCCGATTCATATTGAAGAAATTTTTAGCGCTATGGAGGTTGTATCAAAAGAGTTACCTCCCCAAAATAACTTTGATTATAGTATTGCTGAGTATGAGGTTTTAAAGTCGAGCTGGAAAGGAGAAAGAGTAGTAAAGGGTGAGAACTTTTTTATAATTTATTCTAATGGGATTCTGGAAATATCCGCACCCAGAACATTAAATATAGTCAGAGTTGAGAGCTATAAAGAACTGGACAGTCAGTTATTAAAGATCAAAGATTATATTCAGGGTATTGCCACAAACGGTATATATCCTGAATTTACATCAGCATCTTATTATGCCCTTTTTGGTAAACTTCAATTTACACCCTGTAATTGGTGCTTCGAAAAGGGGGTAACCTGGGAAAACTTTTGGGAGGTGAACAATGTTTGAGATAAGGTGGGAAACCTTGGTTGATTCAGCTCACAGGATTTACCAGCACGGAAGGAAATGTGCATTCTTGCACGGTCATACATACAAGATCAAAATCAGGCTTGGTGGAAAACTTCAAGAAGACGGCATACTGGTAGATTTTGGTGTATTAAAGGAAAAAATACACAACTTACTTGACCATAAGGTTTTGTTAAATGAAAAAGACCCTCTTGCCAAAATCTTAGTTGAAGCAGGACAAAAAGTCGTTATTTTAGACTGTAACCCAAGTGCAGAAAACATAGCTAAGCTATGTGCCAGTATAATAATTAACGAATTTAGGCAGGTAGATTTTGTCGAGGTAGAGGTTTTTGAAACTCCTACGCAAAGCGGGTATGTTAGCGTGACAAGGAGTGAAGTTGAAACCGTAAAATACATGGAGTATTAATGAAGTTAATAGTCTCCGAGATTTTCAAGTCCATTCAGGGAGAGGGACCAAAAGCAGGATCTCCTTCGGTTTTCTTACGGCTTGCGGGTTGTAATTTGAGATGTAAATTTTGTGATACTAAATATGCATCTTTTACTGAATTTGCATCGGAATGGAGAAGTCTTGTACTCACTGATATTTTAAGGGAAATTGAGGAAATTCGTGGAAGTGCGTGGAATCTTGTTATCACAGGTGGAGAGCCTTTGTTACAAAAAAAGCCCTTGGCAAAACTGATTGGAACTCTTGAGTCTTTATTCCACACCGTTGAGATAGAAACCAATGGCACGATTCTTCCTGAAGGTATCCCTTTATTAACTTCCTTAAGTTTCAATGTATCAATAAAGCTTTCAAATTCTGGAGTGGATGAGGATGCGAGAATTAATGGAGATGTAATAAATTTTTATGCAGAGTTCGAAAGAGCCTATTTTAAGTTCGTTATTGGTGATGAATTTGACATCAAGGAGTTACTCAGAATTGTTGAAAATAACTATATTTCCCCCCATAGAGTATATCTTATGCCTATGGCCCGGGATTTGGAAGAACTTAATCGCATAGCCTATAAAGTCTGTGAACTGGCAATACGTTTTGGTTTTAATTATTCTGACAGATTACATATCAGGCTTTTTGGTGGCCAGAGGGGGAAGTAAAAGGCACTTTCACGGTTCCCTTGATAAATGAGCCTTCGGAATTTTTCTCCTGGTTTTATTTTGAGTTTGACAGTGCACTCAGGTAAAATTATTATTATGTGTTCGGAGATAAAGGGGGTGTAATGAGAAAACTTTTGAGAGTTTTCATCATCTTGCCTCTGATTTTCCCTGTGCTTGTGTATGCCGAGGGAAGGATTGTAGGAAGGGTTTTTGATGCAGTTTCGGGTAAAGGCCTTCCTATGGCGAATGTTGTCATCCAGGGGACAAAATTAGGGGTGTCCACAGATGTAAACGGATATTATTATTTTTCAAGAGTTTCTCCCGGTGATTATATACTCGTAGCATCAATGGTTGGTTACAAACCCCAACAGATAAAGGTTTCAATAAAAGGCAATGAAACAAGAGAGGTAAATTTCTATCTTCAAGAGGAGGTTTTTAATGTAGAGGAAATTGTAATTGTAGGTGAGCGTCCATTAATGGAAAAAGAAGTTGCTGCCTCTAAGACTGTCGTCTCTCGAGAGAAACTCGACTTACTCGTTACTGAGGATGTTAAGGGAATTCTTCAGAAACAGGCGGGGTTCCAAGGTGAAGGGACTGATATTCATGTTAGGGGTGGAAGATCAAATGAATTGATGGTGATGATCGATGGCCTTCCTATTAAAGATCAGCTTTCAGGTAGTTCTTTTGGTCTTTATATACCTATTTCAGCCATAGAGGAGTTAGAAGCACTAACAGGTGGATTCAACGCAGAATATGGTCAGGCAATGTCAGGTGTGGTAAATATATCATTGAGGGAGGGTAGCACGAAATTTAACGGAAGTATTGAGTATATGAAAGATAACCTGGGTAAATACAGTGAATTTGCGAAGATAGTGAATAGCCAAAACAAAGATGTTTTAAATATTAATTTAAGCGGTCCAGAACCTTTGACTCATTTGTTAAAAAATTCCTTTAAGTTAAAGGTGCCCGGAGAAGTAACATATTATTTAAGTTTCCATATGGACCTTGAAGATACTCACCTTCCTCATGCAGATAGCCTTTTTACTTCTGTTTATAATACCTGGCTACTCGGTAAGCGGGAAGAAAATGATTATTCACTTCTTTCCAGAGTTTCCTGGAAGTTGTCAAATAATTTTAGAGTTTACCTCATGCTCAATAAGTCTATAGAAATTAACCAGGGTTATTTCCTTTCTTCCTCAGATTATCCTTTCGCAAATGGTTTCCCATACAGATACATAAATATATTGAATAACTACTTGACCTTTACCCGTGATGCAATCCAGCAAGCCCTATCTATTCACCACGCTATTTCACCATCTACATTTTATGATTTAAAAATTTCTAGGTTTTTTACTAACCTTAGAGCTGATGTAAAAGGGAAGCACTGGTTAACCTATACTGAGACCATTGACACTGTTCCCCATGACTTATTCTGGGATTACGGTGATGCACCTTACTGGCATGATCATTACGTCGAAACTTATACCGGTAAGTTTGATTTTAACAGGATATTTTCCAAGATTTTCAGAATGAAAACCGGGTTTGTTGCTAATCGAAATGAGCTACAATGGCTTGATATTCATTATCCATGGTATGGCACACAAAGTGGCCTTGGTCTTAACTATGATCTTTATAAGGTGTATTCTTTCGATGGTGGTGCATATGCCCAGTCTGAAATTTATTTTGCGGGTATGGTAGCCAATCTTGGTTTAAGACTTGATTTCTGGGTGCCCGGCAAATATGTGGACGATGCAGTAAGAAGGATATTACAGGAGTCTGACCTACCTCCTGCCATTAAAAGTGAATATACAAAGTATATAAACAACAATGCTACATTCAGAGGCAGGATTGTTAAATTTCATCTGAGTCCGAGGTTGGGTTTTGCTTACCCTATAACGGAGAAAGATAAATTTTTCGCTTCTTATGGTCACTTCTCGCAATTGCCAGACCTAAAATACGTTTACTCCAAACTCGGTGTTAGAGCATCCTCCTCTTATGAACTTGTTGGCAACCCGAACTTGAACCCTACCGTCACTGTAGCTTATGAGCTTGGTTTAGAGCATCTTTTTAACGAGCGTAGTAAGCTTAAGGTTACGGCCTACTATAAAGATATTTTCAATTATCCCACGGCAAGAAAAGTCCCAGGTATTCCACCAAACCCTTCTTTCTGGATGTATTTTAACTCAGACTATTCCCGGTCAGTGGGTCTCGAGGCTGATCTTGTCTATTATACCCCATATCATATCTTTGGATCCTTTTCTTTGACTTTGTCCCAGAGTAAAGGAAGATCTTCGAGTGCAGAAGACTGGTACTGGAGGGGAAGTGTAGAGACAATAAAGGAATGGTATTTAAAATGGGATAGGCCTGTTAAGTTTTACGGTGACATAAGCTATTCATTAAAAAAGGGAGAGTACATAAACTTGGGTCCATTAAGAGTTGATGATTTATTACTAACCATCTCTGCTTCTATTCAGTCTGGTGTAAGGTATACACCACAAGATACTCTGGGAAATCAGGGTGAGATAAATTCAAAACTTGGTCCTATGTGGAGAAGAGTTGATTTTAAGTTTGAAAAGGGTCTTTTCAAGTTATGGGGTACCGGGGTTAAATTCAAGTCCGAGGTCAGGAATGTGTTTAACTGGCGAAATCACCGAATAATAAACCCAGTAACTGGACGCGCATATGAGCCCGGAGATCCTATACCTCCAAGAAGCACACCCGAGGGCATGTTAAATCCGGCACGGTATG
The DNA here is from genome assembly GCA_039803305.1 of Caldifarciminota bacterium. GTDB lineage: Bacteria > Hydrothermota > Hydrothermia > UBA1063 > UBA1063 > UBA1063. The sequence goes on from JBDRYG010000013.1 coordinate 12,341, forward strand.
ATGAACCCAGGCAGGTCATGATGGGGGTTTTTGTAAGATGGTAAAAAGATTAGTTTTAATAATTTTATTTTCAACAGGTTCTGTAAAAGCCCTTACCCTTTTTGAATTTTTAGGTGGGCAAAAAATAGGGACGACTACTATGACATTTCTAAAGATACCTGTTGGTGCAAAGCAAGGTGGTCTTGGAGAAACGGGTGTAGCCATCGCAAATGATGCTACTTCCCTTTACTGGAATCCAGCAGCAATGTCCTTCGTCCCCGGTAAATTCAGTTCTTCTCTTTTTTCTCAAAGGTGGATTGGAGAAACTTACTTTAATTACGGTGCCATTGTGTATAAACCAGGAACTTATTCCAGTATAGGATTTATGACCGCCAATCTTCACTCGGGCTATATAGAGAGAACGGATGAGAATCACCCCTTTGGCCTTGGGACTTATTACAGGACATCCAGCTACTATGCAGGGCTTAGCTATTCACGAAAGTTAATTGACCGCTTTTCCTTTGGTATAACCCTTAAATATTTAGCAGAAATACTGGATGAGTATTCACAGCATACTGTTGCACTCGACTTAGGTACCTTTTATCTAATAGGGTTCAGGGATATTGCCCTTGGTATTTCCATCTCTAATATAGGTCCTGATCCTGAGGTTAAAAGCCCAAGACCCTCTGAAACACCATCAAGTTTTTCTCTTCCTGTCATATACAGGCTCGGTATTTATGGGAGCCCGGTCCAAAATTTTTATTCATCCTTCCAACTTGAAAAGAGTACGGACAATGTAGAGATTTTCAGAATTGGTTTTGAATATGTGATCCTTGAATTTTTGTCTTTAAGAGCTGGGTACAGGCTTAATGCTAATATCCCAGGTGAGTTTTCTGGTTTTACTGCAGGAATTGGTTTTATGAAGAGTCTAGGTTTTAAGAAGGATTTTCATGTAGATTATGCATTATCTGCCCTTGGTTATGCTGGTATTGTTCATAAGGCACAAGTGGGGGTTAATTTCTAATGAAAAGATTCTTATATCTTGTATTAATTGGTTTTTTAACAGTAAATTGTGGGTACAAATACCCGCTTCCGCCTGAGAATCCCGGTTCCTTACCCGGCGAGGAGGATTACATTCCCGTTAAGAATACTGCTTGGGATTTTGCGTCTTTCAATGGCATTGTTGACATTTTAATGGGGAAAGATGGTTATATTTATATTTTGGAAAGAGGGGTGCTCTTAAGATACAACGTGAATGGTATACTGGTGGATACTGTGTATAGCCAGTTCATGTCGGCAAGGACACTTACTCAAGATATTTCCAGAAAAATATACGTAGGTGATGGTTCAAAGGTCCATGTGCTTTCTAGAGACAGAGAGTATCAGTACTGTATTGATTTTGGTGATACTGTTAATATTTCGGGTATCGATGTAAGTAGCTCTAAAGAGATATACATAAGCGATTCACTAAGGAGTGTAGTAATAAAAGTTGATTCTCTTGGGAATTACTTAGAAACTTTTGCTTTTGAAGGTTCCGGCATTTTAAATGTAAGAAACCCAATGGGTTTATTTGTCGATGAAAAACATGGAAGAGTAATTGTTGCAAGCATGGGTAATAACTGGGTTGAAGGGCTTTCCATTTCGAGTCCGCGCATCTCTCTATTGCATCTTGGTGGAATATCTCATCAGGGAGGCGATACTGCCGGCGTTTTTCTATATCCTGTTGATGTCTGGTGCGATACTTCTGGATATGTTTACGTTCTTGATAGAGGAAACAGTCGTATTCAAAAATTTAATTATGAAGGACAGTTTCTACACCTTGAAAGTTTCGAAGAATCACCTGTTTCTATTGCTACTACAAAAGACGGATTGTACCTCTATGTGGCGTTCGCTGATAGGGTTCTAAAAATGAAAAAACCCGAATTACCTCAAAATCCTGGAGGTAGAAAATGAGGCGGATTTTATTGTTACTTTTACTGTTTTCAGTCTCTTATTCGAAAATTGTGTCATTTAAGTACACGAACATAGGTAACATGAGGCTTAATGTAACGAATTTTGGTCTCTTTGGGACAAGTTTTTCCAGGTATATCGATCCTGCTACCTTGAAACCCTACCCATCCATGGAATATCCCAAGAATAGTAATGTAGAGCGTCTCTATAAAGGTGGTCTCTGGATAGGTGCAAAGACACCTATGGGAAAACTGGTTACCACAGGAGCTGTTGATGAGACAAGCGTTACGCCTGGTTCAACTCAGGGATTTGAATTTTTACCTTCTCTTTCTCCCTCAGACTCAATTATCGAAAAATCTTCCATAATCACCTCCCGTTATTACTCGCCAGATGCTATTTCGGAACAGGATTTTTACTGTAGTTACACTGACTATCGGGACTTTTACACCCTTCCTCCTGGACATGTTCCTCTCGGAGTTAGGGTTAACCAGACAGTGCTTGTATGGAGCTATCCTTATATTGATGATGTGGTAATCATTAAGTTTGTGATTTATAACGACGGTTATGTAGGTGACTGGGATAGTGTTTACATAGGCTTCTATGGTGAGCTTGCATCGGGTTCAAGGGATTTTTGGGGTGATGCTTTTGGAACCACTCCTTATTATCAGCATAAAAGACTTTTTTATGATGGCGAAAAGTATTTGGTTTACGAAAGAAATGACGGTTACGACTATTTAGCATCTGGTTTTGGTGCATTCAAATTCCTGGGGTTAAAGTATAACGAAACCCCCTTACCTTTTGATTCTATGAGAATTAGTTTCAACTGGTGGACCTGGAGGGATATGAGAGGGTCTGTTCATGACACTGTTCGGTATAAAATCATGTCAAATGGAGAGAGGGACCCTGATGTAGATGATAATTACGTCTATACGAGGGGTTATCCAGACCCTATACCCCTTTTGTCAGTGGGTCCAATTTCACACGTGAATGTGGGAGATTCGGTAACTCTTGTTATGGCTTTTGTTGGTGGTATGGATCTTCAAAGTTTATTTGAAAATGCATCATGGGCGCAAAAGGCTTATGAAGCTAACTTCATACTCCCTGCACCTCCCCCTTCACCACTCCTTTTTGCTGTGCCCGGCAATAGGAAAGTTACACTTTACTTTGACAATTCTCCTGAACTTTCAAGAGATCCATTCCCTCCTCATAGAAGGGATTTCGAGGGATATAGAATTTACAGAGGGCTTTCGCCTTTCGTGGACGATACTTCCTGGAAGCTACTTGCGCAATTCGACAAAAGGCCTTCCGATACGATTGTTGGTGACAGCATAATAAACGATGTGGATCATTCTCAGGGATTTAATACAGGTATGCCAGCTGTGGAAACTCAGGGGCAATTTGCCGGATTCTATAAATTTGAAGACCACGGTGTTAAAAATGGATTCACTTATTACTACGCTGTCACTTCTTATGATGTCGGGGATTCGGTGCTTGGCCTTCCCAGCCTTGAAAGTTCCAAGATTCTTAACATGACAATGGTGGTACCTGGAACGCCTGCTACGTCTGCCGATACTGCTCAAATTGGCGTATATCCCAATCCTTATAAATTATCTTCAGTATGGGAAAAGGGTGAAAAAAAGGTCATTCGGTTTTATAATTTGCCTGAAAAATGCACTATTTACATATTGAATGCCGCAGGAGATGTTGTTAAAGTCATTGAGCATGATAGTTCATACGGTGAAGAGTCCTGGGATCTGATGTCAGATAGATTACAACCTGTGGCGACAGGTCTTTATCATCTTGTGGTTAAGGATAAAAACTCAAATAAAGTAAAGATGACAAAGTTTTTGATTGTGAGGTAAATTATGAAAAGCAAGGGATTACTTTTAACAATCGTTTTCACCCTAATAGGCCTTTCATCGTGCTTAAGAAGGCCTATTGAGAATCCTGTAGAGAATTTGCCCCCTGAAACCCATTGTTTTATTGCTCATGTTGACACTGTTGACACAGTTCCGGCGAAGGTAGAGCTATTCTGGTTAGGAAATGACCCCGATGGTGAGGTGGTTGGATATTATTATGCTATAGATGGTAAAGATACCACATTCACAAGATCTACCAGTGGAGTTTTCACTTTTAAAGTAGAGGCTGGGGATACTTATGCTTTACACATATTTGAGGTATGGGCCGTGGATAATGAGGGTGCTACAGATCCTACTCCTGCCAGGGTTATCATCCCAGTGAGAAACACCCCACCTGTTGCCTATTTTATTCCCGAAAAACTGCCTCCTGATACTACTTTAACAGTGGCAACTTTTTACTTTGGGGCATCCGACATAGATGGTGATCACACGATTACAGGTTTTCTTTATAGATTGGATATGGAACCTGAAACCGTATGGCACTACGTTCCCATAGATAGCGCATGTGTATTCCTCGTAAATATTCCTTCAGGGGATAGAACTATTTACCTCAAAGCAATCGATGAGTCCTATGCCATGTCAGAAGCAGTTTCTCATTCCTGGTTTGTTAAACCAGTTAGGGGAAGGGTATTGTTGATCGATGATTCGAATGTGTCACAAGCAGACGGTTTCTATATTAACTTCTTAGAGACTTTCTTTCCCGATGACTACACGGTTTACTCCGTTGAAAAAGGATTGCCTTACTCATTTTTAGACCTAAACTATATGATAAATAATCTTGGATTTTCACTCGTAATATGGTATACGGCAGACCAGTCTGAACACTTTTCGAGCACCCTGAATATATTTACTACATACCTTGAGAGCGGTAAAAAGCTCGTTTTGATAAGTCCAGCTGTGCTTGATGTTCTGATGAACCCCGCATTTACACCTTCGCCTTTTGTAAGAGATTATATGGGTGTGGATAGTGTTACAGCTTGGAATAAAATGTTGATACGGAATGAAAAATTATATCCCGCTTTATCGGATTATGATACCTTGTCTTGTAATCTCCCCATTATTAGCAGGTTCGATGGATTCAAACCAGCAGACTTTGCAAAGGCCTTATATAATCTTCCCACAATCCCTGCAAGGTGGCAGGGCAATCCAACCTGTATAGTAGTGGCCCCGTCTCAGAGTCCTAAGGTAGCTTTCATTTCAATTCAATATCACGCCCTGGATGGTCTATCTAATGCTGGGAGAATGCTTTTAAAGATCATAAGGGATGAGCTAAGGTTCAAATAATGGATTTGTAGCTAAGCATTTTTAACTTTTGTTTATAAGTTTTGTTTTAATGACTGGTTTATAATTAATAGCAAACAGGAGGTGTTTGATGAGAAGGTTTATAGGTGTGATCGGTCTTGCAGTAGCCCTCGTAGGGGCTGCCTCTTCACAGGCAATAGATACTACCATCTATGCTGTTCAATATGAGCGAGACGCTCAAAATAACTCTAATTGGGTAGGTCAGACAGTTCGGGTAACAGGCGTGATTACTGCACTAACAGGAGTTACGGGCACTCGCAATATCTTTATTCAGATGGACCAGTGCGGGCCATGGAGTGGAATTATGGTCTATTTCCCCTCTGGTCTTGGTACCCTGCCTCAGATGAACATCGGAGACTCGGTCGTGGTCACAGCAGGGGTTTTAGAGTACTATAATAATACCGAACTTCAAGTCAATAATTTAGCTGACTTTCAGATTGTTGGAAACCGCGCGCCTCTTCAGCCTTCCATAATTACCTGTGCCCATTTGGATACTACAGCCACCTCTGATTTTCCAGTTGACTCAGCTGAAGCCTATGAGGGTGTTCTGGTTAAACTTATGGGCGTGTATATAACTAGAACAGGACTTGGGGCAAACAATGAGTTTGAAGTAACTGATGGCTCGGGTTTTGTGATTGTGAGAAATAATTTCTCGTACACACCTAATGTAGGTGACGCTATGAACATAACAGGTATTGTAGAAGAGAGAACTCTCGGTGGTGTGAGATACTATATGTTAAGGCCCAGATCTATTAATGATTTTGAGTTCCTTACCCCAGGAATTGCAGACGCATTCTCAATAGATATCAACAAAGTTTTGGTAAAGTTCAAGACGCCTATGAACCCAGCAACTGCCAATGATCCTTCAAAATATCAGATCGTGGATTCAGTAACTGGAACTCTGCTCTCTATTATATCGGCTGAGTTGTCTACAGAAGATCAAAAAACAGTCATATTAACCACCCAGGAGATGGAAAATGCAGCAAGATACATGCTCAATACCCCCGGACTTAGAGATATATATAATCAAAGTATTAACGATACCTTTTATTTCTACGGTGGTTTTACGCCTATAACCCTTATCCAATCCGATACTTTACCGGGGGATGAGCCTAATGGATTTAGAAGTAAATGGAATGGGAGATCGGTCACCATTACCGGGATAGTTACCGGCTGGAAAGACAAGTTCTCCTACCCGTTCTTCTTCGTTCAGCAAGGTGTGGGTCCATGGACAGGAATTCATGGGTGGGATCCTACTAATTTCATTCCCCTTAATGCTATGACGGAGGGAGATTCTGTAATTCTCGTTGGAGAAATTCTTGAGTATGGTACCAACGCTATCACCGAGATACAGAATTTAAAATACTACAGGGTAGTAAGTAGTGGTCATACTGTAAATCCTGTTGTTGTTCCATTACCCGACCTTAGGAACGAGGCTGGTGCTATATCAGAACAGTGGGAGCATGTACTTGTTGCTGTGGAGCCACCGATTTTTGTGTATGATGTCGGAACCGGTGGGGATTGGAGAGTGTATAAGTTTATTGAACCAGATACTTTTGTTCTTACTGTCGAGGGCGACTATGCCATTGGGTACTCATGGAGGCCAACAGAAGCTCATCAGCAAATAGACTATCTTGCTGGTATTTTAAGATATCGTGGAACACTGTATCCGAGGACTGATGCTGATATTACTCCATCTAGCGTTAGGGAGGGAATATATAGACTTGCAGTCTCCTCGTTTTCAAATGGTATTCTGAAAGTATCAATAGATAGGGATATTAATAATGCAAAGATCGAACTCTATAGTGTTGATGGTAAAAGGGTAGCCGTTCTTTCGGAAGGAATCATAAAGGCTGGGACCTTGAGATTTGATGTTTCTAAACTCTCGAGCGGTTTGTACTTCTTAAGGGTTAGTGAAGGTGATAGGGCTGAGCTTAAGCGGGTTATCATAGTTAGATAGGGTCTATAAGGACTAAATTGCCGGGGCGGGACTTATTAAGTCCCGCCCCGATTTTTTTAAGTCGCCCAGGCTGTGATATAATTTCTGCAGAAAAAAGGGGGTATTATGATTATTTTATTAGTTCTTACTTTTTTTAACTTGAATTCTGTTGCCCTATCTGAGAGAAGTGCAGGGGTGAGTGCGAATCCAGCTGGTTTGGCCTTTTCACCGGGTTATGAAGTGGCATATGTAAATAGCAACAACAATTATAGCCTTGCTTTTCTTGCTGGAAGCTTCGGCTTCGGTACAATAGATGGGAAGAGATTTTATTTAGCCCAAGGTCTAAATCTATCAAATAATTTGTATCTTGGTTTGGGATACAGATATGACAAAGAAGGTGAAAATACTTTATACGGTGGCTTCCTTTATAGGCCTCTTGAGATTCTCTCTATAGGCTTCACTTTTGATCAAGTCTTATCCCAAAAAGTCCTTCGAGGTGGTGTTGCCTTCAAACCCTATAAAGAATATCTTAAAATATTTGCAGATCTTGAAAGGACAGGTACTTCATATTCATGGATTCTCGGCTCTTCAATTGAACCCTTTAGTGGCTTTAGTTTGTATGCTGTAAAGGAGAAAAATGTACCGGTTCGTTTTGGGATTCAGTTAAGCCTTGGTAACATTATAGCTACTGCATCCGGAGAAAATGCAATAAAAGAGAAAGGCTTAATTCTTTCTTCAAATAAATATCCAGCTGTTATCAGGGAGCCCAAGGTAGTTATCTTGACTCTAAAAGGTAACTACGATGAAATGCGAAATGAAGCTTCAATTTTTACAACAAAAAGGGGATCCTTTTTCGATCTTGTTGTTTCCCTCGATTCTCTTATAGACGCCAGAGATGTAAAGGGCATTTTTGTAGTTCTCGATGATCCATCATTTAGCATAAATCAGGTGGAAGAATTAAATAACATCTTCAGGAAATTTAAGGAAAGAGGTAAGAAAGTTTACTTTTACTCCGAGAGTTACTCATTGGGATCCTATTTACTTGCACGCTCTGGCGATAAAATTTTTCTAAACCCTTCAGGTGAAATTTTCATACCTGGTTTAGGGTCAGTAAGTTTATATTTCAAAGATTTTCTTACAAGGCTTGGTATAAAAGTTGAAGCTCAGCGGATAGGGGAGTATAAATCCGCTGCAGAGCCTTTTATCATGGACTCGATGAGTGAATATAACCGGGAGCAGCTCTTGGATTATCTAAAAAGCATATACACCTATGTCAGTACGGTTATTCCAGAGATTGATTCAATTCTTGAGATATCTTTGGTTAATGCAGATGATGCTCTTGCTATGAAACTTGTGGACTCGCTAATTTATAGAAGTGACATTGAGAAAATAATAAAATCTGAATTCGGAAGGGTCGTTAGAATAATTAAGTTTGGGAGGAGGGATAATCCGCCTGTTGTAACAAAGTGGCACAAGCCCGTGTACAAAGTTGCGTATGTGGTAGCTGATGGAAGTATTGTGACCGGAGAAAGCGGAGAAAATGCAATCCCAATATTGGGAGGCAGAAATTTAGGGTCTTCTACTATTGAAAGGACATTTGAAAAACTTGCCAAAGACAGGAGGGTAAAGGCAGTAGTCTTAAGAGTCAACTCACCGGGTGGATCTGCACTTGCATCGGATATTATGTGGAATGCAATAAGGAAAACCTCTCAGAAAAAACCTGTGATTGTCTCTATGGGATCTGTTGCAGCTTCGGGCGGATACTATATTTCTTCAGCAGGATCTAAGGTAATTGCAAGCAAAACTACTTTGACCGGTTCCATAGGAGTTGTAAACTTAAAGTTTGTAACAAAAGCACTTCTTGAGAAAATCGGTGTGAATGTGGAATCGGTCAAAATAGGAAAACATGCTTTAGCCTATTCTTCTTATGAAGAGATGAGTCCAGAGACAGAGGAGATTCTTAACAGGGAAATCAGGTGGGTTTACAATAAATTCTTAAAGAGAGTTGAAGAAGGTAGGGGACTCCCCGCAGACAGTGTTGATAGGTTAGGGCGTGGACGAATTTGGAGTGGAAGTGATGCAGTAAAAATAGGTTTGGTAAACGAAAATGGCGGTATTCTCGATGCTTTAAGGTTGGCAAAGGAAATGAGTAAGTGTAAGGATATTCTGGTTTACTATCAGCCCACTTGGAAAAAAAGCCCATTTAGCGAGTTACCCCTTAGTAATTTATCAAGATCTTTTTGGTTTTTAAAGGAGGTGATCTTGCTTTACGAGTTTACAAACCCCTTGATTGTAAAATGAGAAGCGCTTAAAATAAAGAAAATGGAAAAGATCGTTCTTGATACAAGTGTTTTTACTAATCCTGATGTATACACAATTTTTGGCGCAGACGCCCGTTCTGCTTTTATTAATTTTATTGATGTTGCGAAAAAGCTCAAAGACAAATTTGATTTTTATATGCCTCCTTCTGTTTTTGAAGAGCTCAAACTGTTCATTGGAGAAGATTCTATTCCAGGCGATGCAGAGCTTGTACTTAAACTCAAGTCTCCTCGGCGTTACAACATTGAGGTGCCCGGGTTTTTACTTTACGAGTTGATTGAAGAAGTAAGAAACAGGATTAACAAGGGGCTAAGGGTAGCCGAGGAAGCGGTACTATTTGCAGAGAGGCAGGATAAAGAAAAAATCATCAATAGACTGAGAAATAAATACCGCGAGGCATTAAGGAGCGGGATTATAGATTCCACTGAGGATGTGGATCTCATCTTACTTGCCCTGGAGCTTAATGCATCAATTGTATCGGCTGATGAAGGCGTTAGAAAATGGGCTGAAAAACTCGGAGTAAGATTTATAAACCCCAAGTCGTTAAGTTCTGTATTGTTCCCTAATCGTAAATAGGGTAGCCTTTAAGAAGTCTAGAAATTCTGCTTGTTGCTTTGAGGAAGGTTTTCTCTATTGTTACTTTGTATTTTTGACCATCTTTTTCGATATTCTTCAGATTCACTTTAATTAGATTGGATGCCCGTCTTTCAAGTTTGAGAAATTCCGTTATATTATCGGGGTTATTAAAAAAAAGAACATAATCCCTTGAAACTTTGCCTTTTTGTTTGAATTCTTCAAGAACCCTCTTAAATCCTAAGATAAAAGCATTAGAAACCCTTTCGAGATCTTTTTCCACAGGGTAGTTTAGTTCTTGTGAAGAGATTACATATCTCAAAATACGCTGTATGAAAAATTCCGCTGGTAGTTCTACTAGTAAATCGATATCCACTTCAATATCTTTAATGTTGATTTGTGGCGTTGCGTATTTAAAGTATTTTTGAGGTTTATTTTCCGATTTGAAAACGACACCCTCGATTCCTTCTGAATTCAGCCTAAGAATTAGGTCTTTTATTGAACCAAGTTTCGATATGTCAAACTTACCGTAACAGTATACCGAAGGGATTTTAAGCTCTTCGACAATTTTATACCTTTCGTCGGGTAAAAGAAAAGTCTCCCTTTTCATATCATAAATGTCAAAAAGCCTGAACTCGATGTCAAATTTTATATAAGGAGGATACAATTCCATGTAAGGGTTATTTGGTCCAACTATTTCTCCGCAGAGCATATAGTCCGGATAGTACTCAAAAAACTTCCTGAAATTGTAAAGATCGAGTAGTCTGTCGGTGGAGAAGGGACAAATAAATCCTCCCCTCGTTAAAGCAAAAGGCCTGCCCTTGTAATTGAATACTCTTATGTTATAACCGTCTGCCTTCTCTTCTACGAAAAAAGGCTCTTTGAAGTATCTCACTAATCCCTCTTTGAGCACAAAAATTCTGCCTATCTTAGGGTAGGGGGGTAAAATTATATTCCCTTCAAGTACCACTGTGCCCCTTTTGTATGGCCTTACATCATCAACAAATCGAATGTAGTTTACATCTAAATAGGACTCCAAAACGGCCTTTTTGGAGGAGATGTAAGTCTCAAAATTTTTTTGCATCTATCACTATTCTTTTAGTCCACTTCTTGCATAACTTTCGATGATTTGTTTCTGGGCAATAAAGAACAAGATTACAAGGGGGAGTATTGCAAGGGTAGAAGCGGCCATTAGGGCAGGGTAGTTTGTACTTTCACCCTGGGAGAAATAGGCAAGACCTACTTGAATTGGCCGCAATTTGTCTCTGTTTATTACCATTAAGGGCCACATAAAGCTATTCCAGCTTGAAATAAACTCAAAAATGACAATTGTAGTGATAGCTGGTTTAATTAAGGGGACTATGATTTTAAAGAGAAACCCGAGCCGTGAACATCCATCTATGATTGCTGCATCATAAAGATCCCTGGGTATTGTTCTCATGTTTTGCCTTAAGAGAAATATACTAAATATACTTACCATCCAGGGAATTACCATAACATGAAGTGTATCAAGCCAGCCCAGCTTCTGTACCACAAGGAACAGGGGTATAATGTAAACAGGCATTGGGACCATCATAAGCGATAAATATCCAAGGAAAATCGTTTCTCGGCCTTTGAACTGTATCCATGAGAAGGCAAATGCCGCAAGGATAGCCGTAAGTAGGGAACCTAAAATTGTAAGCACCGAGGTAATGAAAGAGATGTACATGTATCTTGGAAATGCAATTTTTGTAAGGACCGTTTTGTATGCGTTGAGAGTTAACTTCTCAGGGAAAAGAGTAGGCGGAATCGCTATGGATTCTGCGGGGGTTTTGAAGGAGGTAGTAATCATCCAGTAAAAAGGAAGAAGTGAGAGAATAGCAAGGGCAATTAAAACAAGATATATTATTGCTCTCCAGAATATTTGTTTATACTTCATAGTAGACCCTCTTTTCGCTTACTTTCCTCTGGTACATGGTTATTATGAGGATAATTATGAAGAATACAAATGCTATCGCCGATCCATATCCAACTTGATACTCTTCATATCCCTTTCTGTATAGGTAGTAGACAACTACTGATGTTGTGCCGAGGGGCCCACCTGTAGGAGGACCGGTCATAAGCCATACGGGTGCGAAAACCTGAAATGACGATATAGTGGTCATTATAAATACATAAAAAGTTGTAGGGGAGAGTAAAGGGAGTGTAACATTTTTAACAATCTGCCATCCTGATGCACCATCAATTCTTGCTGCTTCGTAATAGGTTTCTGAGATGTTTTTTAAACCAGCTATGAATATCACAATGTTGTAACCGAGGGACTTCCAAACGCTTAGTAAAACCAGTGCGAATAGTGCAAGAGATGGGCCTTCAAGTAAAAGTGGTAAGTCAATTCCTGTAATGAGTTCAAAAATTCCTCTCGGTTCTTCCAGCCATTTTAAGGTTGGTAAGTGGAGAAGGGAAAGTATGTAGTTAAAAAGACCCCTTTGGGGATTATAGAGCCATTTCCAGACAACAGAAACAGCAACGAGCGAGGTTATGACGGGCAAAAAGTATATGGTGCGGAACAATCCGACGCCCTTGATTTTTTGGTTCAAAAGATAGGCAATAAAAAGTGCGAGCACTATACTAAGTGGAACAGAAAATACAGTGTAAAGGATAGTGTTCCAGAGGGATTGCCAGAAGTATTTGTCCTTGAGAAGAAAAATGTAGTTCTGAAGCCCTACAAAACCCTTGTCTCCTGCAATCCCCCATTCTCTGAATGATATATTGAATGCAAGCAAAATTGGTAAAACTTTGAAAATAAGAAGTAGGACGAGGGAGGGAAGTAGAAATAGAATTCCATAAAAAATTTCTTTATTTTCCCTTCGCATTTAGGTAATTTTATTTTTTATCTCAGGAAATTTCAAGTTGTTACTAGGACCTTTACAGCTATAAAATAAGGCTTTGCTATAATCCAGTGGGTTCAGGTAAGAAAAGAGTTGGTAAGTTAAACTTAGACTTCAAATGTTCCCCGAGAGCTTTCAAGCCAAGGGTTTCGGATTGGTAATGTCCCATAAATACTACGTTAATCCCAGCGTCTTTAGCTAAAGAGTAAGAGTAATGTCTGGGTTCACCAACAATAAGGACATCCAGGTTGTTTTCTATCGCCTCGGGGAGAAGAGAGATGGCGTCTCCTGATGCAAAGGCTCCGGTTTTTATTTCGTCATTACCAAATTTCCAGCATAGCAGGGGTTTACCAATTTTGTCAGACAAATGTGCTAAAAATTCATCAAAATTTTTTGGGTTTTGTAACATGAATTTTTTACCAAGTTTTATGCCATGGTATTCACCGAAATCCTGAGTATCGTCAAATCCTAAAAGCCGCATGGCAACTGCGTTGTTCCCGACCTCTGGATGAATATCAAGGGGAAGATGGGAAACATAAAATGCGATGTCATTTTCTATGAGGGCTTTGATCCTCTTGTATATTGGTCCAGTTATTGGTAGGGGTTGTCCCCAATATGGTCCATGATGAAAGATTATGAAGTTTACTCCTTCTTTTGCTGCAAGTTCTATTACGGGCAGATTGAAGTCCACCGCCAGTCCGATTTTTTTGACATAACCGGAATTTTCCAGCACTAGCCCATTGACTGAAGAATCAGGTATTGCCTTGGTTTTTAAATATTCATCAAGATATGAAACAACTTCATCAAGTCTCATAAAATCCCCCTTTGTAATATTATATTTTTTGTGGGACAAAATAAAAAGCGCGGCCCAATGGGCCGCGCCGCTTTCCTATTTTTGAATGGATTTTGGATTACAGAGCGCCGTATGCAAGCATCGCCTTAGCAACCTTGATAAACCCTGCAATGTTGGCGCCAGTCAAATAGTCACCGGGTCTCCCATATGCTTCGGCAGCGTCGAGACAAGCTTTGTGAATTCTCTTCATGATTTCCTGCAATTTTGCGTCTACTTCTTCTCTTGTCCACTGGAGGCGAATGCTATTCTGTGTCATCTCAAGTCCTGATGTTGCAACACCACCTGCGTTAGCAGCCTTTGCTGGACCGTAAAGGACTCCATGATCCTGGAAAACCTTAATGGCTTCAAGGGTAGATGGCATGTTGGCACCCTCGGCTACTGCAATCACGCCATTTTTCACAAGAGCAACAGCATGGTCTTCGTAAATTTCATTTTGTGTTGCGCAAGGCAAAGCAATTTGAACCTTGAGGCCTTCATCTCTTATAACATCCCAAACTGATTTCTTATCATAATATTTTGCGTTAGGATACTTCTCTGCGTATTCTTTAATTCTTCCTCTTTTTACATTCTTGAGTTCCATCACATAGGCAAGCTTCTTGGCATCAATGCCATCCATGTCTACGATTGTTCCATCAGAATCCGATAGGGTGATCACCTTTCCGCCAAATTGTGTAACTCTTTCGCATGCATACTGAGCGACATTACCGGAACCGCTAATGGCAACGATTTTGCCATTAAGATCCATACCCTTAGTAGCAAGCATTTCCAGCGTAAAATAGGTTAATCCATAACCAGTAGCTTCTGGTCTTATTAAACTTCCGCCGTACTCAAGCCCTTTACCTGTAAGAACGCCGGTATGTTCATTCACTATTTTTTTATAGTAACCGTACATATATCCGATTTCTCTGGCACCTACTCCAATATCTCCCGCTGGAACATCGGTGTCTGGTCCAAGGTGTCTGAACAATTCACTCATAAATGCATAACAGAACCTCATTACCTCAGCATCGGACTTTCCCTTTGGGTCGAAATCTGAACCTCCCTTTCCACCACCCATTGGAAGGGTTGTAAGAGCATTCTTAAATATCTGTTCGAAACCAAGGAATTTAATTATTCCGAGATTAACCGATGGGTGAAACCTGAGTCCTCCCTTATAGGGTCCAATAGCATTATTGAACTGAACCCTATAGCCTCTATTAACATGGATGTTATGATTATCATCTTCCCAGACTACTCTGAATTGTATAATTCTGTCAGGTTCGACAATTCTTTCATATATTCGGGCTTTCACAAACTCAGGGTGCTTCTCCTCTGTCGGTTTGAGGGTGGTTAGCACCTCGGTTACTGCCTGAATAAATTCAGGCTGATCTTTATCCTTCTCTTTTATTTTTGCAATGACTTCATCTATCTGAGACATTGCTGTTACCTCCTATTTAGAGAATTTCTTCAGGGTTTATATAATTTTCATCCCGGACCTTTTTAACTTGTAAGTTAAGTCCGAGATCATTTACGACCGTCCCTTCTTTTCCTAAATGGGAAAGATAAGAAACTTCAATTTCTGCAAAGGGGCTCTTACCAAAAACTATGGTAAATCCATTTAATTTTTTTCTTAAATTACCGAACACAACATATAAAGAGGCAGGTGGTAGATTCGGCTTAAAGCCTGCTTTTAAAAGACCAGTTTCGTTCAGTGATGGATGAAGAACTATAACTGGAGTGTGAGGAGCAGTCTCCCAAGGGGCATCAGCAATTAAAATGTCTTCACCTTCTTCAACAATTTTTGCTCCCTTTTCCCGCTTCAACATGTTTAATATAACTTTAAGGTAAGGGTGCTTTGTTAAGTCCGCCTTTACTTTAATCTTTTTCGCGTTCAAGAGCGTCTCCAAGTTTGCCGTTGAGATTCCCTCTTCCAAAATTGCACCGAGTTTGTAGCCTTTTTTATCCGAGATTTTCTTAATATAATCTGCCTCTTCGAGGGTTAAATCTCCTGTTATGACGAGACATATTTCCTCATTCCTGTACCTTGATACTATATCTTTTAGCTCAGCGACGCTTAATTCCTTGCTATCCTTTAAAGAGATAATCCTATCTCCCCTAAATTCCCATGTCCTCTGATATCTACCTATATCACAAATGTGCCCATTGTTCCAGGAATCAATTTTAGATGAAGCCCTTACAACTAAATCTTCGTAAACTTCAATGCTAATTTCGCAACCTAACCCACAGCCATTACAAACGGTAGGCTTTGCAATGGTCCTCCATGGGCCCGGTTTCTTAAATGGAAGTTTTTCGTGAAAACCACCCGTAGGGCATACATCCACCATATCACCTACAAATTGCCCTGATACTTCTTGTAATGGAATTCCAAATGGAGTGGAGATCTTTGTCACAAATCCCCTTGATAGATAGTCAACAAGCCCTTCACCTGTTATGTCCTGAGTGAGATTAACACATCTTCCACAGAGAACACATTTGTTGTTATCAAGAATAACATTTGAGTGGGATTTGTCAATTTCGTACCTGTTGTATTCTCCCTTGAAGTTGTCCTGCTTAGCATTATAAATGGTTGCATATTCTCTTAATTTACAACGGAAGACTTCCATACATCCACATGACATACATCTTTCAGCTTCTTTCAGGACATCTTCTTCTTTGAGGGTGAATTCGACTTCATCAAAAGAATGTTTCCTTTCTTCTGGATTTCTGTAAGGAGTCTTTACCCGTGAAATTCTTGGAATATCTTTGTAATCTTCTGTTGTTACACTTTTCCAGTGGTTGTATGGTTTTAAATCAAAAATCACATCCTTTATTTCTTCGTTCTCAACAATATCCTGGAGATTTTTAGCTGGATCAAGAAGGGCAGCCTTGACCTTTTCTAAATTTCCTTTTAAATATTGATCTATCATTATAGCCGCAATTCTACCCTGTGCAATAGATTCGATAACCGTAGATGGACCAAGCACCAGATCTCCACCGGCAAACACACCTGGAATATTTGTCATCAGTGTTACATCATCGACCATAAGAACACCTTTCTTGCTTTCTAATCCCATAGATTTCAAGAGGTCGTCGTCAGAATATTGCCCGATCGCCAGTATAATTGTATCTACTTCCATAATGAAGTTTGATCCAGGTACGGGAACAGGTGCTCTTCTGCCACTGGCGTCCGGTTCGCCAAGTTCCATTCTAATAAGCTCTACTTTCTCAACTTTTCCGTTTCCTATGACCTTGACGGGGTTTGTTAAAAATTCAAATTTAACGCCTTCTTCTTCAGCCTCTTCCACTTCTATCTTATTTGCTGGCATCTCCTCTCGTGACCTTCTGTAAACTACAGTAACATCTGAACCAAGCCTGATACATGTCCTTGCAACATCCATTGCGGTATTTCCACCGCCAACAACCATCACGTGTTTACCGATCTCCACGGGCTCGTCCATGTTAACTTTTCTCAAGAATTCAATACCGTGGATAACACCAGGTAGATCTTCACCCTCAACTCCCATCTTTCTCGATTTCCACGCTCCTATGGCGACAAACACAGCGTCATACTTGTTTCTAAGTTCTTGCAGGGTAAAATCTTTTCCGAGCTTCTTATTAAGTTCGACCTTAACCCCCGTATTGATAACTGTTGCTATATCTTTGTCTAATATATCCTTTGGTAATCTGTACTTAGGTATTCCATATCTCGTCATTCCACCTAAGGCTGGCATGGCTTCATATATAGTTACGTCATGCCCCATGGTTCTTAGATAGTAAGCTGCAGAAAGTCCAGCAGGACCACCACCTACGACGGCAATCTTTTTGCCTGTTGATGCTGGAATTTCGGGCATCCAGGGACCGTGCTCGAGATCATAATCAGCTGCAAATCTTTTCAGCTGTCTAATTGCTACAGCACCTTCCACATAGTTTCTTCTACATTCATTTTCGCAAAATGCAGGGCATACACGGCCAAGGGTAGCTGGCAAAATGTAATTTTTCTTCATTAGCTTTACAGCTTCATGATATTTTCCCATCGCTATTAATGCGAGGTAACCCTGTACGTCACTGTGAGCTGGGCACCCCTTCTGGCATGGGCCAATACAATCACCGTAATGATCCGATAGCATCAGTTCAA
>JBDRYG010000014.1:0-12039 GCA_039803305.1 Caldifarciminota bacterium
AAAGATGCTTGAGAATATTAGAGTTGTTCCCAATCCTTTTATCGTGAAGGCCGACTGGGATGTTGTGACCCCACAAGGACTAGTGAAGCATAAGGTGCAATTCGTAAATCTTCCACCTGAGTGTGAAATCAGGATTTTTACCATTGATGGGGATCTTGTAAGAACTATAAAGCACTCCTCCGGGGCAGGTTATGCTGATTGGGATCTGACAAATGAGTATGGCGCTTTTGTGGCCCCCGGAATCTATATCTATTATGTTAAAAGCCCTTGGGGTGAAAAAACCGGAAGGCTGGGGGTGATAAGATGATTACTTTATTCGTTACTCTTTTGCTTTTAAGTTACCAGAAGTTAGGGCTTTCCGGTGCCCAGTTTTTGCAAATAGGTATGGGTGCAAGAGCAGAGGCACTTGGTGAAGCCGTTGTTGGTACTGCTGATGGTGCTTCATCCATATACTGGAATCCGGGTGGACTGGCAAGGATAAGTGGATACGAAATTTTTGGAGGTTATACAAGGGGAGTTGAGTCTATAACCTTTTCCCACTCTGCCGTTGCCCTTAAGCATGGAAACTATGCCTATGGATTGTTCCTAATTTCTATGAGCATGGATCCAATAGAAATAACCACTGTACAGAATCCTGATGGGATTGGGGAGAGCTATACTGCGTCAGGCGCTGCTTTTGGTGGTGGTGTATCTCTAATGTTGACCGATCGTTTAAGTGTAGGGGTTGTCGGAAAAGTAGTAAGGGACCAAATATTCAACTGCAGTGCCACGGGATTTGCTGTAGATGTAGGATCCCTATTTGAGTTTGTAAAAGATGGATTTGCCTTAGGCCTTTCCCTCTCCAATTTTGGAACTGATATGAAGCTTAAAGGTAGAGATCTTTCCATTGGATTTAAACCGGAAAATCTCGGAACTATTTTCTATGAGACTGCTGAATATTCCCTTCCTCTTACCATGAGAGTCGGTTTGAGTTACCCATTTACGGTTTCTGAGGGGATAAAAGGTCTTTTACTTTTCCAGTCCGAGCATCCCAACGATAATGTTGAGCGTTACGCATTCGGTTCAGAGTTTGTAATTAATGATATCCTCTCAATCCGGGGAGGTTACATTCTTGGTCATGATACGAAAGATTATAGCACCGGGCTTGGCCTTAAGATTCCAGTCGCCTTTGGCGACATCGTACTGGATTTTGCCTATGTTAATAGGAAGGTGTTTAAGCCGGAAATTTATCTCTCCGCAAGAATAAAGGGGAGGTGATACCATGAAAAAAGTGGGTGTACTAATAATTCTCCTCCCGGCGCTTTTGCTCGGGAGGACGGTAACAATAAATACAGGGTCCTTCCAGATTCAGCTCAATGATTTCGGGAGGATCAGAGTACTCAATACAGCTGGGACAAGACAGATGGATAGGGTAAGCCTTTTAGCTGGTGTTTCCGAATCGGCGGTATTCGACTATCGCGCCGATGGAAACACAAGAACGGCAACCGATTCTACGGGTGGTACGTATCTTAATAGTTTCGAAATTTATGGAGTTTTTGATAATTCATACAGTAACCTGCCACCTGCTGTTGCTGAGAGCGTTCATATTTATACTTGGCAAAATAAGAACTTTGCTATTTGCCAGTTTTTTGTGAAAAACGAGACTGGCACAAACCAGACTTTTTATTTATCCTGGGAGCTTATCAGTCAGGTTGGTGGAACATATGAAAATGATACATCTGAGGTTATTGGTAATAACCTTGTGGCCATTTACGATGGGTCTCAAGGTGCATGTGTAGGATTTCTGCTTTTAAGCCCTTCTCAAATGTATTCTTATAGGGCAGTTCCGTGGGGGAGTTACCAATACGCTGATGCTTTTTACTGGTCAATGATGACTTCGACGGAGACAGATTATCTGGTACCTGGAGACGCTGATGGTCTTGGTGGTGTCTTCAACGCAGGTCCATATTATGATGTGGAACCTGGCAGTACAATGTATGCTGCCCTTGGTATAATTTTTGGGTCAAGTAAAGACGATGTTCAGTTAGCAGTTCCAGAGGTATTATCCTACTACGAAGGTGTGAATGTGGCTGAGAACCATAATTCGCTCGTGAAAGTTAGAGTAAGCGTAATAAGGGGAGACTTACTGAAAATAAGTGGTTTAAGAGATACCTATAGCTATGCTATATTTGACATTTCTGGCAAAGAGGTTGCTACTGGTCAGGTAAATGCTGATGGCTTTATAAATTTGCGGGACAACCTTTCGAAAGGGCTTTATTTCCTTAGATTATCGGTAAATAACAAAACAAGTTCTATTAAGTTTGTGGTTCTTGAATAAAAAATCAGGGGTCCCCAATGGGGACCCCTTAACAAGGACAAAATTATGAAAAGGGGATTAGTTGGTTTTATTATTATATTGCTCTTTGTGCGTTCAATCAATGCCCGTGGGTACATCCTTGCCATGGGCGGGGGATTGGAAGGCATAGGCTCATCTTCATATTACCCTGGAACCTGGTCTGATTCTGCATTTAAGTGGGCACTATCAAAGGTAGGGTATTCAAAAAATTTTGTGGTGATTTACTACGAGAATTACGATGTTACATGGTGGAAAACTTATTTGAAAAACCTGGGGCATACGGGTAGTGTTAAGTTTTTAAAAATAACATCCAGTATAGCAAACAGCCCTAGTAGATGGCCTGATGTTTATAGTTCAAACACCGGAATTATCTGGTTCCCCGGTGGTAATCAATTAAATTACTTGTCCCTGTTTAAGGGAACTAAACTGGGAGACTCTTTAAGAGCAAGGTATTTAAGGGGAAATATCTGCATTGGAGGAACAAGTGCAGGTGCTATGATTCTTGGAGAGTATGTTTCCACAGGGGATGCGAGGTCTTATGAGGCTATTAGAAATCCATATAATTCTTATTTAACTTATGACAGGAATGTGCTTGGTTTACTTGATAATTTCCTGTTTGATACCCATGTTGCTGAGAGGGGAAGAATTGGACGTATGTTTGCCCATCTAGGCCGGATCAAAAAAGACTATGGCGAAGAAATTGTAGTGGTGGGTATTGACGATTGTACAGCATTTTGCATAGACTCAGATTTAACAGCCACCGTTATTGGCAGTGGCTCTGTAACCCTGATAAAAACTACAAATAATACTCAAAGTGTTATCGCTTCCGGAAAGCCGTTAGTCATGACCGATGTTAATACTGTTAGGCTAGGGGATAGATTTAGATTTGATCTTCAAAGTTTTTCTATTATAAGTATCCCAGCCACAGGTTGGCGGGTCAGTCCACAGGCTCGTACCTTTGTTCCACCTAAGGGACACATTATTCTTGTGGGTGGGAAGGCAGACCAGAGGGCTGATCAACAGGTGGCGATCTCTGAATTTGTTAGGTTATGCGGTTCTTATCCAAAAATTACCATATTTACCTTAAATACAACTTCCACTACCGTTTCCTATTATAAGAGTGACCTTTTGGCCAAAGGTGCATCGTCAGTTTACTTGGTTGACCTTACAAGCACGGGGGTTAATAGTGCTACAAATGCCTCTTATGTTTCAAACTCTCAGGGGTTTGTATTTCTTCTTAATGACCTTAGAACTGCTGGGAGTTTGCTTAAGGGCTCTAATCCTGTTGCAAATGCTTACTGGCAAAGAGTAAATGCGGGTGTACCTCAGCTTTTCATAGGTCTTGATTGCTGGCTTGTGAATGAAAAGGTTATATATAACACCGAAACAAACACCTATAATGCCTATTACGGCGATTTAAAAACGGAGGATGGTCTTAACCTTGTTCCTGGGCTATTTGTCTCTTCTTCTGCTTTTGTGTATGAAAGCACGGTGGGTTACGGATATATGGAGTCCAAGGTTGATGGACTTTTGTGGCTTTTAACATACTACCCTGGAAGTATAGGTTTATTTCTTGATGGCGCAAATTATACTATGAGTAATGATGAGAGCTGGGTCAGAATTTCCCCTGATGGTACAATAAAATGTCGCAGAGGAACTTACGGTTCACCCATTATAATAATGGATCTTGCTTCAAATCTATACATAACCCGAAGTACATGGACCATGAAGAGCAGCAGCTCTGGTCCTCGACAAAATGGCTCTATAGGTCCTTTTCTATTCCATGTGTTGGACTCAAATTTCGTGTTTAACTGTGTAAGTAGGACCATAGGTTCCTCTAAAGAGGTTGTTAGCTACATATATGACGGCTCCACCTATGAGGAATCAATTCGCAGAGTCTATAAGTTACAGGACGATGGACTAATTTCTACCACCTTTGTTTCTGGTGGCTCATTAATAGTTTTAGGCATTAAGGAGCCGGTAAATTACGAAATTTATGATATAGCAGGGAAAAAGGTTTCAAGTGGGACTTTAAGTGGCGGGTCTGCTTTGTCTGTTTCTAATTTAAGGAAGGGCGTTTATTTTTTGAAATTACAGGGCAGTGAAGGGATGATAACAAGGAAGATTGTCATTAGAAGATGAACACCTTTAAAACTTTAAGTTGATGGAGGATGATATATGAGATATTCAAAGTTAATTTTGGGAGTGTTTCTGTTAAGTATTTTGCCTGATAAAACTTATTCCAGGGGGTATATCGTGGCTTTGGGAGGTGGAACGGAAGGTATAGGCTCGTCTTCATATTACCCTGGAACCTGGTCTGATTCTGCATTTAAGTGGGCACTATCAAAGGTGGGGTACAATAAGGATTTTGTAGCTGTATATTACGATAACTATGATGCATCTTGGTGGGTTTCTTATTTGAGGGGGCTCGGTCATACTGGAACGGTAAAATCTATAAGGGTGACAATGCAGAATGCAAATAACCCTTCAAAATGGGTGGATGTTTACAATCCGAACACAGGGATAATATGGTTTCCCGGAGGCGACCAATCCAGTTATATACCGATATTAAAGAATACTGCTCTTGGGGATTCAATCAGAGCAAGATATTTAAGGGGAGAAGTTTGTGTTGGTGGAACCAGTGCAGGCGCAATGATTTTAGGGGAATATGTTTCTACCGGAAGTTCATATTCTGATGAAGCCATAAGAAATCCTTATAACTCTTTCTTAAGTTACGATGTAAATGTTCTTCCTCTTATTGATAACTTTCTCTTTGATACCCATGTTGCTGAAAAGGGGCGGATCGGAAGAATGTTTGCCCACTTGGGGCGAATAAAAAACGATTATGGCGAAGATATAACCATTGCGGGTATAGATGACTGTACAGCCCTTTGCATAGATTCAGATCTTTCAGCTACAGTGATTGGCTCTGGATCTGTGACTTTTCTGAGAGCAACACCATCAACGGAACGGATAGTTCAGTCAGGAAGGCCCTTGGTTCTTACCAATTTAAAGACCGTTAGAGCTGGTGATAGATTTAAAGTAGATCTTCAAACCCTTTCTGTATTATCAATACCGGCTACAGCGTGGGAAATTACTCAAGCTCCACCTTCTGTAACTCCGCCACCAGGACCAATCATCCTAGTGGGTGGCAAGCCAAATGAACGGGTGGATCAACAATCAGCTCTCCAGGAGTTTTTGAGTCTTGCAGGTTCAAGTCCTATAGTAACCATTTTCACTGCGAATACTACTATGGACACGGTCATAAACTATAGGAACAGTTTATTAAGTCTTGGTGCGTCACAGGTTTATCTTGTTGAAATATCGTCTACGGGTGTTAATAACCAGACATATGCAGAATATGTGTCAAACTCAAGTGGATTTGTGTTTTTGAAAAATAACCTTCAGGTCACAGGAGATCTTCTTCTGGCATCAAATCCTGTGGGTAATGCTTACCGACAGAAGGTAAGCCAAGGTGTACCGCAAATTTTTATTGGTCTTGACTGCTGGCTTGTAAATGAAAAAGTTATATACAACACAGAGTCAAATACTTACAATGCGTACTATGGTGATCTAAGAACATCTAATGGGCTCAACCTGATCCCTGGATTTTTCGTATCTCCTGCTGTCTTTGTGTGGGAGAGTGCTTCGCCTGGATACCAGTACCTGGAATCAAAGATAGATGGTCTTTTCTGGCTTTTAACTTATTATCCGGGCAGTGTGGGTCTTCTGCTTGATGGTGCGAGTAACATCATGAGCAACGATGAGACATGGGTTAAGATTACCCCAGATGGTATGCTTAAATCGAGGAGGGGAACAAACGGTTCTCCTGTAATAATCTTAGATTTGAACCAGAATCAATGTGCTACGCGAAGCACTTGGACTATGCGAAGTACAAGTTCGGGACCGAGGCAAAATGGATCCATCGCACCATTTGTAATTCATGTGGTAGATTCTAATTTTGTTTATGACCTTGTGCAGAGATTGGATGTAAGAGAGAAAGGTTCAGATAAGAATATGATAGGTTTGAATTATTTGAGTAATGGTTGTGTTAAAATCTATCTGCAGGAGAGTGGAGGCGAATTACGGGTCTTTGATCCCAGAGGTATCTTCTATGGATCGGCAAGGTTTGAGGGAAGGGAATATACGATGAAACTTCCTGATAAGAGAGGTATATACTTTGTAGAAGTAAGGCAAAAGGATCATAGGAAGGTGTTCAGGGTTGTCAGGTTTTAATGACAGGCTAATTTTAATCTTTATTTGTTTGATAGCTTCCCCTGGTCCCCGTAGCTGGGCCAGGGGATTTCTTTTAATCGATGGCGGTGGCAGTCATAATATTGGCTATTCCAATATCTATCCGGGGAAGTGGTCTGACTCTGCATTCGCATGGGCCTTAGAGCGGGTTGGGTACGATAGGGACTTTTTGATAGTATACTTTGAGGAGTATGGTGATCCCGGGTATTGGGAGGAAAACCTGAGGAGATTGGGTTTTAGAGGACAGGTTAAGGTCAGGGTGGTTAGAAATGTTTATGAAGCCAGTGATCCGACCCGTTGGCCCGAAGTATATGATAGCCAAACGGGAATTATATGGTTTCCTGGGGGTGACCAGGGTGATTATGTACCCATCTTGAAAGGCACGGCTCTTTCAGACTCCATCAAAGCACGATTTTTCAGGGATAACATCTGCGTTGGGGGTACCAGTGCTGGTGCCATGATTGTTGGTGAGTTTGTTTCCACGGGGGGTGCCTGGCCATCGGATGCCTTGAGAGACGCCTATAGCCCTTATCTTAAATATGAGAAGAATGTACTTAGTCTTCTTCCGGGCTTTTTGATTGATACCCATGTGGCGGAGAGGGGAAGGTTGGGTCGGATGGTTGTTCACCTCGGAAGAATGTTTACTGATTACGGTGAAAGGGCAATAGTAGCCGGTATTGACGATTGTACAGCTCTTTGTGTGGATTCCAATCTTGTGGCGACGGTTTATGGGACGGGAAGCGTAACGTTCCTGTATCTCGATGAGAGTACAAAGACTTACATTAGGAAAGGAAGGGCACCTGCATTAACTGATGTGAAAGCCGTGAGATGCGGTGATCGATTTAAAGTTGATCTTAAGACTCTCAAGATTATGGAGATTCCAGCGCTTGCCAATAGGATTAATCGCAGAAATATAACTTTCTTTTCAGCAAAAACTTCGATTTTTATTCTCGGTGGAAAGGTGGACGAGTTAATGGATCAGAGAAAGGCTATTTGCGAGTTTGTTAAGCATTGCGGTAAAAGACCTGTTATTGTAGTTTTTACATCCTCCTCGGGGTCAAAGAATGCAGAGAGGTATGCGCATTGGCTGAAAAAATGCGGTGCATCGGAGATTTTCGTCGTGAACCTCAGATTGATAGACCCGGAGGATGTTGAGGTTGTTGAGAATTTAAATAAGGCAAATGGTTTTGTCTTTGTGGAAAATGACTTGAGAAAAGTCGTTGATGTTCTCAAGGGGGAAAGTCTTTTTTCAAAAACTTACTGGTCAAAGGTTGATAATGGGACACCACATCTCTTCGTGGGTATCGATGGTATGCTGGTGAACCAGAAGTTAATTTGCAACGCTGAATTAGACAAATATATGGCATATTATGGGGCCCTTGAGGTCATAGATGGATTAGGTCTTATGGAAGATGTTTTCATTGTACCATCTGCCTTTGTTCCAGAGAAGGATAGAAGGAGGAGTTATGAATTTCTGGAGGCGAAAGTAGACGGAACATTATGGCTATTAACCTATTTCCCTGTTTCAATTGCAATTTTTGTTGATGGGGGAAATTATTTGCACCGAGACGACGAGAGTTGGGTTTTCATCGGAAAAGAGGGAATAGTAAGATTTGGAAGTGGTGCAAAGGGCCCATCTTATATTCTATTGGACTTTGCTGATACAGAGATTATTGAGAGAAGTTCGTGGATCATGAGGGACCAGAGCAAGGCTGAGCGTCAGAATGGAACTTTGACACCTTTTAGAATTCATGTCCTTAACAATGATTTTATTTATAACTTGAAAGAAAGGCGAGTAATAAAAGTGAAGTAAGCTGAGCGCAATATGCTGATTCACTTTGATCTTTGAAATCATTGCTTTGGATGTCTAATGAATCCGGGTTTAAACTTTTGAAAATTCATTTTTTGCTTAAATATAATGTTTTAATGCCCTACATTAACAGGGATTTCCTTGTCTTATATGACAGCAGAGAGTCTCTTGCGAGAGTAATTTTGGATATTCTTGAAAACAAATACAATGTTAAGTTAAATAGTGTGCATCGTGAGGTTTGCTTAACGGATATTGTTTATCATATCTCGTTCTTTTCCAATGCAATTTTTCTCAATTCACTGCCTAACCTTATAAGTTATATTGAATGGCTTAAGGTGCTTTTTGACAAAATAGGCGTTCCTATTAAGCAGGTGGTGATGGTTTTTGAACTACTTGAGGTTGAGGCAAAGAAATTAATACCAGAGGAAAAACACGAGAGACTTGAAAATTTCATAAATATTGCTTTAGAAGAGCTTGGGAAACCTGTTAGACGCGAACCAGAGAGTTTTTTAAAAGAAGATTCACCCTTTTACCATGAAGCTAAGTTGTACCTTTCGAATTTGCTTGATGGGAAGAGAGAGGAAGCGATAAGGGTAATATATGGAATTTGTGATAGGAGTGTGTCTTTAAGGGATATATATCTAGAGGTTTTTGAGCCCGTTTTAAAGGAAGTGGGAAGGCTCTGGCAAATGAGGCAAATTACCGTAGTTCATGAACACTACGCGACTGCGGTAACCCAGTTTGTGATGTCACTTTTATATGAGAAATTTCTCACAAGTTACGAGAGAAAAGGGACAAGACCTGTATTTGTGGGCTGTACTACTAAAGGTGAAAAGCATTCAATAGGCTTGAGGATGGTCACTGATCTCCTTGATTTGGAGGGATTTAATACCTACTACATTGGATCTGAGATACATGAAGATGATTTCATTAGATTTGTTGAAGAAGTTAATCCACAAATAATTGGAATAGGAGTAACCCTTGGCTTTAATCTAAAAAATCTTGTGAGTTTACTCGAGAAGTTAAGGGTGTGTAGATCGTCAAGGGGAATTAAGATCATTTGTGGGGGGTATCCATTTATTACTGCAGAGGATTTGGGACGCATGTTGGATATTGATGGTTATGCAACGAATGCTGGGCAAGCAGTTGAGCTCGCAAGGAATTTGATATATGAATAACCGTTACGGGGAGCTGGATTTTGTTAGTATTCTCGTGGTAACCGATGAAAGTGGGAAAATAAAATTTTTAGTACCTCAAGATCTGAGAATTTCTTCTGTGATGGATCTATTTCCAGAAGATAATCGCGATAAAGTAAGGGAATTAGCGAGGAGTTTAAGTGATGAGGGTTATAAAAGCACCGATGAGGTCCTTTGTTTTTGGGGAAATAGATATAGAGAGGCTTTTCTCGAGATTGTGCGAATTGGAGGCTATATTCTTTATAAAATCTCGATAATTCCATCAATTTTTTTGAGTAAAGAACTTTTAACCCTGTCTGATATGTATCTTGAGAATTTAAGGAGACTTTCTCAGGATGCAAGGGATATTGCTTTGAAGAAAGACGGAGAAATTTCTAATCTACTTGAGCAGGTGTCATTACTTAATCAGATGATTTTAGAACTTCAGAGAGAGCTACTTAAAAAGAATTTTGAGCTTCAGGAGCTTTCTGATAAGCTCAAAGAAATATCGATCCGGGATGAATTAACAGGCCTTTATAACCGGCGGTATTTGAAGGATAGGTTCTATGAAGAACTCGCAAAAATTGGTAGGGGTATTTATAAAGGAATTTCTCTTGTTTACATAGATCTAGATAACTTTAAGCGTTTCAACGATAACTTCGGTCACGAGTTTGGTGACGAAATTTTGAAACGCTTTGCTGAGGCTCTTATAAGGTTTACAAGAAGAAATATTGATGTTCCTTTCAGAATAGGGGGCGACGAGTTTGCTCTGATTGTTATTAACTGTGAAGATATTTGTGTACCCAAAGTTATGGAGAGGATTCAGGATTACTGTATTAGGGAGTGTTATGGACTTAGATTTTCCTTTGGAACAAAAATTATTGAGACTCCTGATGCAGATTTAGAAGATTGCTTAAGAGATGCTGATAAGGCAATGTTTGAAAATAAGAGGAGTAAAAAATCAAGTAGCTCTTGAAATTTTTCTTTTTTAATGGGAGGTGAAAATGGGTGGATTATACGATTTAATTGTGAAAAATCGTAGTTATAGAAGGTTCTATGAAAACTACAGGATCGAGCCTGAAGTGCTCCTGGATCTTGTTAATCTAGCACGGCTTTCACCATCTAGTATGAATTTGCAACCTTTAAGATACATCATAGTCCACACCCCCGAAAAGTGTCATATGATCTTTGAAAATGTTACCTGGGCAGCATACCTGAAAAACTGGGGTGGGCCCAAAGAGGGTGAAAGGCCTTCTGCATATATCATAGTACTTGCAGAAAAAGATTTATCCAGGAATTACCTTATTGATGCTGGGCTTGCGTCTATGGCTATTTTATTAGGTGCGGTTGAGAAAGGGCTCGGGGGGTGCATAATGGGGTCTTTGAATAGAGAGAATACCCGCAAGCTCTTTAATATCCCGGAAAAGTATGAAATTATTTATGCCATAGCTATTGGAAAACCTAAGGAGACTGTTGTGGTTGACGAAGTGGGAGCCGACGGTGACATCAGGTACTGGAGGGACGAGATGGATGTTCATCATGTTCCAAAGCGCAGCTTAAAAGATATTGTATTGAGTATAGAATAACGAAGCTTTATTTGAATTTCTAATTATTCTTCACTTTTTATCAGCTTCAGCCATTGGTTGTAGTTCTTTGAGTACTTCTTCCCTTAATTGATAAGCCAGCTCTCTGTCCTCAACGAAGGTAAGGGGAATGTTTTTCCCATTTAGCCTTTGTATAAGTCGAGCGGTCAAGATTCCTATGTTCATAGCGTCGAGCAAAGCCTTGTCATCGTAGATGGCATTCTCTCGTTTATGAGAATATGCTATGCCCCAAGGTGGTATTATGCATCCCATCGAAGTCATGACTGAGACGAGGTAACCACCTGTCCAAGCACCACCAGCGTCAGCTCCTACCGCGATAGCGCCGAAGACTTTTCCCTCTAAGTAGCTTGGTTCTTTATAGGCAACCATGTTTTCTAAGCAGGTCATCCTATCTATGAGGTTTTTGAGAGCCCCCGATGGTGCATACCAGTATACGGGAGTGGAAAAGATTATACCATCGGCTTCATAAATTTTTTGTAAGAGAAGTTTACCGAAATCATCAAAGATACAGGGAAACTTACAGTAAGGGTCTTCGTCATGGATACAGCCAGCACATGGCTTGATTTCTCCATCGTATACACTGTAAAATTCTGTATGTGCCCCTTCCTTTTCAGCGCCCTTAAGAGCAACATTTAGGAGCGCTGCAGAACCACCATTTTTGTGAGGTGAACCAAGGATACCTACTATTTTCATAATCTCTCCCCCAAAGATGGAAATTTTTTGAGATTTTATTTGGTAGTCTTTATATTATTAGTGATTCTCTGTGAATTATCAAGGGTTTTGGCAATTCACTCAGCATAGAGGTTCTCTTTGAACTCTTTACTCAATACACTAAAATTATAACAATGTTTTGGATGCTTT
>JBDRYG010000014.1:12049-29156 GCA_039803305.1 Caldifarciminota bacterium
AAGATTGAAAGCGGAGAGATGCAGATTGTTCGCGAAAGCGGTAAGGAAACGATTCTTTTTTATGGAGGTGTAGTCATTACGGATACGAATCTGGTCTTAACTTCGCCAAGTGCTATTTATGTTGAAAAAGAGGGAATAATGGAACTATCTGGTCCTGTAAGCGGGGTTTCCGGGAGTAGGAGCTTAAGATGTGAGCGCGCTACAATTCTTGAAAAAAGTAGAATTTTTAAGGGATATGGTAGTTGCCATGTGGAGGGTCCTGGAGAAAAGCTGGTGTGTGATAGTATTATCCTTCACGGAGATAGTATCCTGGCTTTTGGGAATGTCTTCGTTAGGAGTGAAAAAGATTCTATTGAGGCAAAGGGGAGTGTGATCTTGCTTAAAGAAAATTTTATCAGGTCGCTGGGTAATGGTTACCTGGGGTCTACAGGTAAGGACAGTATTTCTTTATACTCTGATTGCTATATTTACCAGGATTCTGTTTTAAGCGCTTCTAAAAATGTTGCTTTATTTTCTCCGGATTTTGAGGCTCGTGGTGATAGCCTTTATTATGATAGGCGGGTTAGGATACTAACCTTTTCTGGGAATGCCCAGGCAAAGAATGAAGCAAATACTATAATGGGTGATACAATTTTATCTTTTCTTAATTTGGACAATAAAATAGACTCTACCGTTGCATTTCCAAGGGCTCGACTTTTGAATCGGGAGAACGAGAAAGAAATTTTCCTTGAGGCTGATACAATTAAGTTTTACACTGAAGGTAGGGACTCTCTTAGGTATTTTAGGGCATATAATGTAAAAGGGTATTATAGGGAAGGTGGTGAATGACTTTTCTAAAGGCTGAGAAATTGCATAAGTCCTATGGCAAAAGGGAGGTTGTCCGGGGGGTTTCCATATATGTAGGGTCAGGGGAAGTGGTTGGACTCCTTGGACCTAATGGTGCGGGCAAGACAACCACGTTTTATATGATTATGGGGGAAGTTCAACCGGATAGCGGCAGAGTTTTTCTTGGGGATGTAGATATAACTGATTATCCCATGTATAAAAGGGCAAGGCTGGGGCTTTCCTATTTACCACAGGAGCCTTCAATTTTTCAGCGGATGTCTGTTTTTGATAATGTATATTCAATTCTTGAATACCGTGGATATACTAAGGAGGAAGCGCGGCAGATTGCGGAGAGGCAACTTAAAACCATGGAAATATTCCACCTGAAGGACCAGCCTGCCTATACCCTTTCTGGAGGAGAAAGAAGAAGACTTGAAGTTGCAAGGGCTTTATCACTGAATCCAAAAATTTTACTGCTGGATGAACCTTTTACGGGTGTTGATCCAAAGACGAGGCAGGAAATTCAGGATATTATTGTAGGACTGAAGAATTTAAATATTGGTATACTTATAACAGACCATAATGTTCGCGAGACTCTTGAAATTACTGATAGGGCCTACATAATATATAAAGGTGAAATCCTTATCGAGGGTGCAAGTCAGGAGCTAATTCAGAGTGAGGAAGCAAGGAAAATTTACCTTGGAGAGAGGTTTAGGTTATGATGCATAAACCACGGATTGAACTTCATTTAAGGCATGAGCTTCTTCCCTTGCCACTGATTATTCAGGAAGTCACTATACTTGAACTGGATGCTCTTGATCTCAGGGATGTTATCATACAGGAGATGACTTCTAATCCTCTTTTTGATATCGATAAATTTGGCGATCTGGACATAATAGCCCGAAAGTTTGAAGATCTAAGCGAGTCCCTTGAGTCTTCCAGTGAGCCTTACTTTCGAATGGAGGAGGATGAAGAAAAGGATAGAAAGGAAGATTTTATAACTTATGTTCAGAGCCCCTGGGAGAAGCTGGAAGCTCAAATAGAAGCACAGTTTGAAAAGGATAGAGAGAAAAAAATTGCTTATGCAATTCTCGAACATCTGGATAATTTTGGATACTTAGATGGGAAACCCGAAGAGATTGCTACTGAGATAGGTGTAGATTTTTACGAATTTGAAAATATTCGCCGTGTCTTTGTCCAATTTGAACCCTTCGGGTCCGGATCCTCCGATTTTAATGAGTTTCTGGTCTTGCAACTTGAAGATATGGGGTATCATGTGCCTTTTGCTGAAGCAGTTGATTTTGTTAAACAAAATGAAAAAATTGCCAGGCGTCTTATTCCTTACCCCTTTTTCCAGGCTGAAGATGAGCATATAAGATATATAGTGCCTGAACTGCTTATAAAAATGGACGAAAATGGTGAACTGATCTTGCTGTTTAATGAAAATATTTACCCGTCTTTTCGCGTTTCTAAGGAGTACCTGGCGTTGATCGGGGAAAGGAGTGTAGACAAAGACACGATTAAATATCTTGAAGATAAATACAAAAGGGTGCAGAAGCTGGTTGAGAACTTTAAAAAGAGAAAAGACTATCTTTTAAAGGCAGGGCAGATGATAATTGATTACCAGGCAGATTATCTTAAATCAAAGACCAGTAAACTTGTCCCAATCTCACAGACTGAAGCCAGTAAGAAGCTTGGTATTCCGGTTTCAACCTTTAACAGGATTTTGAAGAGTAAATATGTTGATACCCCAAGGGGTATTTATTCTCTTAAATTTTTCTTCCAAAAGCCATTTGGGAAGGGTTCTCAGACAGGGAATAAAGTCTCCAAGGAAGATATCCAGGAAAAAATAAGAAGTATCATTGAAAAGGAGGACAAAAAAAGACCGCTATCTGATGAGGAAATTGCTTCTATTCTTAATTCTTATGGTATAAAGATTTCCAGGAGAACCGTTACAAAATTCAGGCATCTACTTGGAATTCCAGACTCAAGGGATAGGGCAGGGGAATGACGCTGCTATTTCTTTATCGAAATCTGACATACCTTCCCTTAAGATTGATTTCTCCTTTGAGAGTTCATGAAATTCCGAGTAAAAAATGTGACCTGTGGTTTCATATGGCGTCTCTTGGAGAGGTTCTGGCTGCCAAAGGTTTAGTGGATTTAGCCCTCGAGCGCGAGTTTAAAATATTAATTACTACATTTACGAAAGCTGGTTTTAAAAAAGCATTTGAATTATGGGGAGAGAAAGCTTTGATTCTTCGTTTTCCATGGGACTCTCTTTACCACGTGAAAAAGATTATTGAACGTATTTCACCCCGGGCGTTTATAAATCTTGAGACAGAATTGTGGCCAAATACACTTTACTTGCTCTATAAGTATCGAATACCTGCATTCCTTGTGAATGCAAGGATTTCTGAAAAAAACTTTAAAAGAATAGCTAAGCTAAGAGGTTTTTTCTCTGAAATCTTAATTCCCTTTGTTAAAATTTTTACTCAGACAAAAGAGGACGCGGAAAGGCTTTTAGCCCTTGGTGCCAGAGAACAAACAATTAAGGTAACAGGTAATATAAAAATTGATACCGCCGGAGATGGCCAGGGCCATTACAGTAGAGAGGACCTTCATGTTTCCGAAAAAGAATTCGTCATTATCTTTTCAAGTTTACGAGAAAAAGAAGAGGATTTTGCAGTAAAGCTTGTAACTACCCTTAAGGACTTTAATGAAGTTAAGTTAATTTTTGCGCCGAGGCATCTCAACAGGGTTAAAACTATACTACGGAATTTGGAAAGGAAGGGTATTTCAGCCGTTTTGTGGACAAATTCTAAATCAATGAACACAAAAGTAATGGTATTAAATACTCTTGGGGAGCTCAGGAAGCTGTATCCTATTGCTGATTTAATCATTGTAGGAGGCACATTTGCTCCGTATGGTGGGCATAACATTTTAGAAATTGCTGCTGCTGGAAAGCCTGCCCTGGTTGGACCGTATCATTTCAATATAAAAAATGAAGTAGAATTAATTGCTCATAACAAGGGTTTGATTCTAGTACAGGACCAGATGGAGGCTTTTGAAAGAGTTCGGAAGCTTATTGCTCAGAAAGATTTACTCAATGAAATGGGGCTTAGGGCAAAGGTGTCCTTGAATGCAAAAAAGGGCATTTCCAAGGAAATTTTTGAGGAGATTCTACTCCATCTCCAGGAAACTTGTGGGAATTAATTTATCACCGTAATTCTCAAGAAAGATCATTCTGTCGAATATCCCATAAAGTGCACTACCTGACCCGGATAGGCTTGAAATTATTGCGCCAAGGGCGTAAAGCGTTTCTTTTATCTCCATTATTTCTCCACAGTAAGTAGTTGCTATTTCTTCGAAATCGTTTTCGATTTCGCTCTGTAAGGTCTGTAGATCATTCCCCTCCAGTGCTTCAGCTATTTTTGTTGCTTTTCGGTATGCTTCTAAAAACTTAGAAAACTTACCAATCCTGTCAAAGCTCTCGTAAGCAAACCTGGTAATGATTTTGCATTTTGGCAAACCCACAATCAGCGGAAAATTAAACTTTGACTTTACAGGCTCTAGGATTTCACCTCTCCCTGTTGCAATTGCCGCATTTTCGCCAAGCAAAAAGAAAGGGACATCTGAACCAATTTCTTTGCCAATCTCTATTAACTCTTTAGTTGTCAACCGTAGACTGAGTTTTTCATTGAGGTATTTCAAATAGTAAGCTGCGTTTGAGCTTGCGCCACCAAGTCCAGAACCAACGGGAATTCTCTTAAAAATTTCCACTTTTTCATTTACTGTAACGCCGAATTTTTTCTCCACCAGTTCTTTTACCTTGTAAAGGATGTTATTTCTCTCCTCAATTTCCTCTCCAGTAGTTAGTACTTGAAAGGTAAAGTTGGGTTTGATGGTAATAGTGTCGTATAGTCCTATTTTATGGAAAACCGTCACGATGTTATGATAGCCATCAGGCCTTTTTTCTGTTACCCAGAGTCCTAAGTTTATTTTTGCGTAAGATTTTATTACATGTTGTTCCATTTGAAATCCCGAGAGAGCTTCTCAAGGTATTTCGCAATAATATCAAATTCCAGATTCACAAGATCACCTTCTTTTAGAAAATGCAGGTTTGTTTTGGATATAGTATAAGGGATGATAGATACTTTAAAGGTTTTTTCTTTAATGTCATAACATGTCAGCGATATTCCATTTACGGCTATTGATCCCTTTTCTACGACGTACTTCATGTATTTCGGATCCATAACTTTAAAAGTAAGTTCTACACCTTCTGCTCTGGTTTCCTTATTGTATAACTCACCTGTGCAGTCAACATGGCCGAGAACAATATGACCTCCCATAAAAGAGGAGGGTGTCAAGCTCCTTTCCAGGTTGACAGGAAGTCCTTCCCTCAAGGTTCTGGAAAAGTGGGTTCTTCTTAAAGTTTCGTCACTCAAAAATACTGTAAATTCATTCTTTTCAAAATCCTCAACAGTTAAACAGGCACCATCTACTGACACTGAATCCCCGTAATTAACAGTCAGATTTGATGTGATGGAGATTCTAACACCGCCTGTACTTCTTTGGATCTTCGCTATTTTCCCAACTTCTTCAATAATTCCTGTAAACATTACCGCCAGAGCCTCATTTTTTCACGTACAATCTCCATTGTTTTTTGGGCTTCATCCCTTGCCATTTTGGCACCTTCTTGAAGTATATCAATAACAATGTGCCTTTCTTTTTCAAACTCTTTCCTCTTTTCCCTCAGTGGCTCTAAGTATTCGTTAATTTTTTGTGCTGCAATTCTCTTGCACTCTACACAACCAAGTTCTCCCTTCCTGCACCTTTCTTCAATTTCTGCAATCTCGTTTCTGTTGAATATTCTATGATAAGAGAAAATGGGACAGTTTTCCGGATGACCGGGGTCATTTTTTCTTATTTTCTGTGGATCCGTATAAGATGACATCACCTTTTTCCGTAGACTTTCAGAATCCTCTGATATAAGTATTGTGTTATTGTAGGATTTTGACATTTTTCTACCGTCAGTTCCCAGGACTTTTGGAAAATCGGTGAGAAGGGGCTCAGGGACAGGGAAGACTTCGCCATAAATTTGGTTAAAGCGTCTTGCCAGTTCTCTGCTTATCTCAAGGTGAGGAAGTTGATCCTGCCCGATGGGTACAAAGTGTGCCCTGTAGATAAGGATATCTGCTGCCTGAAGTACAGGATAGCCAAGATGACCATAGGTTATGAGATTCCCATAAGTTAGCTCTTCTTCAGAATCCACAATTCCTTGATGAGATAGCTCTTCCAGGAATACATCTTTGAGTTTACTTTTTAGTATTGCAATCCGTTCTTCATCTTCCCTTTTTTCAACTTTTTGTGAAAATTCCATAAATTTTGATACTACCGATTCAGCGAAGTTATCGAAGGCTCTCTTTTTGGCTGTTATCTGCGAAGCTTCTATGTTCTGTAGGTATTCTTTTAATGTGGGGTTTCTTAAGAGCCTTGATGTAGTTATTAACATTGAGAGCAGGAGGTGAAGCTCGGCATGTTCCTTCACACTTGATTGAACAAAAATTACGGACTTTTTGGGGTCTATTCCAACAACTAACCAGTCTATGACCATATCAATTATATTATCCATAAGGTCGGTGGTATCTGTTTTGGTAGTAAGAACGTGCCAGTCAGCAATTTCGTAATAGCATTCGTATTCATCCTGTAATTTTCGCCAGTTTTCCAGGACACCAAAAAGATGTCCTATATGTAACTTTCCTGTGGGCCTATTGCCTGATAGTATTCTCTTTTTCATTTTTAATTCCAAAGAATGTTGCAAAAAGAATTAGAGCTATAAGTGATGTGAAGCTTCCCAGGAAAAAGGGGGCTCGCGGTGATATTTTGTCCCAGAGAAATCCTGCGATAAGGCTTGCCGGTAATAAAGTTAAACCAACTAAAGTGTGGTAGACGCCATATGCAAATCCTCTAGTCTCTTTCTTTGAGATATCTGCTACAAGTGCCCTCAAGACGCCTTCAGCGAAGGCATAGTAAAGACCATACAACGGGAAAAGTACCCATAGAAGGTACGAAACCCTTGGGTTAAGAAGTGCAAACCCAAGGTAGACTCCAGAGTAAATTGCGAAACCTATCATAATGGTTTTGTGCCTACCAATTCTATCTGATAGCGCACCGAGGGGAGTAGATAATAAAGCATATACTACATTGAATGCGGTGTAGAGCAAGGGGATTTGTGCTTGGGGGAACTTTAAGTTAGAACTTCTTAAGATCAGGAATGTGTCTGATGAATTTCCAAGTGAGAATATGAACATTATTAGAAGAAGAAGTTTAAATTCATTTGAGAGCCCTTTAAGGCTTAAAGACAGTGTAACACCTGCTTTTCCTTCATGTTCTCTTTTTACTTCATAAACCATTGCAACGAGAATCACGATTGCTAAAAGCCCAGGTATCAGTGACAGCAAAAAAATAGCTCTAAGACTTTTAGCTTGGTCCCATGCAAGATTTTTTGTGAAGATTGACAGAAGAGCAAAGGCAAGTAGCGGTCCAATAATTGCCCCAAGAGTGTCCATGCTTCTGTGAAATCCGAAGCTTTTGCCTCTTTCCTCTGGACCAACGGAGTCCGCTATCAAGGCATCCCTGGGGGATGTTCTTATCCCCTTACCTATTCTATCAAAAAATCGAGCAACGAGTACATGGAACCATCTGGATGCAAATCCTATTGTAGGTTTTGCAACCGCAGATAGTCCATAGCCAATTATCACGAGGATTTTTCTTTTCCTTATTTTGTCTGATATGTACCCCGAGATACTTTTCAGCAGGCTTGCGGTGGCTTCCGCAATACCTTCAATTACCCCAAGGGCCGTAGCACCAGCTCCTAAGACCTGGGAGAGAAAGAGGGGAAGAAGGGGATAGATCATTTCGCTTGAAATGTCTGTAAACAGGCTTGTTAAGCCCATCGCAAAGACATTTTTGTTAAGAAATTTCTTCTTTTTAGTTTCCATAGTCATAATTATAATTGAAATTCTGCGAATTCTTTGAAATCTTATCAAATTTTAGGGTATAATAAATTATTTGAGGTTTTTGATTCTTCTCTCTGCCTCTTCGACTGTGATTTCTCCTTTATCAAGAAGCTCAAGAATTTCCTCCAGCTTGTCTTTTGAATATATAGGTTCGATCCCTATTTTCTTTAGAAAATCTTCAAATCGTTGCCGGGCGGTAGGGTATGATATGCCAAGATATTTTGATACTTCAGATAGATTCCCACGGGTTTTGAGAAATAGATAGAGTATTTGAAGATCACTTTCGTCTAGGTCACAAAACATTGGAATTTCGAAGTCTCCATCTACCCTTGTTCCACAGCTGGCACATTCCAGAGTTTTTATTTTAAGTTTTGAACTACATGCTGGGCACCTAACTGGAAGTCTTGCCATGTTCAAAATTATTATTCTTTTCTTATTTTTTTTAACGCTTCATCCAGAGAAATCTTTCCATTCCGCAGTTCTTCAAGAATTTTTATAATGTCTCTTCGTGATCTTTTTTGGCGTGCTGATGAGAAAATCATCCATAAACCCAGAATTATCAGTATCCAGGGCCAGTCTCTCTCCCATTTTATATATGGCAAAAGGTCTAAGTTCGCCAACCAGAAAAGGATACCCATCATTAAGAAAATTAATCCAGTTTTAAAAGTACCTTTTATTCCTTTTGAGGTCAAGATAATCAGGAATAATGTAAATATTATTACCAAAAGTAAGATCCCGAGGATTTGATTCATTCCTCGCTCTCCTTGTTTTTATTCCTTTTATAAATCATCCGAAGTTTTTCTCTACCCTCAAGGTGACTGATTATGGACATTATTCCGATTAATATGAGGACTACGGGCCAGTCCCTTTTCCATGACCAGGCCCAGATTCCTATTTTATTAAGCCATATTATTACCCCTATTGCTATAAGCAGAAATCCTCCGCTTATCATAGATACCTCCTATTCAATCCATATTTTAATACTTTCACCATCCTCGCCTTCCACATCGAGGATTGTACCTGTTTCCCCCTCATAAATAATGTTAATAATTTCATTTAAGTCGATTTCATTGTCGTTTAAGACAGCCTTTGCGTCTTCAGGCACAATATTTCTCAGAAAACGTATCATTCCAATAGGTAGGGATAAGTTAAAGACCTTTCCATCTTCGTTTTCAATCCGGATTTTGACAAATTTTCCCTTTGAGGGTGCGTTCCAGATTTCCCCCAGAGCCTCTAGCAATCTGTAAGCTTCCTCCGCATTTATCTTTCCTTCTTCTACCATTTTTAATATTTTAATAGTTTCTTCTCTCATTTTTATGCCTCTTTAAATGATAGAGTAAAATCCCCGCCAATCAATTTTACTTCGATATACTTGTGATCCGTATCTCCAAAAATATAGTAATCATCGGATCGATATAACTCTTTAGGAAGATATGCATCTCCACCAAGTCTTTTAATTTTGACTTTTACAGGAAATCTGGGAATTATTAACTGTAAGTCACCACCGAGGATTTTTGCAAATAGGTCATCAAAGGTTACATCGATTTTCAGTTCACCTCCCTTTACGGAGATGTTTAGTATTTTGTATTTTCCAGAGATATTGGCATCTCCGCCTAATGAAGAAATTTCAAGAGTTGTCTTTTCGGGGATTAGTAAGTTAGCAGCTTCAGTAATGGTAAATGAAACCGAAGTTTCGCCAGTACTATAGCTTCCTGTGAAATAACCGCTAATTTCGGATCTTTCATATGTGCTTAATTTAAGATCTCCTCCAAGTAGGCTAATCCTAATACGTTCTTTACCTTCGGTGTGAAAATTTTCATAAGTTTTAAAATTTTTTGCCAGGTGAATTGCGCTGTCAATAGATTCGCTTATAGTTTCTGAAACTGTAGTAAATACGTCCCTGAGTGTACGCCCTAAATCGTGGTTTTTCTTATTGTATTCACTATATTTTTGTCCCTTTGAAATAGCCTCTTTGATGGCCCTTATTAGCCTTTCTGCTTCTTCCACGGAAATTTTCCCTTCTTCTAGCATATCAAGGACCTTTTTTATCGGATCCTCCATGTTTCCCTCCAATTTTGTAAAATTTATTTTATAAAATATAAATTTTAATTTATGAATTGTCAATATTTGATTTTACTTTTTCGCAGTGCGATCATAAGGGTATAAAATTATTTCATTATGAAGAAAAAGGTTCTTTTCATCTGTACTCATAACTCCGCCAGGTCGCAAATGGCTGAGGCGTTTTTAAGGCATCTGTATCCCGACAAGTTTGAGGTTTATAGCGCGGGTACAAAGCCTGGAAGTTTAAATCCTATTGTAGTCAGAGTCATGGAAGAAATTGGAATTGATATGAGTTCACATTATTCCAAGGGAATAGAAGGTTTTGTGGGTATGGAGTTTGATTATGTGGTGACAGTTTGCGACAGCGCAAAGGAGTCATGCCCTTTCTTCCCAGGTGCAAAGCAGTACATACATAAAAGTTTTCCTGATCCTTCAAATATTCCTGGTTCTGAAGAGGAGAAACTGGAGAAAATAAGGGGTATAAGAGATTCCATAAGAGAATTCATTGAAGAGTTTTTTGGAAAGGAGTAACCCTCGTTTTTGCTAATAACATGCTTGACTTTTTTGGGAGCTTGCATTATTTTTAATTCGTGAGTGGCGAGCGTCTTAGTAAAATATTTAGAGTTTGTATCGGACTTTCAGGGATATTCTTTAGTCTTATAATTATAAAATTAGCTGGTGTATCTTTCCCTCCCCTTCACGAATACTTTACTTACCTTATTTTTTCATTTGTTTCGGCGATACTTTATCTAAGTGTGGGAAGTACGGTCGTATCCTTTGAAATTGCCCTTTTTCTATTTCTTACTTTCCTTTATGGACCAGAAATAGGAAGTTTTTCTGCCATGCTTACTATTTTTCTTGTCTGGCTTTCTAAATCCGTGTATTTTCATCTTAGAAAGGAAAGATTATTCACAAACACGTTTCTTACTGGTTGCTTCAATGCTGGACTTTACGCATGGCTATATTATGCAGGTGGAATTGTATTTAAAACCCTTGGGGATAACTGGCTTTCTTATTTAATTACCATAATAACCATTATATTTCTGAATGAGCTTATATTCACGATTAAGGGGCTCTTTGACAGGAAAAATCTGTTAAAATACTTTAAAGAAGAAGGTCTTCTTAGTGATTTTCTTGAGCTACTAATCTATCCTCTTGGGATTACAGTCTATCTTCTATATCAAAAATACGGATTTGCATCTACATTGCCCATACTTGGGGTGATAGGCCTTTTATCAGCCCTTGGCAGACTTTACTCGGTTATAAATTCGCGATTGAAGAAAAATTTGGAACTTGAGAGGCTTTTAAATATTTTGTCGAGGGATCTAAGTGAGACGTTTGACTTTGCGAGGGTTTTGTTTAAAGCAGAAGAAGTTTTATCAAAGATATTCCATGGTAGTTTCTTGTATTTTGAACAATCTGAAGAAGGTTCTGGGGAGCTCGGCAATTTTAGGGTTAGGGAGAGGAAAATAACAGAGTATGATAAAAACGAAATTAAGAAGTTCAATTATGATTTTGCAAGACCAGTGATCAAAGGAGACAAAGTACTCGGCACGCTTTATCTTCATGTTCCGCAAAAGATCAGTGATTCTGAAAATATCTTCTTGAATAATTTGTTAGACCTTCTTTCAATTAATCTTGCTAAGGTTGTTTCATATAAGGCATCAATTTTTGATAGCTTGACCGGTCTCTATACAAGGGGATTTTTCGAGGAGAGAATGAAATCGGAAATTGAAAAAATAAAGAGAGGGGGTGGCCGTTTTACTCTGGTGATGCTTGATATAGACAATTTGAAATATATAAACGACAAATTTGGACATGATAAAGGTGATGAGGTCATCTTAAGATTTGCTTCGTCCTTAAAAAGTCAGACAAGGCAGTCAGACTTACCGGCTCGA
Organism: Caldifarciminota bacterium; assembly: GCA_039803305.1. Taxonomy (GTDB): domain Bacteria; phylum Hydrothermota; class Hydrothermia; order UBA1063; family UBA1063; genus UBA1063. The sequence goes on from JBDRYG010000014.1 coordinate 23,853, forward strand.
TGGGGTGGTGACGAGTTTGTGTTGATACTATCGGGAGTTAGCGAAGAAAAGGCTGACGAGGTCGTTAATCGAATATTAAAAAGATTTCAAAGTGAAGATATACAGTTTAGTGAGCCTGATTTTAAGCCAGGGGTAAGTTATGCTGTCGTTGAATACAATGAGTCTTCTCATTTTGGCCTTGCCGAACTTTTTAAGATCGTTGACTCCAGATTGCTTGAAGTCAAAAGAAAGAAAAAAGGGGGGTGAATTTTATGGTTAATGAAGGCGAAATCATACCGGGTGTTTGTTTGAGGGATGATACCGGAAATAAAGTTTGTCTTCGTGATTTTAGGGGTAACTGGTTAGTTCTTTATTTTTACCCAAAAGACGGAACCTCCGGGTGCACAAGAGAAGCTCTTGATTTTACTTTACTTATTGATAAATTTAATTCTCTTGGCGCGGTTGTTGTTGGAGTAAGTAAAGATTCCGTAGTTTCCCATCAAAAGTTCAAGAAAAAGTATGGCCTTAAAGTACAGCTTCTCTCCGACGATTCGGGAGAGATTTCTAAAATATTTGGTGTATTTGGCAAAAAGAAAATGTATGGTAAAGAAGTGGAGGGTGTCATAAGAAGCACTTTTTTGATAGATCCTGACGGCAGAGTGAGGAAAATATGGCATAATGTAAAGGTGTCCGGACACGCCCAGGAGGTTTTAGAGTATTTAAAAACGCTTGTGGAGGGGAAACATGGAAGTTAGTGAAGCAATAAAGAAGAGGAGGGCTTATAGGTCTCTTAAACCCTTTAATGTTACCGATGAACTTATAAGGGACCTTGCCTTTCATGCTTCCCTTGCGCCTTCGTGTATGAATAACCAGCCTTGGAGGTTTGTCTTTGTGGTGAGCAATGAAGTCCTCAATGAGCTTTTTAGTGCATTACCTAAGGGAAATCAGTGGGTAAGAAATTCTAGTCTCGTTATAGCAGTCTTTACACGGAAGGATTTTGACTGTATTCTTGAAGATGATAGAGAATACTGTCTTTTTGACACAGGCCTTGCATGTGCCTTCCTAATTTTAAGGGCTACTGAGCTTAATCTTGTTGCTCATCCTATCGCTGGATATGATCCGGTTAAGGTAAAGGAGATTCTAAATATACCAACTGATGCAGTTTTGATAGCACTTATTGCTGTAGGAGAGCATTCGGAAGAGATATCTCCCCTTCTTTCAGAAAAGCAAGTTAATGCTGAAAAGATGCGCCCTGAGAGGCTCCCCTTTGAAAAATTTGCCTTTATTGATAGATACTCAACTTGACAGTTTGAGACATTTCATTTATATTATAGCTCTAAACTCAAAATTATGGAGGTTAACATGTCTAAACTGAAAAAAGAAGATATATATCAGTTGTGGGTATCTGTGACTGATTTTGGGGAAACGTGGGACGAAAAAATTAGGGATCTCCAGGAGAGGATTGAAGAATTAAAGAGAGCCGAAGATTACGAAATGATCAAAGAAGACCTTGAAGATCTCATAGATGAGCTCGATGAGCTTCAAAGGGAGATTTCGGATACCGTGAGAGACGCACTTGATGGTGCACTCTCTCTTGATGATCTATCAGAACTTTTTAGAGACTATGGTGACAGATTGCTGATGCTGGAACAAGAACTTATTGAGCTGGAGTTGGAGCCCGAAGAGTATGAAGAGTACTGGGATGAGGAAGAAGAAGAGGGTGGAGAAGAGTTTTGAAATTTTAAGCAAAGAGTAATGAAAAATTTATCGCCGAAGTATAATCCATCTGAAGTTGAGGATAAAATCTATAATTTTTGGATAGAGAAGGGTTATTTCAAGGCAGATCCCGGTTCGCAAAAACCTAAATACTCAATAATGATTCCGCCTCCAAACATTACTGGGGTTTTGACCCTTGGACACGTTCTAAATAACACGATACAGGATGTAATGATAAGATTTAAGAGAATGCAGGGATATGATACGCTCTGGCAACCGGGCATTGATCACGCTGGTATTGCGACACAGAATGTTGTGGAGAAAGCTCTTGCAAGGGAAGGAAAGACGCGCTTTGACCTGGGAAGAGAAGAATTCGTGAAAAAGGTGTGGGAGTGGAAGAAACAATATGGTGAGACAATTCTCTTTCAACTTCGAAAACTTGGTGTTTCCTGTGACTGGTCCAGAGTTAAGTTTACTATGGATGAAGATTTATCCAGAGCTGTTATTCGTGCGTTCGTAACTTTGTACAAAGACGGTCTTATCTACAGGGGTAATAGGATAATAAACTGGTGTCCAAGATGTGGGACGGCTCTGGCTGATGATGAAGTAGAATATGAAGAAAAGCGCGGTAAACTTTATTACATTAGGTATCCTCTTGTGAATGGGAATGGATATGTTACTGTAGCCACCACGAGACCCGAGACTTACCTTGGTGATATAGCTGTAGTTGTTCATCCGGAAGATGAAAGATACAAGGCTTTAGTCGGTAAAAAGGTTAAGCTACCTCTTGTAAACTGGTTCAGAAAGGACACTAATGGTATGGAGTTCGGTCCTGAAATTCCCGTTCTCTTTTCAGAGAAAGTTGACAAAGAATTTGGTACAGGTGCGGTAAAGGTTACTCCTGCCCATGACTCCGTTGATTATGAAATTGGTGAAGAATTAGGCTTGCCAAAGATTCAGATTATGAACACTCAGGGTATTATGAATGAGAATGCTGGTATATTTAAGGGTTTAGAAAGGTTTGAAGCGCGAAAAAGAATCGTTGAGCTGTTAGATAAAGAGGGTTTCTTGGAAAAGACTTCAGATTACACTCACAATGTGGGGACTTGTTATAGGTGTCACACCATCATAGAACCCTATCTTTCTCTTCAATGGTTCGTAAGAATGAAACCTTTAGCTGAAAGAGCCTATAAGGCGGTAAAAGAAAAGAGTATCACGATTGTACCCGAGAATTTTGAAAAAATCTACTTTAACTGGCTTGAGAATGTAAAAGACTGGTGTATTTCAAGACAGATTTGGTGGGGACACAGGATTCCTGTATACACCTGCAAGGATTGCGGTAACGAAATGGTGGAGGAAAACACGCCACAGTCGTGTAGTAAGTGTGGATCTAAAAATATTGTACAGGATGAGGATGTTCTTGATACATGGTTTTCTTCTTGGCTCTGGCCCCTCTCAACCCTTGGATGGCCTGAGGAAACTGAATATTTGAAAAAGTATTATCCCACAGATTTGCTTGTGACTGGTTGGGACATTCTATTCTTCTGGGTTGCAAGGATGATAATGGCCGGGTATTATTTCAGAAATGAAAAACCTTTTGACAGAGTATATCTTCATGGGCTCATACGCGATGAGAAGAGAAGAAAACTCTCAAAAAGCCTTGGTAACTCACCTGACCCATTAGATCTATTTGAAAAGTATGGTGCTGATGGTGTACGAATCGGACTTATGCTTATAACTCCCGAAGGCCAGGACATAATTTACTCAGAAAAGAAAATGGAACTGGGAAGGAACTTCGTTAATAAACTCTGGAATGCGTCTAGACTGCTTTTCTTGAATTATGAAGGAGAACCCGTTGAAGGAACCCCAGAGCCTGTGAAAATCGAAGATAAATGGATTCTTCATCTTCTTGATGAAACTATAAGAGATGTAACCCGTGCGCTTGATGACCTTGATTTCAACAAATACACCTGGACCCTTTATAACTTCTTCTGGGGAGAATTCTGTGACTGGTATTTAGAAGCGATAAAACCAAGATTAGCCCGAAAGGACAGATCTGCATTAGTTAATGCCTTTTATGTTCTGAGAAATGTTCTGCAACTTTTGCACCCAGTGATTCCTTTCGTTACCGAAGAATTATGGCAAAGTTTGCCTTTTAAAGATCGCGAGGAGTCTATAATGGTTTCAAGCTGGCCAAAGAGTGGAAGATTTATATTCAATGAAGATTATGTTGCTTTTGAGGTTTTAAAAGAGCTAATCCAGAATGTCAGGCAAATCAAAACGGAGCTTAACATTCAGGGGAGGCTCAATCTTGCTGTGGAAACTCACGATGAAAAATTGGTTCACTTACTTTATGAGAATATAGAACTTATTAATTCACTCGGGGGTGTAGGTGATTTGGTCTCACATCACGCAGGATTTAAGGGATTACCCATCATTATTAGAGATTATCATTTTATGCTGGAAATTTCCGATCAAACTCAAATAACTAAAATGGTTGAGGATTTCGAGCGCGAGATAAATGAACTCGAAGGATTACTCAGAAGTGTAGACAGTAAGCTAAACAACCCTGACTTTCTCTCAAAAGCTCCACAAGATATAGTTGAACGAGAAAAAGAAAAAAGACGGCTGTTTGAGCTTAAAATTACCAAATTGAGAATGTACCTTAAAGGACTTCAAGGAGTAGGAGAGTCTAATTGAGTTGTGGTATTTTCGCATACATAGGTAGCAAGGACATAGAGACTGCCAGGATTTTTGATCTTCTTCGTGAAATGGAGTCCCTTAAGGAGGAAGTTGACGAAAGCCCCTTAGGTGGTCATGGGGCTGGATATGTTTCGCTAAGTGAAGGGCTCGTCCCGTTTTATAATAAGGTCGGACTCATAGGAAATCGTTCCCCTGTTGATTCTCTTTTTGATTTTGAAGAACTTCAAGATGCACAGGGTTTTAAATTTTTCATAGGCCATGTCAGAAGGGCATCTGACGAGTTTTCAAGTCCTGATGAACTTGATGAACTACATGCGCACCCCTTTGTACACTTTGGTAAAAAGTATAGAATTTATGGTGTTCACAATGGGTTTTTGAAAAATTATAAAGAGATTTCAAATCGTTACGGGATATCAGAGTATTTTACTGATTCAGACGTTTTGACTCAGTATTTCTTAGCTCTTCTTGAGAAAGAGGAAGATATTTCGAATGCCTGCGAAGAGCTTTTTGCTGGAATTGAGGGAAACAATACCGCTGTCTTTCTAGTTGAAGGAAAAGATGATTATCATCTGGTAGTGTTGCATACAGGAAAAACAAGGGGGCTGGTCATTTTCGAAAACGAGCACGGTGAGATGTTGCTGTGCTCAAGAAAAGGGCTTCTTTTAAAATATTTTGAGGATCTCTTGGAAGATCGAAACTATTTTGAGACGGTGGCTGTTGGTCCAAAAGAGCACCAGCTATTTATAAACTGGTGGCGAGTTGATCATACTATTCCATTTAAGTTGAGCGAATATTGATTAATCTGCCCGATTTTATTATCTTATCAATTAAATTTCTTCCGACTTCATATACGAGATGGACAAATGAATGGGTGTTTAGGATGAGAATGTCGGCATCCATTCCTAT
>JBDRYG010000015.1:0-27917 GCA_039803305.1 Caldifarciminota bacterium
AGATAAGTCGAACCTGCAACCCGAAGAGGCGAAAGGTGCGGAAGAGAGAGCCCTGGAAATCATTAGAAACAGAATTGACCAGTGGGGGGTAGCAGAACCCGTCATTCAGAAAACAGAAGAAGGTAGAATCATAATACAATTGCCAGGTGTCCTTAATCGAGAAAGGGCAAAAGAGCTCATAGGCAGAACGGCACTCCTAGAATTTAGAATTGTTGCTGATGCTAACCTCACTCAGCAAACCTTAAAAAGTATTGATGATACCCTCCAGAAAATATGGAAAAATGATACTACTAAATCTTTCTTAACTGATATTCTTACTTCCTATAAGGGAATGCCAGCAGTGAAAACTTTTGATGTCCAAAAGTTTTACGAAATTATTGGCCTCCCTGAAGTAAAAAAGATTATTCCAAGTGATTATGAATTCTTGTTAGGAAAAACCGAAGAATCGGAAGAGGGTAAGGTAAGACCAATTTATCTATTAAGGAAAGAAGCGGAACTCACAGGCGCCTATTTAAAAAGTGCCCGGCATACTATTTATCAAGGGTCAGACCCTTCCTATGCTGGAAAACCAATCGTGGAACTTCACTTTGACAAAAAAGGAGCAACAAAGTTTGCCTTCGTAACGGGGACCAACATTGGCAAACAACTTGCGATAGTCTTAGACAGTGTTGTTCAGTCAGCACCAGTTATAGAAGAGAGGATACCCACTGGTGATGCTATAATTAGAGGGAACTTCACAATCGACGAGGCAAAAGAACTTGCCATAGTCCTCAGAGCAGGTGCCTTACCTGCCCCGATAAAGATAGTAGAGGAAAGGACAATTGGCGCACTCCTTGGAAAAGATTCCATTCAAAAAGGTATTAAAGCACTGGTAATCGGGTTTTTACTTGTAATCTTTTTCATGATAGTTTATTACAAAGCTTCCGGCCTTGTAGCTACACTTGCACTCTTTACGAATCTCATTCTTATTTCTGCAGTGATGGTAGCTCTCAAAGCTACTCTGACCTTGCCCGGAATGGCTGGTTTAATCCTCACAGTGGGTATGGCTGTAGATGCTAATGTGTTGATCTTTGAGAGGATAAGAGAAGAGCTTAGGGCAGGCAAAAGTGTAAAATCAGCAGTTGATGCAGGTTTCTCAAGAGCCATGATAACTATATTTGACGCAAACATAACAACATTAATTGCGGCTTTTGTTTTACTAAGATTTGGAACAGGACCTATTAAAGGTTTTGGAACAGTTCTTTCCATTGGAATTCTCTCTAACTTCTTCACAGCAATTTTCATGTCCAAGATTATCTTCGATTACCTTGTGGGCATGAAAAAAGTTGAAAAATTAAGCATATAAAGGAGTCATCATGGAATTTTTCAGAAATCCAAAACTAAATATCATTGGGAATAGGAAGTGGATGTATGTTTTCTCTCTCGCCTTAATCATAATTAGCGTGTTCGGGCTGATTGTAAAAGGTGGACCGAATTTCGGAGTAGACTTCAAGGGTGGACTTCTTCTTCAAATCCAAACAAAACCACCTGTTAAAATTGAGGAAGTTCGGGGTGCCTTGAGAGAATCAGGGTTAAAGGCAGAAGTTCAAACCTTTGGTGAAGCAGGGATGTTTATATTAAGGTTCCCGAGCGAGGCCACATCCCCCGAAGAAGTGGCATCCCTTCTTCAAAACCATGTAAAATCTGATATAACACTCTTGAGAACAGAAATGGTGGGTCCGTCAATTGGAAGAAAATTGACACTACAGGCAATTACCCTTGTTCTCATTGGGATGTTGCTTATGTTAATCTACATTTGGTTCCGCTTCGACTTCAAATTTGGGATTGCATCGGTAATTGCACTCTTCCATGATACTACTATAGCTTTAGGTATTTATACTCTTTTGGGGAGGGAATTTTCAACGCCCACAGTAGCAGCACTTTTAACCCTTATTGGTTATTCCATTAACGACTCAATTGTAGTAGCCGATAGAATTCGTGAAAAACTTAAAAATTTTGGCAAAATCATACCCTTAGGAAGAATAGAGGAAATATTTAATAACGGGGTTAATGAGACTCTTTCAAGAACGGTGATAACATCTTTTACCACTCTTATACCTCTAATTACAATCCTCATTTTCGCAAGAGGGACTACCATCTTTGACTTTGCCCTGCTTCTAACGCTCGGAGTCGTCATAGGAACATATTCTTCAATTGGCATTGTGGCATCCATTGTAACAGACTGGTATAAAAAGACAGCCAGAAAGGAAAAGGCTTGATATTTGGTGTAGTTGGAAATCCTTATAAAGCTGGCGTCAAGGAAATCTGCAGATATATAAGTACACTCGTAGATACCAAAAATGTTATTTTTAGCATCGAATTGAAAAACATACTGGGTGATGGATTTTTCTATGGAAATCATGGCGAAATAAGAGAAAAGGCAGATATCATAATTACAGTAGGCGGAGATGGGACTTTCCTTAGAACAGCGAGGATTTTCACGGAAAAACCGATAATGGGTGTTAATGCCGGAACTTTTGGGTTTTTAACCGTTTACTCGAGAAACAATTTAGAAAATGCAGTTAAAAACCTTTTAGAAGGTCGATGGTTTATCGAAAAAAGGATCACTCTCAAGGCATTGGTAACCGCAAATCCCATAATAGCCCTAAACGACTTCGTTGTAAATGTAACTGGCTCTGCAAGAATGGTGTCAATTTCAGTTTTTGCAAACGAAAATAACATCTTTGAATACAGAGGCGATGGTTTAATAATTGCTACACCAACGGGTTCTACAGCTTACAATCTTTCTGCAGGTGGCCCAGTACTTTTTCCTACGATGGAATCCATCGTGCTAACCCCCATATGCCCACACAAGTTATCCCTTAGACCAGTTGTCTTGCCATCAGACACCGTCATCAGGATTAAAGTGGAAGCAAAAAGCGAAGAAATAATTTTATCTGCCGATGGGCAGGAAACGATACCCCTTAAAAGTGGTGACGAATTTGAGATTGTAAAAAACAGTGAAGATGTTAAGCTGGTCAAAACCATTGATTTACCAAACCATTTTGAAATATTAAAGGCTAAGCTTTACTGGGGATAATGGCAATCCAGAGACTTATCATTAAAGATTACCTCTTTGTGGATCAAGTTGAAATAGAATTTGGACCATCTTTGAATATTATCACTGGAGAGACAGGTGCAGGGAAATCGCTGATAATAGGAGCTTTAAACATTGCACTGGGAGAGAAGGTAGAGTGGGATCTCTTAAATAACAAAGAGTCGGAGATCATATTGACCGTAAGTGCAACGGAAAAAGAGAGGAAATTTCTTGAAGAAAACGGGATTGAGTGTGAAGATGAAATCATAATAAGAAGGGTTTTGTCACCTCAGTTAAAAAAATCCAGGATTTACATTAACATGACTCCTTCTACTCAGAGTTTTTTACGAGAGCTTACAGAATTCCTTGTGGACATCCACGGACAACACCAGCATCAGAGGCTTCTTGTAAAAGAGAGTCATATTGATTTTCTTGATTCTTTCGCTGGTTTAGAGGCAGAAAGGGCTAAAATGAAAAGCCTCTACAATGAAATGGTCGAGAAGAGGACCAGACTTCAAGAGATTCTTAAGAGGGAACAGGAAGCCAGAGAAAAGGAGGAATACTTCAGATACAAACTTGAAGAACTCGAAAAAGCTAATTTGAGACCTGGCGAAGAAGAGGAAATTTTAGAGCGGGTGAATATTCTGTCAAACATTGAAAAACTGCAGAACCAGATAACAGAGAGTATTGCTCTGCTCTATGATTCTGAAGATTCTGCTTACGAAAAGGTTTTTAGAACTCTCGCAATTTTAGAAAACCTTTCCTCAATCGACTCCAGGATAAAGGAATTTTCAGATTTACTGAAGGATTTACCCGACAGGATGGAGGAGGTTTGGAGAAATCTCGTAGAATATAGAAACTCTCTGGTCTACAGCCCGGAAGAACTTGATGAACTCAGGAACAGGCTGGCATTTCTAAAAAACCTAAAAAATAAGTACAGAAAAAGCATAGAGGAACTTATAGAGGAAAAGGAAAACTTAAAAAGGGAACTCGAATTCATTGAAAATTTTGACACAGAGATCAAAAATCTCGAGGAGGAAGTAAGCAGATTGAAAGATGAGTGTGAAAAACAAGCGAATGTGCTTCATCATAAAAGAGTTGAAACAGCTAAAAAACTGAAAGAACTTATTGAAAGCGAACTTAAAGATCTTGCCATGGAAAAGGCTAAATTTGTTATCAATATTGAGGAACTACCAGAAATAACCCCTCAAGGTAAAGACTCGGTAGAATTTTTTATATCAACAAACCCAGGTGAACCACCAAGACCTTTAAACAAGGTTGTCTCTGGTGGCGAGCTTTCAAGGATAATGCTTGCAATTAAGAGGGTATTAGCGGAGGTAGACGACGTAGGAACTCTGGTTTTTGATGAGGCAGACACTGGTATTGGTGGTAAAGTCGCTGAAATGGTTGGCAAAAAGATGAAAAGTATAAGTAAAAATAGGCAGGTAATAGTAATTACCCACCTCCCGCAGATAGCTGCCTTTGGAGATACCCATTTTTTAGTCGAAAAAAAGATGGAAGGAAATAGAACCCTTGTTAATATAAGGAAACTTACGGAAGATGAAAGAAAACGCGAAATTGCAAGAATGCTTTCAGGTGAGAAAATCACTGAAGAGTCCATAAAATATGCAGAAAAGTTTCTTGAATCCGTGAGGAGGGAAGATGGAAACTAAAACACCCTTTGACCAGGAAATTGTTAAAGTATGTGAGACTTTATACAACAAAAAGGCGGAGGATATTAAAATTCTAGAAATAAAAAAATACTTACCACAGATTGCCGATTATTTTATCATAGCCACAGCAAATTCTAAAGAGCATCTAAACGCCCTCAGATATCATATTGAAGAAGAACTCTCAAAGATGGGATTATCCCCTCATCACACTGAGGGACACAGAAACGCTCGCTGGCTATTAATAGATTACCGTGAGTTTATTATTCACATAATGCTTAAAGATGCAAGAGAATTTTACAGATTAGAAGAACTTTGGGCGGATGTACCGAGGTGGCTCTACGATGGAGATTTTAAGAGAGAAGATTGAAAACGAGATTCGAGAATTCATCCAGAAAGAGTTTAAGCAGGAAGTTGATTTTTTCTTAGAAGAATCAAAGGATGAGAAATTTGGAGATTATTCTACAAATCTTCCCTTCAAACTCGCAAAGGAACTTAAAAGGAATCCATCGGAGATTGGTGAACTTATAGCGAAAAGGCTAAATTCCCTATCCTTTATAGAACAGGCAAAGATTGAGAAAGGTTTCTTAAATATAAAGGTATCACAAAGCGCCCTAGCTGACATTCTAAGGAACATAGAGAAAGATCCAACGGAATTTGGGAAGAGCAACTTCGGCAGGAGGAAAAAGGTAAACCTCGAGTTTGTCTCTGCGAACCCTACAGGTCCGCTGGTGGTAGTTAATGCAAGAGCAGCTGCCATTGGAGACTCTCTAAAGCGAATAATGAATCACTGTGGATACACTGTAGAATCGGAATTCTATGTAAATGATGCAGGCGGACAGATTGAAAGGCTTAGAAAATCCATCGAAGCAAGAATTAAAGAAATCAGAGGTGAACCATGCGAGTTTCCTGAGGATGGCTACCACGGGGAGTACATTTATGACATTGCCCGTGAAATTCTAAAAGTTGAATCTCGCGAGGATCCAGGAAGGTTCGCAGTGAACTATATCCATAAATGGCAAAAATCCACCTTGGAAAAATTCAGGGTCGAATTTGACCGTTTTGTTTTTGAAACTGAAATAAGGGCATCTCATTACCCCTCTAAAATGATGAGAATTCTTGAAGCAAAGGGTCTTACTTACCAAGAAGACGGGGCTACCCTTTTCAAATCAACCCTTTTCGGCGATGATAAGGACAGAGTCTTAATAAGGTCAAATGGCGAACCCACATACTTCTTCTTTGACCTTGCTTATCATCTACACAAAATTGATAGAGGCTACGATATTTTAATAAACATCTGGGGGCCAGACCATCACGGCTATATACCAAGAATGAGAGCAGGGCTTGAGGCGTTGGGTTTTGATGTGAAAAACTTTACCGTTCTGATAGCCCAACAGGTAAACCTGGTAAGAGGAAACGAAAAAGTAAAAATGTCAAAGAGGAAAGGGGAAATATATTCCATGGATGATCTAATTGAAGAAGTTGGGACAGATGCTGCAAGGTTCTTCTTCCTAACCCGGACAGTAAATGCACATCTTGATTTTGATCTTGAACTTGCAAAAACTATCGGTGTTCAAAACCCTGTTTATTACATACAGTATAGCCATGCACGAATTTCAAGCGTTTTAGATTACGGTCTCGAGAAAGGACTATCCTTAGACCATGCTGATCCTTTCCTCCTTAAAGAACAGGAAGAACGTAGCATCATGAGAAAGATAATGTATTACCCTGATGTTTTACAAAGCATATGTCGCACCTTGGAGCCACACCTTTTAGTCAGGTATCTTATGGAACTCGCGGAATTATATCATAGTTATTACCAGAAAATAAGAATTGTAAGCGAAAGTCATGAGCTATCAAAGGCAAGGTTACTTCTCTCCTTTGCCGTTAAAACAGTGGTAAAAAATGGTCTTGAGCTAATAGGGGTAAGTGCCCCGGAGAGGATGTAAAATGAAAGAACCACACGTACTAAGACCAATAAAATTTGTGAGAAATTATCTTAAAAACCCTGAAGGCTCTTGCCTCATCCAGATGGGAAATACAATGGTTCTTTGCACAGCTTCCGTTTCAAATAAAGCACCAGCCTGGCTACAGGGAATGGAACAAGGTTGGATTACGGCGGAATACAGCATGCTACCAAGATCTACAATGGAGAGAAAACCTCGGGAATCAAGAACGGGCAAACCTGACTCCAGGTCAGTGGAAATCTCCAGGATCATAGGCAGGAGCCTCCGAGGAGCAGTGGACCTTTCCAAAATGCCCGACATATCAATAATAATTGATTGTGATGTCCTTCAAGCTGATGGCGGGACGAGGACAGCGTCAATAAATGGCGGGTTCGTAGCCCTTTATGATGCTATAAGACTTCTAATAGAGAATAAAGTTTTAAAAGAAAATCCTGTGCAGGAATTCATCGGCTCTGTCTCTGTCGGTATAGTAAATGGAGAGTATTATCTTGACCTATCCTATGAAGAGGACTCTCAAGCAGAGGTGGATCTAAATGTAACCATGACAGAAACCGGAAAGATAATTGATATACAGGGCACAGCAGAAAAAAGGCCTCTTACAAGGCAGGAATTAAACGACCTAATTGACCTCGCCTGGCAAGGGATTAGGGAAATCATAGAAAAAGAGAAAGAAGTCCTTGGATTAAAATAGGAGGAAATATGAAGATTTCCGATTTCCGAAGCGACACGGTAACCAAGCCAACTCAAGAGATGTATGAAGCGATAATGAAAGCCCCCGTCGGTGATGATGTCCTGGGAGATGATCCAACAGTCAAGGAACTTGAAAACCTCGCAGCAGAAATAACAGGTTTTGAAGCCAGTCTCTTCGTCCCTTCAGGGACCATGGGAAACGCCATAGCAGTGAGAGTTTGGACAAGAGATGGTACAGAGGTGATTCTGGAGGAAATGTCTCACATTTATACTTCAGAAGTTGGCCATATTGCTTACATATCAAGATCAATTCCAAGGCCCTTAAAATCTAAAAGGGGAATCATCGATCCCGATGATATCAAAAAAGCTATAAGAAAAGAAGAATTACACAGGTGTGCTACATCCCTCGTTTGTCTTGAAAATACCCATAACTACTGGGGCGGAAAAACTTTAACCCCTGATTATGTGGCGGAAGTCAAAAACATCTGTAGCGAACATGGACTGCCTCTTCACATGGATGGTGCGAGGATTTTCAACGCCTGTACTTACTTAAAAGTAGATGTAAAGGAATTCACTAAAAACCTGGATTCTCTTATGTTCTGTTTATCAAAAGGACTCTCAGCACCCGTGGGATCCATGCTTTGCGGATCAAGAGAATTTATAGAAAAAGCCAGAAGGGTAAGAAAACTTCTTGGCGGTGGTATGAGGCAGGCAGGAATCCTTGCTGCATGTGGCATTATTTCCCTAAAGAAAATGATTACAAGACTTGAAGAAGACCACAAAAATGCCAGAAAGCTTGCCGAGGGCCTTTCTCAATTCCCGTTTTTCAAAATAAACCCAGAAGAGGTTGAAACCAATATAGTAATTGTAGAAACCACCATTGACCCCCAGATAATACTTAGATATCTTGAATCAAACGGTATACTTGCCCTTCAATTTGGTCCGGGCAGAATAAGGTTTGTTACCCATAAAGATGTGGGAGAAGAGGATATTGAGAGGACAATAAAAACCTTAAAGAAATTTCAGCTTACATGATATCTCGTGAAAGTTAGATTAAATGGTAAAACTACTAATTAAGGGGAACTTGCCTTAACAAAGTCAGGATAAAGCCTCACACCTAACCTTTACGAATGCACTTTGATTTTTTTGTTACTTCTACAAGAGCTATATCCAACTAAGAGGTCCTTAACAAATTCTAAAATCCAACAAACATCTTCACCCCACGGACATCAACACCTCGTTTAATTTAAGACATTAAAATTATGTCCCAAATCGTATATAACCCAGTGATTCTATTAACTGATAACACGAAAATTCCGTCCGTTTGCTCGAGTTTCCACCACAGCCCCAACATCCTTTACCTTCCTATCGAGAATCCGCCACGCTTACCATTACATCAATTCAATAATTAAAAACCCTCATAAATATCAATCTTTTACACTAACTATGGATCACCTATCATCTTTCCTTGGGCAAAGACAACCGATCTCTGTAAATTTCACACGAATTTTTACCAAACTTGCTGGATACGATTTAAAAACTATCTAGTAAAAACTCGGTTCGAAATCCATTAAATCCGTATACCTATACCCATGAGTCCCCTAATACGACTTTCCTTCTTTAACGATTCTTGAATCTCGATCTCGGTATGAGAAAATTGTGGTCTGGTGCTCGTAAATTTTTGGGGTAAATATCATCCAGGATATTACCTCCCCTTGAAACATTAACCTTACCCTCTATTGGCGGTGCATAACCATTCTCGTCTATCTTGAGTAAATATACATCATCCTCACCAGCCCCATAAGAATATGTATAACCTGCAACCACATAACCACCACCTGACGCTGAACAGATAGAATAAGCTTCCTCCCAATCACTTCCCCCATAGGTCTTCTCCCACACCTTGTTACCATTCTCGTCTATCTTAAGTAGGTAGACATCACGACCACCAGCCCTATAAGACTCTGTATAACCTGCAACTAAATAACCACCTTCCTTTGCCGGACATATTGAATAGGCAATATCAATACCGTTTCCCCCGCATTTCCTTTGCCACACATTTACTGTATCATCCTCAGGGAAAATTATTTCCTTTTGCTTACATGAAAAAGCAAGGATAAAGATAACTACGATCAAGGCTCTTGAGTGTCTAAAATACACGATATCTCCTCCTGCAGAATCAAAGCTAAGGTATTATACCGTTTATAAAAAAGTGAGTTCAATATTACTCCCCACAAAACCGTCTTAGCTAAAATTTAGAAGATTTTGCTTAAGTTCAATGCTTTGAAATTTAAAGTTTTTTGCAACTCTGCCTTTGTTAGTTTTAAATTTAACAACGGACACAGGGATTTTGTATATCAGGAAAACAGTATCAATTTTGGTAACCCATTAGGCAGTTCATCCTTTCGACAAAAGAGACTTAAATACATATCTTGCACTTTCAGCGCTTCTCGAATTTTGAACTTAGCCAGGTTTCTAAATTTAGAAACATAACCCTTAAAATCTTTCTTTCACTTAGAACACGCTTAGTAACAATGATTTCTTTCGGAACAATCATTTAGAAAAAAGCACATCTGCAATGTCCTTTCAAAAAAACCGCAAAAAGTTTACTCTAATTTCTACCAGAATTCCCCTTTCACTCTTAATAAATCACAAGGTCAAACGACGAACGCTAACCGGAAACGCACCAAACGTCAAAAATTCAAATAATTACAAGATATAAGCCACATAAAGATTGTTAGCTTCTAAAAAACCTTTGAAGTACTCAAGCTTGTCTCTGTAAGGTAAAAGCAAAAATCGGCCTCCTATAATAAAATTTCGTCATAGATTTTTTCCTCCTATACTTTCCCTATATTAAAGACCCTCGGCTCAAATCCACGATTCAAGAAGGTTTTTACCAAACGGTCGAGGTAGCTTCAGAAAAATCATCTCAAATTTAAAACTCTTAGTTGATAACAATACCTCAAAAACCAACCTGGTAATTCGGATAAACTACGATTATACGAACTTGCCATATTTTTCAGAGACTTTAAAGATTCTCTCTCAAGAGCTGGGAGCTAATAATATAGAACTTAATCTTGGGAACTTAGACTATATACCTCGAAATAGGGCAAAAGGAGGATATAATCCCATACCATACCAAGACCTTCCCGAGATTTTCATATCGCTTTATAATTGTGCGATTTCAGAGGGTTTCAAGATGCCAGAGTTATTTTTGCTCGGATCATGGTGCATATCAAAGCGCAATTATTCCTATATCATTGGTCCAGAGGGAGAAATCTACAAATGCCTAAGTGGAATTGGACGAAAGGAGTTCGTGGAAGGTAAACTTCTATCTTACGACCTACATGATATTCAAAGTTACTTATTTTTTTGAGCTTTACAATGAATGTTTCCATGAGAAATGCCCGTTCATTCCCGTTTGTCACTCTGGGTGTAGATACTTAGCTTTTCTAAATTACGCTAAAATCAGGCAAAGAGCTTGTTATAGGAATCTTTTAACAAAAATTAATAAAAATTTAATTGGGCAAAAATTCTTGCGGGAATCAAGAAAGACTTTACAAAACTGATAAAACATACAACCTCTTTTAAAAAGTTTTTAAAGGCGGAATTAACTCTACTTGCTATTATGCTCGGACAAAAGGGCGTTGTCCTTATCTTGCCAATCGCATCGAGGAGTTTAATCGACACAGCGGTTTACTCAAGGGATTTGTCCAGTTTTCGAATATCCTCAATTATTTACATACTCCTCATCCTCCTATTTATTACCCTCCTCAGCCTTAGATACCTGGTCGAAAAGACTTACAGTATCAATTTCACTAATAAACTGAGGCAGTTTATTCTAAAAAGTTTACTCAACGCAAAAATTAAGCACCTAATGGACAAAGACGAAGGCTATTTTATTCAAAGGGTTAATGTTAACTAAAACTCGTCTCCGAATTTCTCTTCTCTGATGTCAATATTTTCATCACCAATGTGCTTTTACTTATCGGTGCACTAATTATGAATTTTAAACTGAGTCCCAAACTCACTTTGATTATCTTACCCGTGTTCCCTGTTTTTATACTTTTCTCTAAGCTCCTACTACCTGAAATAGAGAAGATAAGCCACAAACTTATGACTGCAGAAGAAGATCTTGCAACAATGGTAAGCGAAAATGTACAAGGCTAAATTCACCTGAGAGTTAACAACCTGCAAGGTGAAAGAATGGAAAAAACCAATTCCTCTCTCGCTAAAATCTTTAATCTTACGAAAAAATATACAATCCTCGAGATTGTCCTTGACATCGTTCTGGTAACGGGTATCTTAAATTTTTCGGAAGCAATAATAAGGATAGTCGGGGGTAGCATGATACTTAATAACACTCTCACTATAGGTACACTAACAGCCATTTTAACATATTTTTTCAGAATCTGGGATACCGCAGAAAGTATCATGGAATTCCCCAAAAAATACAAAACAAAAGTAGTTTCTGCAAAAAAACTCACAGAACTGTTCAACTTTGAGGAAGAATGTAGCCCCAACATCTTCTCGAAAGAACCACTCGACGAATTTCAGGAGCTCGAAATGGAAGACATTCACCTTTCTTTTCCTGACAAAAAAATATTTGAAGGACTAAACCTGAAAGTCTCCAAGGGCGATAAGGTGTGCATTCTCGGTGACAACGGGAGTGGGAAAACAACTTTAGCAAGAATGTTAATTGGACTATTTGAACCACAAAAGGGAAGGATAACTTATAACGGTATTGAGCTCTTTAAAATTTCCCCATGGAAACTTCGTGAAAAAAATTGATTTAGTACCTCACGACCCGTTTGTATTTAAGGCCAGTTTAAAGGAAAACATCTCTTCTTCGAGTATCTTCCGGAGGAATTAGCCTTTGAATTTTTGAACAGACAAAGTAAGAATCTGAGCGAAGTCGTGGACAACAAAAATCTAAATCTATCTGCAGGAGAAAAGAAGTTAATAACAATCCTAAGGGGTATCGCTCGTAACGGTGACCTGTACATTTTTGACGAACCCACCGCTTACGTGGAGATATATCCTAAAAGACGGCAAACTTATCAAATTGTAAATATGGGTTTGCCTTAGAAAATTACTCATTAAGAAATAAAATCAGGTTTAGTACCCGCCTTGTGATTTAATAACACCAAACTTTTCCCGCTTCCTGGTCTTTAATAAGAGTGTGGCAAATAAAAACTTTCCAAAATTTTACCGACCAATCACCCTGAATTAAACGCTTTACAATGGCAATATGTCCCCTTTTGAATTTAAACTTCCTGTCTTATCATTATCTTATGGTAATCGTTATCGTTGAAGATGACAAAGAAATACGAGATCTTGTAGCGCTTCACCTTGAAAGGTCAAACTTTCTTGTGCTGAAATTTGCTTTTGCATCGGAACTCATGAAGTTACTCTCCAATAAAAAACTCCCAGACCTTATAATTCTAGACATTATGCTCCCTGATTACGATGGAATTGAGCTCTTAAAACTTTTAAAAAGCAAAGACGACTATAAAAATATCCCTGTAATCATGCTCACAGCTCGTTCCGATGAAGCTGACAGGGTATTGGGCCTTGAGTTAGGAGCCGATGACTATGTGGTAAAACCCTTTTCCCCCAGAGAACTTGTTTCAAGAGTGAAAGCAATTCTGAGGCGAACGGAGAGAACCGATACCCGCATTATAAAATTAGGCGATAAACTGGTTATAGACACCGAGAAAGGCAGGGTCTATATAGAAGGGAAGGAACTTAAATTAACACCCTCAGAGTATGATATTTTGAACATTTTATCGTCAAAACCAGGAAGGATTTTTTCACGGGAAGAGATACTTTCCGAAATCGGCAAATTAGAGGAAGATGTTAGTGAAAGGGTCATTGATGTGCACATCACAAACCTGAGGAAAAAACTTAAAAAAGCTGGTGTAACAATAAAAAACATACGCGGACGCGGATATACTCTGGAGTTTAGCCCAAATGACTAAACGAATACTTATCTTTATTGTTATCCCTCTCCTCTTTCTCTCCTTAACCCTGACAACGATTGCTTACAGAGAACTTTACAGAGACTCTCAAGATTTTCACAAAAAGGAGCTCTTTGACTTTGCACAGGCGCTTTCACGAAATTTTTCTGATGTTCTTCGAAATCCAGAGAAACTAAGATACTTAGATTCCATCTTTAAGGAGATCGATTCTAAAACGGGCAAGCGAATAACCATCGTTGATACCAGTGGAGTGGTTTTATTAGATACAAGAGAAAACCCATTTCACATGGACAACCATCGATGGAGACCGGAGATTAGGCAAGCTCTAAAAGGTGAAACTTCATTTTCTTTCCGTTTCAGCCATACCGTAAAAACCAGAATGTTGTATTGCGCAATACCCATTTATTCAGAAGATAAGATAGTAATGGTGCTAAGAGTTAGCGAGCCAGAAAGCCGCTTGTTATCAACCCTGAGAAGGACCAGGAAGAACATTCTCATAACACTCCCAATCATATTCATTCTCAGCATCATTTCGCTACTCATCCTTGACACCTTATATAGAATGGAGATTAATCAATTTATCAATGCTTTTAGTAAGCTATCGAAGAACAACTTTAATGTTAAGATCATAAGAAAACCAGGAGATTTCTTATCGACCCTGACTCTGTACTTTAATGAAATGGCTGAAAGATTAAAGCATTCCTTTGAGCAACTGGCAAGACGAGAAGCGGAGATGAAATCCATCCTGGAATCCATCCAATTGCCCCTTGGAATTTTGAATGAACAGAAGGTATTTATCTATTTAAACGAGGAATTTAGAACGCTTTTCATGAATCCAAAGTCTTCCATAGAAGGTGCAAACTTCGAAGACATTTTAGACACACAACTCTATGACACGCTCAGAAACATTCTAAAATCTGATGATATATACTACCAGGATCTACTTATCAGAAAAGAAGGTAAATACCTTAAAGTAATCATTAAAAAATTGGAGGGAGTTAACAGGATTGTAATAACGGCCATGGACATTTCCGATACTATAGAAAAGGAAAGACTTAAAAAAGATCTTATTACTTATGTCTCTCATGATCTAAGAACTCCACTCACCATCATCAGGGGATACGCAGAAACAGCCCTGGATGAAATCAGAGCTGAAAGAGTAAAAAATTATATAGAAAAAATTCTCGAAGGAACACAGGAATTACAGGTGCTGGTAGAGAAATTGAATACACTCTCAAAACTTGAGAATGTTCCAGAAGTCGACTTAAAAGAAGTGAATTTGAGGGAGCTCGTTAAATCTGTGGTAACACCTTTCGAACATCAGGCTAAGAGCAAAGGTTTAAACCTTAATGTAGAGGTATCACTCGAAAAGTTTGTCAAAACTGACCCTGAAAAGGTTAAAATGATATTAGTAAACCTTCTGGACAATGCCGTTAAATTCACTGAAAAAGGTGAAGTAAAACTTTTCGTTGGAGAGAAGGACGAAAACATCCAAATTTTGGTTTCAGATACCGGACCTGGAATTCCCGAGGATTATGTGGAAAAAATTTTTGAAAGATTCTTTACCCTTGATAAGTCCAGGAGTGCCGGCTTCGGTTTAGGTCTTGCAATAGTAAAGCACGCCGTTAAGGCATTAAATGGCAAGATAGAAGTAAGGAGCCAATTAGGCTCTGGAACCACTTTTTTAATAATCATACCTATTGTTAAGAATTCTTAACACTTCCTCAACATCTCCTTAACCTCCGTGTTTCATAATCAATACACACCCAAAAGGAGGTTAAATATGAAGGGTAAAAGCATAAGGACATGGGTATGGGGACTGGCAATGGTCCTGGCTGTGTCTGTGGTAAACGGGCAAGATCTGAAGATATCGGGGGTCATGTTCGGGGATTTCTACTACATAGCCAGCTCAAATGTACCCGAGGACACTCTTAAGAAATGGGGCGAGTACGGATTCCTTATGAGAAGAATCAACTTAACCTTTGACAAGAAGCAAGACGAGAATGTAAACCTGAGGGTCAGGCTTGAGATGGAAAGCCCTAATGTGAATAAAACAAGGGAAATAAAACTTGTACCATACTTAAAAGATGCTACTTTAAATGTTAAGATAAAGAACGCAAACTTGGCCTTCGGTATTCAGCCCACCTTAGTATACGAGAATGCTGAAAAGGTTTGGGGATACCGTTTTGTGGAAAAAACCGTACTTGACTTTCAAAGAGTTGTTCCAAGCAGAGATTTTGGGCTTTCTGGTTCTATGAAGATTTCTGTATCCAAATTAGCCTTACTTGCAGCTAGGGGTGGAAAATCCAAATACACCATTTATGGCTCATTGAGCGCTGAACCAGTAAAAGACCTGATCGTAGAGCTCTGTGGAAGATATGATAAAGTTAACGATACAACCTCTACAACCCTTATTCATCCTTTCCTTGGATATAAAAGAGAGGATTTTAGAGCAGGCGTAGAGTTCGGATTGTTGAAAGCCAACGGTAATACTTTTAAGTTCCTCTCAATTTTCACAGCTAAGGAACTCACAAGACGAATGGAGATTTTTGCAAGATTTGACAGAGCATTCCAGGCAAATTCAGAGGCTTCTAATATCTCCTACATGGTGCTCTCCAAAGACTCTCCTATGAACTTAATATTCGGTGGGCTATCGTATAAAATTGCAAAGAATGTGTCCATTGCACCAAATATAGCCTATGCTATGTATGACGATTCAAGTATCAAAAATGACTTATATCTCAAGGCTACGATAAACGTAAACTTCTAAGGAGGAAAAAATGAAAAAGATACTTATAGTTTTTGGATTACTTACGGGCACTCTCCTTGCCCAAGGTGTG
Source organism: Caldifarciminota bacterium (assembly GCA_039803305.1). Classification (GTDB taxonomy): domain Bacteria; phylum Hydrothermota; class Hydrothermia; order UBA1063; family UBA1063; genus UBA1063. Next base: position 16,225 of record JBDRYG010000015.1, read on the forward strand.
GAGTTAACGGGGGCTGGGGCTACATTCCCCTACCCCCTTTACTCCAAAATGTTTGATGTGTACCACCAAACTACAGGGGTAAAAGTAAACTACCAGGCAATCGGGTCAGGTGGTGGAATTCAACAACTTATAGCAAAAACAGTGGACTTTGCAGGATCAGATGCACCCCTTTCTGGTTCCGAAGAAGAGAAAGCGGGTTCTGAGGTCCTTCACATCCCAACCTGTCTCGGTGCCGTTGTACTCGTCTACAACTTAAAGGGTGTTTCCGAGCTGAGACTGACACCTGATATAATTGCTGATATATACTTAGGAATTATAAAGTACTGGAATGATCCAAGAATCCAGAAAATAAATCCCGAAGTCAAACTACCCAAACTCGTTATAACACCCGTATATAGATCAGATGCAAGCGGAACGACCTTCGTTTTTACAGATTATCTCAGCAAAGCTGATATTAAATGGAGAGAAAGAATGGGGGCAGGAAAATCTGTGAACTGGCCTGTTGGCATAGGGGGTAAGGGCAATCCTGGTGTTGCTGGCATGGTCCAGCAGATAGAAGGTTCGATCGGCTATGTGGAATTAACATACGCCCTTGAAAACAACCTCAACTATGCTTCCATTAAAAATAGGTCAGGCAAATTTGTTAAACCAACCTTAGAAAGTATATCCCTGGCAGCTGCAGGAAAAATACCCCCTCACATGAAGGTTTCTATTACGGACACAGAGAATCCTGATGGTTACCCCATATCGAGTTTCACCTGGATCCTAGTCTATAAGGACCTTTCATACTTAAAAGAGGCTAAAAAGGCTAAAGCACTCTTCGAACTCCTCTGGTGGATGACCCATGAGGGTCAAAGTATTCCTGCAACGCTCGGCTATGCACCTCTACCTAAGACGCTAATCCCACAAATTGAAAAAAATCTCAAAACATTAGTTTTCAAAGATAAGGAAGTATGGAAAAACTAACACTGTTACTGGTGAGAACAACCGGGGCCCTCATCCAGGGCCCCAAAATTTTTGTAAAAAGTCTAAAGCTTGATAAACTGGTAAAGGCATCCCTCATTTCATCGGGGCTTATCGTTCTGGCAATACTTTTGGGCTTCTTTGTATCTTTATTCCTATCAAGCCTTGAATTTTTAAAAACGGCAGAGTTTAGGACTATTCTAAGCAACAACTGGGATCCAATCTGGGGCAACTACGGGGCAGTAGTATTCATTGCATCAACTTTAATATGCTCCTTTCTCGCCCTTCTCATTTCCATTCCATTTTCCCTATCAGCTTCTATAATACTCTCTGAAAGAACATCGGATAGTGCTGTTAAAAAGATCATAAACAATGCCCTGGACCTTTTAGCGGCAGTTCCGTCAGTCATATATGGCTTCTGGGGACTTTTTGTACTCGCCCCCATTATAAGATATTTGCAGATTAAGTTAGGATATCCGCCAATTGGAGTCGGACTATTTACAGCCATAATAGTACTTACCATAATGATCATTCCCCTTTCCGTGAGTATATCGAGAGAGGTGTTAAAACTTGTTCCACCTGAATTAGAAGAAGCTGCATTCGCAATGGGCGCCACAAAAGCAGAAGTACTTTATCACATAAGTTTACCACTGGCACGTTCAGGAATAATAGCAGGTTTTGTGCTTTCACTTGGACGTGCTCTTGGTGAAACAATGGCTGTAACAATGGTTATCGGGAACTTTAATAGAATGCCCCGAAACCTGTTCTCACCTGCAAATACCATCGCCAGCTTAATAGCAAACCAGTTTAATGAAGCCTCTGGTGCACACCAATCAGCACTTATATTTTTAGGTCTTGTACTATTTATCATAACACTCCTTGTTAACATAGCCGGCACACTTATATTGAAGGGAGGAAACCGATGAACCTAAAAAGAAGAAAAATCTTTGATAGATTTGCAAGAATTGCCATAATTACCTTTTCAATTTTAACCATTGTTCCTCTTGTGCTTATTTTGCTTTACCTTTTGAAAACAGGAATTTCAGCCATTAATTTAGATCTCCTTACAAGGGTAACAAGACCTGTAGGAGAACGTGGAGGTGTGCTAAATTCCATAGTTGGAACCATTATTATAACCATGATTTCCACCCTCATAGCTACGCCACTTGGCATCCTAACAGGGGTTTTAATAGCAGAATACCCAGAAAACCTTCTGAGTAAAATTCTTAACTACACCGTTAGAATGATTTCAGGTATCCCCTCAATCATAATAGGTGTTGTAATATACTTATGGCTCGTGAAACCCCTGAGGAGTTATTCTGCGCTCTCTGGAAGCGTGGCACTTGCAATAATGATTATACCCAACATAGTCTCGAATACTACAGAAGTACTCAAAATGATACCCTTTGAATTAAGAGAAGCAAGCCTAGCCCTTGGTGCCAGCTTTTCAAAAACGCTTTTTAAAGTTTTACTACCTATTGCTACACCTGGAATCTTAGCAGGAATATTAGCAGGACTGGCAAGGATCTCCGGAGAGACCGCCCCATTACTCTTTACAGCTTTCGGAAATCCATATCTTAACTTAAACATCATGAAGCCCATGAACACTCTTTCACTAACTATTTATAACTACGCCTTAAGCCCATATGCGGAGTGGCATAGAATAGCCTGGGGTGCATCTATTTTACTCATATTCATGGTATTTACCTTTAACATATTAGCAAAATGGAGTGCAAAAAGATGGACAAAGTAATATTACGCATTGAAAATCTAAACGTCTACTATAGTGAACACCAGGTTCTATTCAATATCAACCTTGACGTTAAGGAAAATAAAATCACTTCCATAATGGGACCTTCTGGTTGCGGTAAATCCACCCTTTTAAGGACCATTAACAGAATGCACGAACTATCAAACCACGCAAAGGTGGAAGGCAAAATTTACTTAAAGGAGTCAAATATATTTGAACTCCCTGCGGAAGAAGTTAGATCCAGAATAGGTATGGTTTTCCAAAAGCCCAACCCCTTCCCCCACATGAGTATATACGATAACGTCCTCGCTGGATATATTCTTCGAGGCATTAGATTGTCCAAATCCCAAAAAGATGAAATTGTTGAAAAAAGTCTAAGAAGTGTTGGACTTTGGGATGAGGTAAAAGAAAAGCTATTTAAGAGAGGAACCTTTCTCTCGGGGGGACAGCAACAAAGGCTTTGCATAGCAAGAGCACTCGCTCTAAAACCGGACATAATTCTCCTCGATGAACCTACATCCTCCCTTGACCCCCTGGCAACGGTAAAAATTGAGGAACTTCTTGGGGAACTTAAGAAAGAAGTTACAATCCTTCTTGTAACCCACAATATAGCTCAGGCATCAAGGGTTTCGGATTATGTCGCATTTCTTTACCTTGGAAAGCTTATAGAATATGGGCCTGCAACAAAAATTTTTACAACTCCAGAAAATCCCTTAACGGAAGAATTTTTGCTGGGAAAATTTGGATGAGGAGGTGCTATGCTGGAACAAAAGTTGAAGGAATTAAGAGAATCAATAAACGGATACTATCTTCACATACATTCAATGCTTGAAAATGTGTTCAAGGCTATAATAGAGATGGATACCGCCCAACTGGAGAAAATCATCAAAAGTGATGAAAGATTAGCAAATGAGAAAGAATTGGAGATTGATGAGGAATGCATTGATTTTATTGCCTTATATTCACCAAGAGGCAAAGCACTGCGAATCGCTCTGATGATATTAAAGATGAACAACGACTTTGAGAGAATTGCGGATCACTTAGTTAACATTGCAGAATGCGGGTTAAGGCTCTCAAAACGCCCAGGATATTCCCTTCCACCTAAAATCCTTGACATGTACGAAGGTACGAATCTTATGCTTAAAGATGCTTTCAAATCCTTTCTTGATGAAGATGCATACCTGGCAAAGGATGTGTTAAAGAGGGATGATATTATCGATAACCTTCACTCAGAAAGTGTAAAAGACCTTATAAAGGCAGATGTGAAGCAAGGCAATGAAACCCTTATCGATACTTTCATAATTTCAAGTAATCTGGAGAGAATTGCAGACCTGGCAACTAATATCGCTGAAGATGTAATATACATAGTCGAAGGCAAAAGCTATAAACACGGGCACTACACGGAATAGATAAGATACAACCACTAGTTGAAGTATCCGTTCTGAATTTAAACTCTAAATTATTTTATTCGACAAACTAAATCGGGGTCGAAATAACCTCGCACGCTGGGATGCTGAAGAGTAACATAAACCTCAGCATTTAAATTACAAATAAGATCTAAAACCCCCATGCAAGTATCCTGACCAAGTATCAATATTTTGCGTTTCTTGTTATCGGAGGTCAAAATCTCCAGTTCCTTCTTGAGCCATTCTTCTTTACACCGCGCCAATATGTCATCCGGAACATTGGTTCCATCAAAGCCTCCACATTTTACCATTTCAGTAAGATAAACCTCCTGAATAGAAACGTTAAATTTCTTAAAGAGTTTACAAAGGTTCTTATGAAAACCCGTAAATCCATTTCTCTCCCAGCACTCACAAAGCTTTACCCACTTTGTGCACATATCCCCCAAAAAGCCCCTTAGATTAGATTTACATTTTTCTCGATCCCAATCTGGATCATATAAATCTTTATCCAACTTTTCGTTGTAGGGTCCCGGATTATTTGCAATTACGAGCAACTTAATATCCTTTGAATCAGGACAAAGAAAAACACCCCTAGGCCAAAAGTCCCTTTGGATGTTTAACTTATATTTTAATGTATTCTGGATATCCCTCACACAATCATCAAATTTAGGGCATTTATTACATATAAGGTCTTCCATTAAACTAATAAGTTTATCTTTGAGATGCTCTTTAGACCCGTGTTTGTCCATATCCCGCCCTCCCGTTTTTGAAATTATTAACTCCTAACAAAAGACTTTCCAATAGGGAAAGAAGTTTCCTAACTTCACCGGCATAATCCCCCCAAAATAAAAGCAAGGGAGGGAAAAGCCCCAAAAGATCGAAAACAATAAATAAGAATCAAACATTCTTTAATTGCCTGGTTCCAAACCTAATACTATCCAGTAAGATCGGCATTATAAACCCAGAATATACCGTTGCTAAGGGAAGTCCACCGAGTATACACAAACTGTACTTATACCACAGTCCATATTTCTCGGTAAAAAGGAAAGGTAAAACAGCCAAGCATGTCGTCAATGTAGTCAATAAGGTTGAATGCATTTTTTGTTCAGTGGCGTTAATATAGGGATCTTGAGTTTTCCCCTCAAGACTTTGTCCCTTTAGAACAATAACAATACCATTATTCACTGACACCCCGAGAGCAAGGAGGGTGCCGATTATCGACTTATAATCAAAGGAACTACCAGTTATAAAGTGGAGAATCACCACTCCACAAAAGCAAATAATCATGGATCCTAATAAAAAGGCCGTATATCTAATAGAGTTAAATGTAGCTGCAACTATACAAATTAACAAAAAGACGGATAATATCGTGATTTTCATAAATTCATCTGGCAAACCCACCCATTCTGATTTTGACTCCTCGAAACCAAATCCAGGGGGATACGGAAAATACTTAAGTAAATTTCTTACCTTACCCAACACATCCTCACCAGGTGGTGCATTTACTCCTACCCCTATGGTATTAAAAAAGAAACCATTCTCTCTGATTATCTCATTCTCATGGGCTTTAACTTGTATTTTCGAATTAAAAATATGCCTATCCCAAAGCCTATCTCCATATACTATCAAAGTATCACCCCTCTTTCCAATCTCCCTCTCCGTCTGAAGAATGTTTCTCCAGGTGGGGTCAAACGGTGAAAACTTACCTACAAAGGTCTCGCTCTTGGAAATAGGAGATATAACATAATTTGGATCCACCTTAGTAACGTATTTAATTTTACTTATTTCATCCGACAATTTTTCTGACAAAGTTTGCAATTGATCGAACTTATATCCCTTCACTGTATAGCGAAAAAGGAATTCACCTTTTGGGTTCAAAACGAAAGGTTTCGACGAGACACCTTCCAGTATAATCCTAACTCCGGAATAAGACATAAGAAACTCTTCAAGAGACCTTCTCACTTCATATGCAAGACCGCTCCTAAAAAATGTCTCCGGCATAAAAATTTCCCACTGCGCAGAATTTTCGGATACTTCTGTCAAAAAGGCGAAATTCTCGTAACCCCCTGAGAAAGATGCGATAAAACGGTTTATGCTCTCTATAACACTTCTTTTCCAGTCTTCAGTAGCACCATCTGGGAAATATATGGATATTTCTAACTTTCTTTCAGGAACAAACTGTACAATGACGTCCTTTGGTACTTTCTTCACGAAAATGTAAATTGAGCCCACTACAAAAACGGAAAGAAGGAACAACATAACTTGGGAGAACTTTTTTATTTTCCTCAGCCAGTCAAGATTCAGCCTTTCTAATACTACCTTTCTGCTTATTAAACCTAAAAAGTATGGTAAAAATAGACCGGTAGTTAAAATAGACGAAAAAAGAGCAATGGCTAGATTAATAGCAAAAGGCATAAAATATATGCGATACTCTTCACCAAGGAAAATTAAAGGAACAAAAACTATTAGGGTTGTAATTGAAGATGCAAAAAGGGGTATGAGTGTTTCAGCTATTGAATCACAGATAGCCTGGTCAGATTTAATTCCCGAACGAAACTTCTCGAGTAAATTCTCAACAAACACAATGGAAGCATCCAAAAACATACCAAAACCAAGAGTTATAGCCGAAAGAGAAACTATATTGAAACTCAAACCAAAGATAAACATCAAGATAGCAGTTAGCTGAACTGCTGCTATACCAGACAGAATAATAGGTAGGTTCAATCTAAAATCCTTCAAAACCAGGAAAAGGCTTAAAGAACTCAATAATACACCGGCAATAAATATGATAAAGATCTTACGATATTCCCTAAGGATATCACCACCTTTATCGTCGATTATGAAGGTTTTTGAACCCTTTACTTTATATTTCTCAACAACTTCCCTTACCCTTTTCGAAAGCTTGCACTTGTTTGCAAAAGGTTTAGTATAGAGGGTAAAAAGGACAGCTTCTCTTCCATTGAAAAAGACCCTATAAGGTTCTTCCTCCCATTTCACTTTAACCAAACTCTCATCCAACTTGATGACTCTCTCACCCAGTTCTAAATACCTAGGCAGTATCTCTTTTTTCCTTACGATAATCTCGGCTTTTTGAATTTCACTCATTGGGATGTTTAACACAGGAAATTCCCCTAAATTCTTTGCGAATTTGTCATTTTCCTCCTCTACCATCAAGAAAGGCGATAATACCCTCATCTTTGAATAGGTTATACCCTTTACTACAACTCTACTTACCCCCTCTATCTTCATTAACTCACTCTCTAGACTCCACAGCTGCTCTCGCTTTAAACCCTCAATACAAAACTCAAAAAACTCTTGATTTATCCCTTCTGATTCCTCAAAGATGAACGGCCCCGTAATCCCTTCAAATCTTAAGCCTTTAAGATTTTCTAAGAGTTTTAGACGAAAAAGTTCTGGATTTTCACTTTCATCAACGGTTATGTGTATTTCTATTGAACTCTCCTTCGTAATTGAACGAATAGAAGTAATGCCCCTGGTTGTGAGTACACATCCTTCTATGGGTATGGTATACTTTGTGCAGCCAAGGATAGGTGACATCGGTGAATCTAATTCATATCTGATCGTAAAATTGATTCTTTTAGGTGAAGGGGACAGTTCCGGGGAAATACAAAAGACGACAAGTAAAAAAATGATGTTTAACAGTATCAGAAAAATAAATGTGGTGACCTTTCTTTTTATGGCAAGGGTTGCGAAGAAATTCATGACTTTTGTGCCAGTTTCACATAAACAATTGGTAAAACAAAAAGGGTAACAAGATCTGCAGAAATAATCCCTCCTATAACCGCCAAAGCCATAGGACTCTCAAATGTACCACCCGGTCCGATACCTAAGGAAAGTGGTATTAATGCGAGAACTGTAGTAAAAGTGGTCATTAGTAAAGTCCTGAGCCTTCGCCTTATAGCTTCAACAATACACTCATAAGGCATCTTACCATTATCCTTACAAATTTGCTCTGCAAAATCAATCACCACAATTGAATCATTAATAGAAACGCCAAGGGAAATGATGAATCCGAGGAGAGTCACAAGATTCAAAGATTTCCCAAATAAAATTAGTAGAAACGGAATTAAAATAAACGAAGCAGGTGTTACGAGATACATGATGAATGGAATTTTTAAGTTATCATATTGGGCAGCAACTGCCATATAAACGAAAAGGATCGCAAGTATTGCAACCAATATTATGTTTCCCAAATATTTCTTAAGTTCTGAAATTTGCTCGAAACTCTCAACTCTGACACCATTTTCCCTCAGTATAGCAGAAGGTCGTTGAGTCCACTTTTCAACCATCATGTCCTTTAGAGGAAGCACCTTTCCTTTCCCATTCTTAACGAGAAAGTTGCGAAGTTCATCTAAACTCGGCGTAGATGCTACTACCTTACGCCTTTCTCCATGAAGATTAACATCAAAACCTACGAAAATATCCCTGAGTGAACTCATAAAATATATAGGGTCGATTTCATTAAGAATCAATTTATTAACATCAAACTCTAAACTCAAAATCTGGCTTTCCCCCTTTGGCGCAGAAATTCTTTGACCGAGAGTCAATTCTTCACGAATACTCCCGAGCTCGGAAATTTCCACCATAGCGCCGTGAACATTTGCAAGGGATTCTAAGACCTCAAGACCACCTGAGAAGTCCACCAGATAGAGGTAAGCTTCCGTGTACCCTATCTCGGTATTTATCAAAATAAGACCGTCTTTACTATATTTTAAATATTTGCTGCCCAAATATAACACCTCTCTTTCTGGAACTGCGTCGTCAAAAGTTAATTTTACCAAATAATTATTTTTTCCTGAAGGGGGAAGAGATTCTCTTGGGATAATGAAAAACACAAAAGCCGAAATAGAAATAATCACAATTACAGCAGATATTACAGCTTTCTTTCGCTTATAAGCCAATTCTACGCAATTTAACAGCCATTGGCTAAATTTTGGGAACCATAGTGGATACCCGTTAGAAATTCTATTTGCAAAAAACAAAGTAACCACTGGCGTAAGAGTGAAAGAAACAACAAGAGAAATAAGAAGAGACATTGTGATTACTATGGCCATCGGTGCAAGTAACTTACCTGCAACTCCCTTTAAGAAAAGTGCCGGCAAGAACACCACGAAATTCGTTATAATAGAGGCAATTACAGCGTTTTTGACCCTTTCTACACCTGCAATTACAGCGTCTTCGGCTTTACGAAATTCTTCATAACTCTGAGCTACACTCTCAAGGACAATTATAGAAGCGTCAACCAGCATCCCTACACTTAAAATAATTCCGCCCAAACTTAACAGATTTAACTCCACCTTTAAAATAAAGCAAGCAGCTAAAGTAAGAACGCAAGACGATCCCAACGCTACTATTACAGGTACCGCGCTTAGAAAGTTCTTCAAAAATATAACAGTTGCTATACTTGTAAGCACTATAGCAAGAATTAAAGTCCAAATAAGACCTCTAAGGGATTCTTCTAAAATTACTCCTCGATTTACTAACACATTTATCGATAAAGAAGAATAGCGAGCCAGTAACTGCTTTACATTCTTAGAAAACTTGAGTGGGGAGTAACCCCACCGCTTATAGATTTTTATTACTATAACCTCTTTCCCATTTCGGTAAGCCAATTCCCTTTTTTTATCACTAAGATATAAGGGAACTCCAGTCATCCTGGAAATATCGGATATAGTAACAGATTCTGGCTCGAACACCACATTTCTTACCTCGTTAAACCATTTAAACTTGACGGCTATAGGCGGCTTGTCAATTCCCTTCATCAGGCTCTTGAACTTTTCTGGACTACAAGAGAAAACGTCATGTACCTTGTAATTTAGAACTCGGCACTTACTGATGCCCCAAATTTCTACCTTAGAAACCCCCTCCAAACTGCAAAGTCTGTAATAAAGCTCATTATTAACAAAATCTTCATTTTCTAAATCTGTAACTAAGATCATATACGGTTTATGATGTGGTCCAACTTCTTCAATCCTCGAAGTTAAGCCATACTCTTTGTATGTTGATTCCAGTTCTAATAAGGCTTCCTTAACCTTTACATAAGCCAGATCCATATTTTGTCCCCAAGAAAAGACTAAGTAAAAATCTAAGTGTTCGGAAAATGTTAATGAATATATAGAAACCAAATCACCACTTGCCCTAAGCTTGTTTTCAATTGTCTCAGTAAAGGTTTTCTCATTGAAATCCGGTGAAGAAGGGGGAACCTCTATGGAGATTTTGAGCATAGGGTAATCGAACTTTGGGAGAAGGTCCACACGTAAGTTAAAAAGGGAAAAAAGCCCCAGGGCAAAAAGAGCCAAATAAATCATTAGAATACTCACAGGCCTGGAGACAGCAAACCTGTGCATTTATTCACCTTCCATTAGCTCTACAGGGGTATTATGGCTAAGAAAATAATGTCCTTCAATCAGGACAGTGTCTCCAGGATTTATTACTTCACTCAAAATCTCTACAAACCTTTCCCCCACTATCCCTGGCTTAACTTCTTGCCACAACGCCAACCCTCCACTGTACCTAAAAACTATAAAACGATCTGATCTCTGAATTATCGCTTCTTTTGGAACCCTCAGGGCATTATTTTTTGCACCTTTTAAAACATATACTTCAACATAGGGACCAGGTACTCGGAAACTACCAGAGACTGACATTTCTGCCTCTAAACCTCCATCTTCAGAGTAAAATACCTTTTTTAACTGGGACCAAACAGTATCCTTTTCACTAAGAACTACAAAAGCCTTACTTCCAGGTCTAACAAACTCCAAATCGCTTTTGGAAAGCTTAAAAACAACGGAAAAGGTATCCACTTCAACGAGCTCCGCTATCTCTTCACCACTATGCACCATTTCCCCCTCGCATTTTCTTAAATTTCTTACCACTCCGCAAAAGGGAGCTGTAAAAGTTAACATCTCCTTTTGCATTTCATACGATTTATATGTCGCCAATTGATCGAGATACTCCGGATTAAGCGTATCAACACCTGACGAGATTAATTTAACAAACTCCAAATTCTTCTTTGCCTCTAAGAGTCTTATCTCAAGTTCATCGTTCCTTAATTCTAAGATCTTCTTACCCTTTTGCACTACTTCACCCTCGCCAAAGTAAATTTTAACTATTCTCCCATCCTTAGGTGCTACATACTTTACAATTCTTGCGGGTATTATATGGCCATAAAATTTTGCGTATTCCTCAACCGGACCAATTGACACCGTAGAAAATTTACAAGTTGCCTTTATTAAAGGAGCATCAAATGAAATTCTGTCCTTATTGCGCCTCTTACACCCCATTAAGAGAAAAACGAAAATAACCCAAATACACCACTTTTTCATATTATCTCTCCAATTTAAAAAATTTGATCTCATTACATAGTACTGTTGCATCATACAACTTTCTATAATATCCCTCCACAATGTTAAAAAGACCAAAATATGACTCCCAAACCTTCATCGGCGGTACATCCCCACCCGAAAGGGTTAATTTATACAAACTAAGCAATTTAATTATTTCACACACATGTGGTGATTCGTCCCTTAAAAATTCAATCAGCTCTTTGTATT
>JBDRYG010000016.1:0-27793 GCA_039803305.1 Caldifarciminota bacterium
TCAATCGGAACTTTGAGTATGTTGAAGTTGGCTCTAAAAGTCGGTGCCTTGTTTGTATTTGCTTCGACCTCGGAGGTTTACGGCGATCCTGAAGTGCACCCTCAGGGGGAAGAATATTGGGGGCATGTGAATCCTGTAGGCCCAAGAAGCGTTTATGATGAGGGCAAAAGGTTTGGAGAGGCTTTAACCATGGGCTTTTACAGGAAATATGGATTGAAAACAAGGATTTTGAGGATCTTTAATACCTATGGTCCTAGGATGAGAATTGATGATGGAAGGGTCATACCTTCATTTATTGGAAGAGCCTTAAAGGGTGAACCATTGATTATTTATGGTGACGGTACGCAGACGAGGAGTTATTGCTATGTGGATGACCTTGTGGAAGGAATATACCTCGTGGCTACTAAGTCTGACATAAATGGCGAAATAATTAACCTTGGAAATCCCGAAGAATACACTATACTGGAAACAGCCAAGATAATCCTTGAGCTAACGGGTTCACGGTCAAAGATAATTTTTGAGTCTGGATTGGAGGATGATCCAAAAAGAAGAAGGCCTGATATTACTAAGGCTATGAACCTTCTTGGTTGGCGACCTAAGACTCCATTTATAGAAGGCTTAGGAAAAACCATTGAATATTTTGCAAGTATTTTAAAATGAAGTCGTGGGAACTGTATGTTGCTGTTATTTTTAACGTCTTGGGGCAACTCAGTATGAAACACTCAATGTTAAAGCTTTCTTCCATGGAATTAAAAGGTGTTAATAGTTTCCTCGCCTTGCTTTTTGCGCCATTTACCATTTTAGGTTTAATGCTCTATGGTCTAAGCACTATATTTTGGCTTTTATCTTTAAGAAAAGTAGAGCTTTCTGTAGCCTATCCTACCTTAAGTCTCGGCTATGTATTGATTTATGTTAGCTCTATCTTGCTTTTTAATGAACCATTTAAGTGGGTTAGGTTTTTGGGGATACTCTTAATTTTGATAGGGGTAGTGTTAATTTCGAGATGAAGCTGAGCGTAGTAATACCATGTTATAATGAGAGGCAGACTATCGAAGAAATAATAAGGCGCGTTGAGAGCGTAAACATAGATAAGGAGATTATTGTAGTTGACGATGGATCCACTGACGGGACACGCGAAATTCTAAGGAGAATTACCGAAGAAAAACCGCATGTGAAAGTTATTTTCCACGAAAAAAACCAAGGGAAGGGTGGTGCGGTCAGGACAGGTGTACAACACGCCACAGGTGATTATATAATTATTCAGGATGCTGATTTTGAATACTTTCCTGAGGATTATCCGCATTTGCTTGAACCTATAGAGAAAAAAGAAGCTGAAATCGTCTTTGGTTCAAGAATTCTAAATAAGAATAATCCAAAAGGTTCCATTTTTTATTACCTTGGAAGGGTTTCTATAACGTGGGTTGCTAATTTACTTTTTGGGACAAGACTCACCGATTGTTACACCTGTTATAAGATTTTTCCTTCTGAACTAATCAAATCCTTTGAAATTGAGTCCCGTGGATTTGAGCTGGAAGCAGAATTAACGGCACGAGCTGCGCTTTCTGGTAGGAAGATAACGGAGGTCCCAATAAGATATGCACCTCGCTCTGAGGAGGAAGGGAAGAAGATTAGGCTGAAGGATTGGTTTAAAGGTTTCTGGACTTTTTTAAAATTTAGATTTGCGAGGAGTGTCCCATGACCAGTAAAAAAAGGTTTGATAAGTCAAAAAAGAAAAGGTTACAGGTTTTGTCGAAGAAAAAGAAACCTTTAGAGATTATCATCGGTTTGGTTCTCCCATTTTTGATTTATTTTTTTGCGTGGTTCTATTTGAGGCCGCCTTTGCTTGATGTAGATGGATTTCATTATGTATGGTTCTGGAATAATTTGGCAGGAGGGGTAAAGATAGGTTTACAGGGAACGGTCCCCAAACCACTTTTAGTCGTCCTTTATGGTATACTGGCTAATACAGGTAAAGTTGCAATTGATGCTTTGAAAATACTCTCCTTTTTATTCACAGGTTTGGGTATCTTTTATTTGAGCTCTTTATTTATAGAGACTTCTTTTTTATCCATACTTGCCGAAATTGTCGGGATTATTATGCCTTTAACCTTTGTAAATGCTCTTGTCGGAAATGGAAGTTTTTTTGTAATACCGTTTATATTATGGGGACTTTATTTTTACTTTAGGGACTCTTTTTTGTTTAGTGCCATAATCCTGTTTTTTGGTGGTCTTGTTCGCCCTGAGGTCTGGGGGATTGCCTTGATTTTAAATGCAATTTATATAATTAGAAATAAGCGGGTTTCGTTTACACTTCTTGTGGCTCTTTTAAGCATACCGGTTTGGACCCTTTTTGACTTTTTGATAAGCGGAGACCCTTTCTATTCCTTTAAAGTTGTAAAGTATTACCGGCTTGTTACAGGGCTGAAACCTCTGTCATTAAATGGTGTAATTTTAAAGTGGAGTGAGTCATTGTCTCACTTTGGTGGTTTTATTTTTGTACTCGTGTTTTTGGTCGCCCTAATTTATACATTGGTGCAGAAAGAAAACAGGATGGCATTAATTGTTCTCCTTGTTGAACTAACTATGATTGGACAACTTACATTATCGAGTGTCCAGGGAGGTGTATTTATAGATAGATTTGGATTACCTGTAATGTTGCTGGGCCTTGTCCTTATCTTCTTTACAATTGAAAAACTCATTGGTAATAAGGCTTTTGGAATGCTCTTTGGTTTAACGATGAGCCTGGTTTTCTTCCTCGGAGGAAGAGAAATTATAGAGACATATAAGTCTTCATTCGAGACCGACAATTTGATAAACGGTGAGTTTACGAATATATCGGAGGACTTAGATCAAATAATTTTAAAATCACGGAAAGCTGTCCTACCCATGAGAAGAATAGGCTATCTCTCCTATTGTTTAAAAAAGCCTCTTGACCAAAATAGGATTATAACTGAAAGAGAATTCGTTTCAAGAGATCCAGATTTTTCAAAGGTTGACTTCATTACCTATGTGCCAAGGGATTTTGTGGGTAAATCTGGATATTATTTCTCAATCCTGCAAAGGTCAGATACTATAAGAGCTGGTAGATTTCTGTTGGTAAAGGAGTTGCAGAGTAGATTAGGAGAGGTGAGGGTATTCAAAGTATTGCCTTTGTTGCGAGAGTACTAAAGATCTTCCTTTTAACGAGGTTTTAAGTCTTTAAGACGTGATTCTCAGTTATAACTGATCTTATTTGATTTGGACTTCTGTATTTTTAAACAGGCTTACAAGTGAAAAGCCATGATGTAACTTTAAGGTCTTTTTAAACTGTAAGTTGATAAGGGTGTTTATTCAAATTCTTAGAGAAAGGCAAAATCTCAAAGATTTTTTGACTAACTTGTCTTGTTCCAGAATCTAAGAAATTTTTGTTCGCATTACGAATTACTTGATTGTTCGCGTTGTGAACTATATAAATTATGTTGGAGGTTTTTATGAAAGAATTGGCACAGTATTTTCAAGATATAGCTAAGCAGGAAGGTGTAGAGTATGCCGATATTAGAATCGGCTACTATCGCAATCAGCTCCTCTTTTTCCAGGACTTAAGTCCAAAGGAAATAGTTGATGCTGAGAGGATGGGTTTCGGTATTAGGGTGTTATACGATGGTGCTTGGGGTTTTGCCTCTTCCACGAAGCTTGAAAAAGGAGAGATAGAGAGAGTTCTCCGTAAGGCTCTTCAGATAGCAAAAGCTTCAAGTTTAGTACGAGGTGAGTATAAAGTAAGACTTGCACCTGAACCTGTTCATGTAGCGAAATATGTGACACCTATAGAAATTGACCCGTTTTCGGTCTCTCTTGAGGAGAAGGTAAATCTGCTGTACAGGATAAATGAAACAATGCTTAAAGTAAAAGGTATAGTAAAGACCTTTTCCCATATGGAGCTTCGTAAGAGAGAGCAGATTTTTGCATCAACGGAAGGTTCGTTAATTGAAACCGTGATATATACCACAAATGCTGGTTACACAGCTTTTGCAGTAGGTAATAACGATTCCCAGTCAAGAAGCTTTCAGGATTATCCTCTAAATAAGGGATATGAGCACATACAAAACCTCAAACTCCTTGAAAACGCTGAAAGAATTGCAAACGAAGCTGTAATGAAGCTTTATGCTGATGAACCCGATGAAGGGATTATGGATTTAGTTCTGGATCCTGCTCACTTGTCCCTGACAATCCACGAATCTGTCGGACATCCAACAGAACTTGATAGGGTTTTAGGATATGAAGCAAATTATGCGGGAAGGAGTTTTGCAACACCGGAAAAGCTTGGGAATTTCAGGTATGGCTCCGAATTGGTTAATTTTGTTGCTGACAACACTCTCCCCGGCGGTCTTGCTACTACAGGCTTTGATGATGAAGGTGTGGAGTGTCAGAAGTGGTACATTATAAAAAATGGTATACTTGTGGATTACAGTTCCACAAGGGAGGTGGCAGCTATTATGGGATTCCCGAGATCAAGAGGTTCCGCAAGGGCTGATAGTTATGCATCATTTCCAATAAACCGGATTCCCAATCTATGTTTAATGCCAGGGTCTGAACCTATAACGCCTGAAGATCTAATAAGCGATGTAAAGAAAGGCGTATATATAGAGGGAAGGGGGAGTTTTTCTATAGACCAGATGAGACTGAACTTCCAGTTTGGCGGGGATCTTTTCTATGAAATAAAGGATGGTAAGAAAACCAGAATGCTCAAAAATGTGATATATCAATCTATCACCCCTCAGTTCTGGAATTCCATGGATGGAGTTACGGACGAGAGATTCTGGGAGCCGAGGGGTTTCTTAACCTGTGGCAAGGGAGAGCCTACCCAGTCGGCACAGATGACCAACGGCGCACCATATGCCAGGTTTAGAAACATTAAAGTTGGGAGGGGCAGAAGATGATGGAAAAATATAGAGATTTAGCTAAAAGAATAATAAAAGAGGCACAAGCGGATCATGTTGTAGTAAATATTTGGAGGTCAAAGGAGGACAATACCCGCTTCGGGGAAACGAGAATTACGCAAAATATGTCTAAGGATGAAACACTGGTAAAGGTTGAAGTTTCCGTTGGTAAAAAGACAGGAAGCGTTTCCTTCACTCTACATGATGATGTTGACATTGGCGAGATTGGAAGAAGAGCGAGAGATGCAGCTTTAGGTAATGTGGAAGACCCTGAGTTTCTCCCTCCCGTTGAAAAAGTTGAAATACCATTTGTTTCCAGGAAGTTTGAAAGTACAGAAAATCTGGACCCAGTTCGTAAGGCGGAGATATTAAGGGATATTTTCAATGATGCAAGGTCTTCAGCTTTAAATGTTGCAGGACTTTTTACCAATGGTTTATATCAGAGGGCCTTTTTTAATTCTAATGGTTTGGAAGCTTACTATGAGGCTACGGGTGCCAGTTTTTCTATAACAGTGCAAACACAAACCTCCTCTGGATACGCAAAAGATGCCCATGAGAATTTTGAGAGATTAAACCCCTTCGAGATATACGAAATTGCAAAGAGAAAGGCAATTTTGGGACAGAACCCGAGGGATCTGGAACCTGGTTATTATGATGTGGTCCTTGAACCTTTGGCAGTGGCTGATTTTCTGGATTTTATGATTTTTGATCTTGATGCAAGAGGCGCGGATGAGGGAAGGAATTATTTTGCAGGGAAGATGGGTCAGAAGATCTTCGATGAAAGGGTAACCCTTTACACTGATCCACTATCGGAGTTAAATCCATGGATACCTTTTGATGACGATGGTGTGCCAATCGAGAAAACTATCTTCATAAGGAACGGAGTTCTCGAAAGTCTTTACTATGATAGGTTCTGGGCTTTTAAGAATAACAGAAAACCCACGGGCAGGTTTACCTCATATATCCTTGAAGGTGGCTCTCTTTCTGTTGATGAATTGGTAAAGAAGGTGGAGAAGGGATTGTTAGTAACCAGGTTCTGGTATATTCGTTACGTAGACAGAAAGTCCCTAACGGTTACAGGTATGACTAGGGATGGACTTTTTTATATAGAGAATGGTGAAATTAAGTATCCTGTGAAGAATTTCAGATTCAATGAATCACCCGCCAGGGTTCTCAATGCGATTGTTGAGGTTGGAAAGGGAAGAAGGGTTGTCGGTGAAGAGTTTTCCTTCCCTGCTTATGTGCCAGCGCTACTTGTTAAGGACTTTAACTTTGCGTCCAAGACCGAGTTTTAAAGTCTTGTTGAAATAAATTTTTAACGCAAGGGAGTTCGAGGGAGATTTGATTTTAAGTAGAAGCTTTTAGGAGAAATCTTTTGGTTTCTGTGCTTTGCTGATAATTTTTGAGATTAGGCGATTTCTTGATTAGTGAGATTTAAAAGATTTTTCTTCCGATTGTTAAGTACCCTGTATGGGATATCATGGTTTCTCGAGGCCTGGTACCCACATCTCTGACCAAAATTTCCCGTTCCAGTATTTCCACGGTTTTAACGAGAATGAAGTTGTTGTTTTTTAGTTCATTCACAGTTTTAACAACTTGTTCTATGTTCGGAGAAAGAGACGCCCAGAATCCCCCACCTTTCAAAGCACTATATGCCCATTTCACGATGGTCCATGGTTCAGGAACATCAACGAAGATAATATCCATTCCTTCAACGCAAAAACCTTCTTGCGCAACATCCCTGAGGTAAAACTTTACTCTATGGGAAAGTCCGTATCTCTCTACATTTTCCTTTGCAAGATTGTGAAAGTCTTCCCTTCGCTCAAAGGAGTGAACCTCTCCTTTATCTCCCACAATACTCGCCAGGATAGTGGTGAGAGCGCCTGATCCACTACCAACTTCGGCAACTTTGGAACCGGAACACAGCCCTGTTTCCAGTATAAGGTATCCGATGTCCTTTGGATACATGATTGTAGTTTGCCTTCGGATATGAATTATGAGGTCGGAAAGGGATGGCTTCAGTACATAGAATTTGTGACCTGTATGGGAATATAAAGTATCCCCATAGTTTAGACCCTCAGGTAAGGTAATTTCCCCAAGGTGGGTCGAAAACTTGCCACCCGGTTTATACTCTATAAAATAATGGGCTTTTTTACCACCGTAGAGGATAACGAACTCACCACATTTTAACATTTAAATGCCACTTTTTTCGAGTAGTCCTAAGAGTTCAAGAAGAGCCCTGGCAGCATCCCTTCCCTTGTTTCCTTTTTTACCACCAGCTCTTTCTATTGCATCGTCCATGGTATCTGCTGTTATTATTCCGAAAATTATAGGCAAACCATAGTCAAGCATCAACCTTCCAATTCCACGGGTTACCTCTCCAGCTACATACTCAAAGTGAGGTGTATCTCCTCTTATTACGGCACCAAGTGCAAGATATCCGTCATGGGATTTTTTTTCTATTAATTTTTTGAGTACTATAGGGATTTCGAACGATCCAGGGACTTTGTATATATCTATGTCTTTTTCACTTACTCCATGTTGGATAAGTTCCTCTACCGCCTCTTTTACAAGCCTTTCGGTGACGAATTCGTTAAATCTTGAAACAACTATGCCTACCTTCTTTCCCTTGCCGTTTATTTCGCCAATAAATTCCATACTTTACTCTCCTGTTATTTCTAAATCTGTTTCATCAAATAAGTGCCCGAGCTTCTCCTTTTTTATTTTTAAGTATCTAAGATTCTCGGGCCTTGGTTTAACTACAATGGGCACCCTATCGACAATCTTTAATCCAAACCCCTCAAGCCCTACAATTTTTTTCGGGTTGTTAGTCATAAGCCTTATCGTTGTAAGCCCGAGATCAACGAGTATTTGAGCACCTATTCCATAATCTCTAAGGTCTGCTGGTAGTCCCAGTCTTTCATTAGCCTCAACGGTGTCTAGACCACCATCCTGTAATTCGTAGGCTTTTAGTTTATTTTCAAGGCCAATCCCCCTCCCTTCCTGTCGCATGTAAAGTAAAACTCCTAGCCCTTCTCTGTTTATCTTTTCCATAGCACTGTGCAATTGATCTCCACAGTCACATCGAAACGAACCAAAGGTATCTCCTGTGAGACACTCTGAGTGAACCCTGACGAGCACGTTTTCCTTTCCATGGACATCACCTTTCACAAGAGCAACATGGACTTCTCCCGTCAACTTATCCTTATAGCCAATTATTCTGAAGTGCCCCCATTTTGTTGGTAAATCTGCTTCGGCTACCTTTTCTATAAGTTTTTCGTGTTTAATTCTGTAAGAAATTATCTCTTTTACGGTTATAATTCTTAACCCGAATTCTTCTGCAAGTTTTTCAAGTTTCGGCAGTCTCATCATGCTACCATCTTCATCCATAATTTCACAGATTACACCCGCAGGGTAAAGACCAGCAAGCCTTGCGAGGTCAACAGATGCCTCGGTATGTCCCGCTCTCCTTAAAACTCCCCCATTTTTTGCCATGAGGGTGTATACATGACCGGGTTTTGCAAAATCATCCGCCTTTTTAGTCCTGTCAACGGCAAATCTTATAGTGAGAGCTCTATCAAAAGCTGATGTACCGGTGGTAGTACCTTCCTTTGCGTCTATTGGGATTCCAAAATTGGTACCATGTTTGGAAGTGTTAGTAAGTGGCAAGTCCAATTCAAGTTCATGAAAACGGTCTTCAGGTAATGCTAGACATACCAGTCCCCTTCCATACTTAGTCATGAAATTTATGTGTTCGGGTGTTATCCTCTCGGCTGCTACTACAAAATCACCTTCATTTTCTCTGTCCTCATCATCGACTACGATTACTACTTTACCGTTTCTTATATCTTCAAGGATTTCTTCAATCTTTGCGAACGGCATTATCTAATCGCCTTCTTTGAAGTATTTTATTAGTCTCTCATAAGTTTTTTGTATCCCTTCGGGAATTACCCGGACTTCTCCAACCACTGGCATGAAGTTGGTGTCGCCATTCCACCTTGGAACTATATGAAAATGTATATGATCTTCAAACCCTGCCCCAGCTACCCTCCCAATATTCGCACCTATGTTAAATCCATCTGGTGCTCCTTCTTTTTTAAGTGCGACAATGCTTTCCTTAATAAGGGTGAAAATTTCAAGGATTTCTTCATTAGTTAACTTTTCCAGTTCTTTTTCGTGCCGTTTAGGTGCCACCATTAGGTGCCCTGGGTTATATGGAAAAAGATTTAACATCACAAAAGCTAAATCAGTTTCTTTCAGTACGAATTGCTCTCTTTTGCAAAATATACAATCCCGGGATTTTGTGGCATGCTTTATATATTCCATTCTCCATGGGGCCCATATCTTCTTCATACCAGGTATTTTAACTTTTAAGCGGTGAACTTACAAGAAATAGTCAGAATTTTATGAGCTCTTTGAGGCTTATATATGTGTTGTTTCCGATGATAACATGGTCCAAAAGTTCGATTTCCATCAGGTTAGCTACTTGTTTTATTTTTTGTGTAAATTCGATATCTTCTCTTGATGGTGTAGGATCCCCTGACGGATGATTATGAACGAGGATTACGGCAACAGCTGAAATTTCGATCGCTGGCTTAAATATCTCTCGCGGGTGAGAAAGGGTCTTATCGACTGTTCCAATTGAGATGATCTCATCCCTCAACAGCCGATTTTTTACGTCGAGATATAGTCCTCTCAAGTGTTCTTTTTTCATAAACATCATTCCTTTGCAAAATTCAAATACGTCTGCAGGCTTCAGGAACTGATTGTTCATATTCTCAGTGTTCAGTCTTTTGACAAGTTCTGCTAACGCAGAAATTTGACACGAATGGATAGTTGAGAGCTCAAATAGGATTTTTAAATCCCTCACAGAGTAATTTTGAAGTAATATTTGCTCTCCGTATTGCTGTATTAGTCTCTTGGAAAGGCTCAAGACGTCTTCCTTAATGGTGCCTTTGCCCAAAATGCAAGCGAGGAGTTCGTAATTTTTTAGTGCTGATGGACCGAGGTTGATAAGTTTTTCACGGGGTCTTAATTCCAATGGCAAATCCTTGACCTTCATGGGAAAATGTTTGCCTGCAAATTAAGAAAATACAAATTTTACCTTTAAACCAGTCGTGTGTGAAATACCTTTCGCTTATGGATATTCTAAATAGCTAATTTTTCCTGAACTTCTTTAATCTTAGACTCTGTTTCTCGTAAAACCCTATCCAGAATGTCCTTTGCTTTGCTACTTACTTCTCTCTTGAAATCTTCATCTTTTATTCCCTGAAGGTTTATAAGAACATTAAAATAGGCACCCTGGCAACTACTACGAGCCTGGAGTAAGGCGCATCCAGCATCACTTAATGCATTTTTATTTCCTTTTTCAGCAACTTTTGATGCAATATCAATGAGTTCGATTGATAAGTCCATGACTTTTAATGGGACGAGGGTTGCTTCCTTGTTTGCCTTTTCTATAGCCTCATCTCTGATTCTCTTCTCTTCCTCCGTCTTTTTAGGAAGTGACAGGGCTGCCATTACGTTGTTAAAGGCCTTGGTGTCTTCGTCAATGATTCGCAAAAGAGTATCCTTAAGTTCCTGCGCTTTGCGGGAAATTTCTTCCATTTCAGGGGTTATTTCTTCGTATCCCTTCTTCCCAAAGGTTAGATTAGCTACCATTGAAACCAGAGCCGCTGAAAGAGCACCTGAGAGAGCGGAGACGCTTCCGCCCCCTGGTGCTGGAGACTCGCTGGAAAGCTCATCTACAAACTCCTCGATTGTCATTCTTTCCAGTTTCTTTTCTTGCGGATCCTCGATGAGATATTCTATGATTTTTTTCTCGGGCTCGAATCTCTGAACATCATTTAGGCCAAGGGACTTTATTGCAATGTGTATAATTTCTTTTTCGGGAATTCCTGTGTTCTTCCCCTGTTTTTTCAAGTAATACCTACCTGTTTCAAGTAAAGCATCCTTTGGCACAAGACCCACGATCTCACTGCCAGTTACTCTCACTCCTTCTTTTGAAGCCTCTTCCACGCATGTTTCAAACACTTTCCATAAAGGAGTCTTTTTGTAATTTACAAGGTTTATTGAGATCTGGGCTATTCCATATTCATCAATATACCAGCCGATTGCTCTTACGTAAGGCAAAAGCCCTGGTACCTGAATTTTTTCTCCTTTCTCGTTTGTCACAGTGTATCCGTTTTCTCTAATTCTCTTTGCAATATTATTAGCGAGCTTTTTATCTTTTGTATTAAGGTTGACATTATAGGCAATAAGAAATTCTCGGGCGCCTACCACATACGCGCCAGATTTTGGGTTGAAGACCGGTTCCCCATAATCGGGTTTCCACTCGGGATCTTTTAGTTTTTCGGGAAGACCCTCGTATTCCCCCTTTCTTATATTAGGCAAACTTTTTCTCTCGGGTTTTGTGGCTGCTTCCTCATACATGTAAACTGGCACTCCCAATTCATCAGCTATCCATTTTCCTACTTCATGGGCAATCTGTACACATTCTTCCATAGTAACACCGGTTACAGGAACAAAGGGTACAACATCGCAGGCTCCTATTCTTGGATGTTCTCCTTTGTGTTTTGTCATGTCTATAAGCTCTGTAGCCTTTCTAATTGCCCTCTTTGCAGCCTCTTTTACCTTCTCTGGTTCTCCTGCGAATGTAAAGACCGTTCGGTTTGCCGCATAACCCTGGTCTATATCAAGGAGTTTCACCCCGGAAACGCTTTCAATTTCCCTTGCAATAGCATTTATAACCTCTGGATTTCTTCCTTCAGAAAAATTTGGGACACATTCTATCACTCTATTCATATCTCCTCCTGGACTGGCTTAATTATAACCGCTTTCACGCGTTTACTGAAGCATATCTTTTGAAATTACAGATTCAAGGAATTATTATATTAGAGAGGATAATAAAATGGAGATTCGTGTATCTGTCTTAATTCCTGCATATAATGAAGAGGAAAACATTCCTCACCTTGTTTCTGAAATTGATGATTTTGTGAGGAGAAACAACTTAACAGACTGGGAGTTCATTTTAATAGACGATGGTTCAAAGGATGGGACTTATAACCGCTTTCAGGATCTTGCCAAGGGGAAGACATATCTGCGTGGAGTAAGATACGCAAGGAATCAGGGGGTAGCAAAAGCACTTAGAGTTGGTGTAAAAAATGCAAGGGGAAATGTGGTAGTTGTATTCGCAGCTGATCTCCAGTTCCTCTTAGACGATGCTAAAAATCTTGTAGATAAACTTAATGAAGGCTTTGACCTTGTGACAGGTAAAAAGGTTGGTAAGTACGAGAAGAAATTTGTTTCACGGGTATATAACTTCCTCTCAAGGATGCTTTTCGGTGTTCCGGTCACCGATATGAACTCTATCAAGGCACTGAAAAAAGAGATTTTAGAGGAGATGCCCCTTAGAAAGGACTGGCATCGTTATATCGTTGCCTTTGCATGGGAAATGGGATATTCGGTAACTGAAATCCCGGTTACACTAAGACCAAGACTATATGGCGAAAGCAAATATAGAGGCTTAAAAAGGGTGATCATTGGGCTTCTTGATTTAATTGCTGTGAAATTTCAGTTATCCCTCATGAAAAAGCCGATGTTGTTTTTTGGGACATTGGGTCTTGCCTCATTGTTCCTGGGTTTCATTACAGGTATAATTGCCTTTATTATGAGATACGGTTTCCATCACGGGAATAGAGCGCTTCTTTTCCTTGTTATTTTGCTTATTCTATCTGGTTTAGTTCTGTTTGCCATGGGTTTTATGGGGGAATTTATTGCTGTAATTCTGGACCGTTTGAATAAAATTGAGGAAAATATTAAAGAAAATTTAAAGAAGTGATTTTAGGGTACAGGAATTGGAATAAAAATTTTAAATACTGTGCCTTTTCCGAGTTCAGAAGTACACTCAATATCTCCACCTAAGCCCAGTAGGATCTGTTTAGCATTGTAAAGTCCGAGTCCATATCCCTCTTTTTTCGTGGTGAAAAATGGGTCAAAAATGTGTGGCAAAATTTCCGGTGGTATACCTACGCCATAATCCTTAATAAATACGGAAACTCCGCCTTTTTCTCTCTCCATCCATATTTCTATCTTACCGCCACCGGGCATTGCTTCAATAGCGTTAATGATTATGTATTCAAAGACTTCAGATAACTGACCTTTTGGAAGAAGTAAATCGGGAATGTCCCCACACGGCGTAAATTCAATGGCAATATTCCTTGACTTTAGAAAACCTTGGTGCTCTTTTATCTTTTCCATAATAAGCTCTGCCAGATTCGTTCGTTCTCGTTTTGTATCTAACTGATTTTTCATTCCTTCTATGGTTTGCTTCAAGATACTTTCCATCTTTATTACAGAATTCATGATAGTATCGACATAAATCCTTAGTTTGTGGTCGGGTGGAATCTCTTCTCGTAAAATTGATACGACTCCTCCCAACACCGTTAAAGGGTTTTTGATTTCATGACTTAATTTGAAAATAAGCTCCTGATAAATAGCTTTTCTCTGTAATTCAAGAATCATCCTGTCTTTCTCTTCGATTTGCTTAAATAACATCGCCCTTGAAATTGCAATGGAAGCTTGAAAAACAAAGGTTTCCAAAGCCATTATTTTGCTTCGTGTAATAGGCGTTCCTGTTAAGAAGTTGTCTGCCACTATTACTCCCAATTCTCTTTTTAATGTCACAAGTGGGGCAATAGCTACTTCTCTCGCCTTTAGGTTTTTGAATTTTTTATATTCCAGTAACTCAGGATTGTCCATTCTTACAATTCGAGCTTTTCTTTCTGTTAACGCTCGCTCTATCTCAGAATTTTCTCTTATAAGTTCCTCTCGAGCTATGATTATCCCCTCAAAAACATCCTTCAGCTTGTTCCATTCTTTTTCAAACTTTTCGCGGCTATATCCCTTAATGAGATCATCCAGGGTTAAATTCTTTTCAACTAATTCCTCCCATATTCTCTCGGCATCCTGTCTGTCTAATGGCCCCAGGGCAAACCGTGGTTTCAAAATCCCATCTTCAAATAACATTACAAAAGCCCTGTTAAAGCCGAAACTTTCACCAGATGTTACAGCAGTTAGCGTAGCATAAAGGATTTCATTTAGATCCGTTGATTCTTCAAGTACTCTGATTAATGTGTTTACTGTCTTTAATATATCAGGATTTTCGAGCATTTTGTCTCTCTCCTAAAAACTCCAGTGCTTTTTTAACAATTTCACGATCCTTTTGGTAAGAAAGAATTGATAAAGCTTCTTCTGCCTCAAACCACTTGACATCAACTACTTCAAAGTCGTGGTCTTCAAGGCTTCCAGACTCATATTCCATAAGGTAATAATAGACAATTTTATGATGTCTGACTCTTTCTCCGTTCTCTTCTTGATAAAACCAGAGATCAATCTTGTCGATGAATTTCACTATCTTCGCGGTAACCCCCGTTTCTTCCTTCACTTCTCTCAATGCGGCTTTCTCAGGTCTTTCCCCTTTCTCAACAAGTCCTTTTGGAAGGGTCCAGATTTTTCCTTCTTTTACTGAGATAAGAAGGATCTGTAACCTCTCTTCACTCTTTCGAAACACAACACCACCAGCAGATATTTCAAAAACAGTCTTCACGATAAAGTTATTATTTTACAGGTAGTTCGTTTTTACAATTTGGACTAATTTTAACATTGGAATTATGTTATTATTTGACAGTCTCAAGAGGATTGCTTAAAATTATCATATGAGACTTAAAGAGGTTTTACAGGCTGGTATATGGAGAGAGAAGGTATCAAGCAAATTTTATGAGAGGCTGGCGAAAAAGGTATCATCGGATCTAAAGTTGCTTATGGAGTATTTGTCCGTTGAAGAACTGGAGCATGAAAAATTCCTGAGGTCTTTGTACAAGAGCATCTTTGGGGAAGACCCTGGAGAGGTAAAAGAGCTGGGTGGGTACGAACTCCCGGATTTTGAGGTCAGAACGGTGGAGGAACTGATAGATATAGGAATAGAAAAAGAAAAAGAGTCGAAATATTACTATATGGATCTTTTTTGCCAGCTGGAAAGTTATGAAGAAAAAGAAAAGATTGTAGATCTAATTAACTTTGAAGATGGGCATATAAAAAAGTTAGAGAGTGCAAAAAATAAGGGGGTGTAATATGCGTAAAATGACAGAAGAGTTCCTGTTGAATGCTTTTGCCGGCGAAAGCATGGCCCACATGAAATACCTTGTATTCGCTGAGATTGCTGAAAAGGAGGGATTTCCTAATATAGCCAGGTTATTTAGAGCTATAGCCTATGCTGAATTTGTTCACGCAAAAAATCATCTAAACGCGCTTGGTAAGGTAAGTGGCACAGCTCAAAATCTTGATGTGGCCTATCAAGGGGAGTCTTTTGAGATAGATGAAATGTATCCTGCATATAAGGCCGTCGCTGAACTGCAGGAGGAAAAGCAGGCATTAAGAAGCATAAACTATGCCCTGGAGGCTGAGAAAATTCACAAAGCTATGTATTCTGAGGCGAAGGAAAGCGTTGAAAAGAGAAAGGAAGATATAAAGATAGGTGATATCTATATATGCCCAGTATGTGGGTACACCGTAGAAGGTGAAGCACCGGAGAGATGTCCGGTTTGTAATGTTCCCAAGGAGAAATTTGTTAAATTTTAAAAAGGAGGTAAAGTTATGCCCTGCGCCAGAAAGCCTAAAAATGAGGGGCAGGATGATACTATTAAAAAAATCCTTGAAATTTTGAAAAATGCAACTAATCCAATGGGTTGTGCTGAGATTGGCAAGGCAGCGGGCCTATCCACAAATCAAGTGATGGCAAAGCTTAGAAGCATGAAAACAAAGGGACTTGTAGAAAGTTCAGAAAAAGGTAAGTATGTAATAACGGAAGCAGGGAGGAAATATATTTAAAAGGAGGTTAGAAAATGAAGTTTGGTGATTTCATAATGCCAGCAGAAAAAGAAGGGAAAGAAAAGCATGTCCCCTTTATTGAAGCGCCTGATACTGTGAAAAAGGGTGAATTCTTCGAGGTTACCGTTATTGTTGGGAAAGAAGTGCCACATCCTAACACAATTGAGCATCATATAAAGTGGATACAGGTTTTCGCAGTCGTTGAAGGTAGACCCTATAATCCAGTACATGTGGCAACCTTTGATTTGGGCCCTACCTTTGGTGATCCTAAGGTTACTTTTAGGATGAAGTTAGAAGCAAGTGCAAAGATTTTTGTTCTCGAGTATTGTAATGTCCATGGTGTTTGGGAGAATTTCAAAGAAATAAAGGTTGTTGAATAGGAGGATTCATGAAAAAGTATAGATGTACAATATGTGGCTATGTATATGATCCCATGCAGGGAGATCCTGATGGGGGAGTGCCTTCAGGAACACCTTTTGAGAGTTTACCAGAGGATTGGGTATGCCCAATCTGTGGGGCTCCAAAGGCTGACTTTGAGGAAGTAGAGGATTAATCTACATAGATGACAATAACCTCTCCGGCTCTTATATAGGAGCTGGAGAGGTTATTCCATTTTTTTATATCTTCAACTTTCACACCAAATCGCCTTGAGATGGAGTAGAGAGTATCACCTCGCTGAACCCTGTACCTTATAACTCCCTGAGTTTGACTTTTGGGGTCTTTCTTAAGATTATTACTTGTCTGGTGTTTTTGATAGGATTCTCTTGAACTGACGGCTGCTGTTTTCTTGTGGGAAATGTAGGTCGGGCCATATGGAATAACCAAAACCATCCCAGGCTTTAATTTTCTAGGATCAATGTAGTTATTTGCCTGCCTCAATGCCTCTACAGTCACAGAATATTTCTTTGCGATTAAAGAAAGGGTTTCACCTTTTCTGACTATATGGGTCTCAGCTCTAAACCACTCTTCTTGTGGGGTATTTTTCATATTCTGCAAGAAAGTTTCTTTTTTTCCCACTGGAACTCTTACCCAGTAGTTCCTTAAATAAGGTGGAGTAGCAAATCTTATGAAAGATGGGTTTAAGTTTCTAAATTCAAATTCGCTAATTTGTGCCCAGGAAGCAAGTTGCTTAATATTTGCCTGGGCGGGCACGACAATACTATCATAAGTAAATGAGGGCACACTGCTTAAGATGGAGTCTACCCAATTTTGATTATCGTTTATGAAGAGGATCAAAGCCAGAAAGGATGGGACATAGTTTCTTGTCTCTCGTTTTACTTCTTTCCTTATGTCCCAGAATTTCTCACCATTTGTTCTTACTAATCTTGAGTGAATTTTACCCTCACCTGCGTTGTAGGCAGCTATTGCAAGATCCCATCTTCCAAAAATCCCATATAAATCTCTTAAATATAGACAGGCAGCGTGGGTTGAGTAAATTGGATCTATTCTTTCATCGATCCACCAATCTACCTTCAGTCCATATTTTCTTGCCGTAAAGGACATAAATTGCCATGGTCCAGTTGCTTTTCTTCTTGAAACAGCTTGAAGATTGAATCCACTTTCCACTATGGGTAAGTACTTCAAATCATCTGGTAAACCATGAGATTTGACTATATCACTAATTATTTGAAGATAAGGGGCTCCTCTTGTGAGGGCCCTTGCCAGACGGTCCTTTCCCCTGGTTTCATAGTAATAGTACCATTTTGCAATCTCGATTTCTTCCTGTTCTGATAAAACAAGCCCGAAATGGGCAAGTCTGCCCTTAAGTTCTTTTTTTACTTTAGTAAGCTCAGCTCTCAGGACTTTTTCTGGTATACTTGTTATTTCCGTGCTGTCCTCCCCGAACCCCCCGTCGGGATAAAAATCCTCGAAGGAGAAGGTAACTTTCGGAATTAAATCTCTTTTCTTGGTATAGCGAAAGCAAGAATTTGATATGACTAACAAGAGGAATGTTAAAATAATAAACTGGAGGGACTTATACTTCACTTCTTGTATCCAATCTTTCTAAGGAATTCGTACCTTTTGGCTTTATCACTTTCAGATTCCACACCAAGGGGTGAGTAACCATCAATTACTCCCATAATCCCTCGCCCTTGCTCTGTTTCCGCAATGATAACCTCTATTGGATTAGCCGATGCAGCGTAAATGTTTGCAACCTCTTGGCAATGTTTGATAGCATTGAGAACATTTATAGGAAAGGCAGATTTTATCAAAATAATGAAAAAGTGTCCTGCTCCCACATTTAAGGCATTCTCAATTGCCAATTTAGTCAGTTCTTCGTCATTGCCAGTGTATCTTATAAGTCTTGGTCCTGATGATTCGCAGAAGGCAATACCGAACTTAATGCCTGGAACCGAGGTTATTAAAATCTCCTCCAGGTCTTCTACTGTCTTAATAAAGTGAGCCTGTCCTAAAATTGCGTTTATGTCATCCGGTTTTTGGATTTTTATCACATCAAACTTTAACATGCACACCTCCGATTTACTAATATAAAGGGTATTTGCATGAACTTCAAAAAAAGCTTGTTATTAAGAATTAGGTAGATTGGCTTTGTGGAGGGCTTGACTATTTACAAAAACAGTATTAATATTTTAATCTGAAAGCAGGAGGTTGAATGTGAAGCGTGTATTTATAGGTATTCTTTTTACAGGATTGTGTTATGCTCAGATTTTCTCTGGTAATCAGGCTGATATCCCCTTACCCGTAGTAACTGAGGGATTTAATTTTTATGTTTCTGGCTTTGGAGGAGGAAAAATTACCGAAGGTTACTATACTAGAGACCAATTCAAAGGTATCCTCCCGCCATTTGGATTAGCAGTTGGAGGGGCATATAAAAATTTCTACTTTAATATCGGTTATGCAAAAGAAAAAAACCTGGATTTAACACTTCAACATACGGTATGGAACAATAGAAAATATTTTGTACTATGGGGAATAAATGGTCTTTTGCTACCGGATATAGAATCAGAAGGTACAAAATATATTCCTGCTGAGTCAACCTCGAAGTTTCTCCGAATCCCCGTTTTTGCGGAGTTCTATGCTCGTCCAATTAAGTTTTTTGAGGGGGGATTGGGGATTGGCCTAGGCAAATTTAGCCAGAATAAATACCTGGATCAACCTTTAAAAGTCCCAGGGGTTTTTGTAACGATAGCCCTAAAGCCTGTGGAATTTGTCAGAATTTTCTGGGAGGGTTATTCATCGACATGGAAGAGAAATCTCGGTGTTGCTATAGGTCCTTTTAAGGGTGTTGAAATTATCTCGGCTTTAAGGTATTGTTCCTATCCACCAGAGGATGAATTTAGGTTTCAGCAAGTATTCCTTGGATTAAGGGCGGAGATACCCTCTGAGACGATGTTTAAGCCGGCTATGGCTGAGATAAAGATACTTGTCAATGAGCAGGCTACAGGAAAACCTGTTGCAGGCGCAAAAGTTGAATCTACTGATGGTAAGTTTCCACCTCTTGTTACCAATGATTTTGGGGAAATTAGTACGGTTCTAAAACCGGGTGTGTATCCGGTAAAAATTAATTCTTCTCCGAAGTATGCTCCTCTTGCAACTGCCCTTGAAATTCCTGAAAAGCAAAAAAACGTAACAGTGGAACTTAGGTTAAGATACAGCAGAGAATATCTTGATTATAAAGGAATACTTGATAGATCAAGGGATTTGCTTAGAAAGAACGAAATTAAGAATGCAGAAATCGAATTATCTAAGGCTCTGAAGCTATTTCCAGATGATGAAGAGGGTTTGAGAGTTAGAGATTCTATTAATTATGTAAAGTCCAATATGATTAAGGAAATTTTAAGCAGAGCCGAGAATTACTTAACCCAGAAGCGTTATCAGGATGCGATTAATGAACTCCAGCGTATCCTTGCTCTCGATGAGAAAAACGAAATGGTGAGGCAGAGAATTGACAGTATAAGAACCGTAATGCTACAGGAGAGAAAGAGGACAGATCAAGTTCCAGAGAGACCTATCGTTACCACCCCACCCCCGCAAGCGAGACCAAAACCTGCTCAACCTGAAGAAAAAGTTTCGGTTCCGGAGCTTATAGATAGGGGTAAGAAGCTATTTTTTGAGGGTAAATACAGAGAGGCAAAGAGCTACTTTGAACGGGCGTTGAAACTTGAGCCGGGCAATAAAGAAGCCAAGTTTTATCTTGATAAATGTGAGTCTTATATAAAAATGATGGGCCAGTGATGAGGAATTTAAGGATATTTGACTATTCAAGCCTCTTGCCTAATAATATAAGCACTTCTGGCCCCATCGTCTAAGAGGCTAGGACACCGCTCTTTCAAGGCGGCAGTAGGGGTTCGAGTCCCCTTGGGGCCATTTGTGTACTTTTTATAAATTTTCTCCCTGCTAACATTAAAAAATTTGAGCTCTAAAATCCCTCAAGATGTTGATTTCTGGGACTTTCAATGTATTGACAGATTTTTTATGGTGCTTTAAAATGAAAAAATGAGTGTAATAAAGAACATATTAAATCGGGTTGACCTCTTGATGAATCAGATGGAGGAAGTTTTTGAACAATTAAGAAGTCAGAATGAGGAGTTAGCTAGAAATGTTAAGAAAACCCTTGCCCGGGAGGCAGTAGCAAGAGCATTGAATGAGTCAGTTTTTTATGCTTACGGCATTGAGGAGGTTTTTGATGCATCTGTAAGGCTTCTCTCAAAACTAGAATATTTCGATCTTGTTTTTTTCTTATGTTTAGACAGGTTTCGTGAGTCTTTGAAAATAGAGGAGTTATATATATCAGATCCGTTCCATAGGGAATTTGCGTTAGCTGTAATTTCATATTTGTGGGATGATCCCGATTTTTTGAAGAAAGGATTTGAGATAAGGAAAGATTTTTTGAGAGGCACCGATTATCGTTCTTTTGTGGGAGTGCCGTTTGGGACCGAGGATTTCACGGGTCTCATAGGTGTTTTTTCTAAATACGAGGGCTTCCCCGATGATCAAGATCTTTCTTTCCTCGAAGATCTATCTAATGGTCTTTCTGTGGGTGTTCGCCAGGAGCTTTTGCTTATTAGATTAAGAGAGCAGGCACAAAAATTAAAGGAGAGTCTTGATAACTCTATCTCACTTGTTGAAAAAATAATTGAGCTGAAAGACCCTTATGGTAGAATCCACGGTGAGAATGTAGCTGATCTTGCTTTTCTTATTGGGAAAAAACTCGGCTTATCCGAAGAACGGCTAGAATTTTTGAGGCTTGCTGCTAAGATTCACGATATTGGTAAAGTTGGGTTACCCGTGGAAATATTGAACAAGCCGGCTAAACTTACTGAACTTGAGCACGAGGTTATAAGGCTTCATCCTGGTATTGCCTATGATTTTCTAAGGGATTTGTCGTTTCCCCTTCCAATAGCTGAGATTATCTATCAGCATCATGAGAGGCTTGATGGATCAGGATATCCGAGAGGACTCAAGGGTGAAGAGATTATGCTCGAGGCGAGGATCCTTTCTGTAGCTGAAGTGGTTGAGTCAATGAGCCATTTTAGGGTATGGAGGGATGCCTTTCCCATAGCAGATGTTCTTAACTATATTAAGAATAATAGAGGCGTTCTTTTTGATCCTAAGGTTGTAGATGCCTGTGTTTCAGTCTTTGAAGAAGGTTTCAAATTTCGCAGTTAGAATTTTGCCTTTTTGACATCGGGCTTTAAAATTTTCCCAACAAAGGGGGTGTAATAATGAATTTACTTTTGGCTATTCTCTTTCTTATGCCCCCCCATCCCGATATTGAGAAAAGAATGAAAGAGGATGGGAGCTGGGATAACTATCTTAGAATAGTTGAGGATGCCCGAAAGAGAGGGTTGGATTCCCCATCCGAGGAGCTCATGGAAAAAACCTTCAAGGAAGTACAGGAGGCGAGGAAGTCTAAGCAAAAGGTTGTTAAGAGGGCAGCTGTGATCCTTTGCGATTTTCCCGATTATCCCGCAACTACCCCACCTGCAAGATACGATACTTTACTCTCTTCTACAGGAGTTTTACCCACAGGTAGTGTAAAGGAATACTACGATGAAGTTTCTTATGGTACCCTTGAATTGCAGTTTGTTATAACACCAGTCTGGGTTAGGTTGCCACAGACACTGACCTATTATGCAAATAATCAATATGGGCTTGGTTCATGGCCTCAGAATGCTCAAAGAATGGCCTATGATGCTGTTCTTGCGGCAGATCCATATATTGACTTTTCGCAGTGTGATATGAACGGTGATGGGGAAATAGATGCGCTAATCATAATTCATGCGGGTCCAGGAGCAGAATCTACAGGAAATACAAATCACATATGGTCCCATGCCTGGAGTATCCCAGTGACTCTTTATGTAGACGGTGTACGGGCATTCAGCTATACAACTGACCCCGAGAATGCAGGTTGTGGCGTAGTTTCTCATGAACTTGGGCATAGGCCATTTGGACTTCCCGATCTTTATGATACAGACAATTCCTCCGAAGGAATTGGCAACTGGTGCTTGATGGCGGGTGGTTCGTGGAATGGTAGCGGAAATATACCCGCCCACATGAGTGCATGGTGTAAGCTTAAATTGGGCTTTGTCACGGTAGATACGGTAAGAGAGAATAGGATATTACAGGCAATTCCAGCTGTAGAGGATAGTCCTAAGGTATTTAGATTATGGACCAACGGAAACACTGGTAATAGGTACTTTCTTGTAGAGAATCGTCGCCTTAAAAAATTTGACAGGGCATTACCAGGCGAGGGGCTCCTTATATTTCATGTTGATGATGCAAGACCTAATAACAACAATGAGTGGTACCCCGGGCAAAACTATTTATATCACTATAAAGTGGCCCTTGAACAGGCTGATGGTAGATGGGATTTGGAAAGAAAGGTAAACCGTGGTGATGCAGGAGACCCCTGGCCCGGAGCTACCAATAATAGGGACTTTCACGACTATTCAGTTCCGGATTCTAAAGACTACGGTAATCCCATGGTAACGACTTATGTAGGGGTTTTAAACATCTCTGATCCCGGTGACATTATGTATGCTGATTTTACAGTTTCACCCTATACGAACCTCAAAGTGACTTCTATCTCGACGCCGAGAGCTGATACACTAAATGCAAACACCGAGTTTGTGGTAAGGCTCTTTAATAACGGTTTTACACAGGTCAATACCGAAATTCAATTTAAAGTTTACAGTGAGTCAGGAGATTTGATTTACTCTGCAAGTCAATCTAACATCGTGGTAGACCCGGGATTTGCTGATACAATTTCTTTCACATTCCAGCCTGTTTTAGACGATCATGATTACTCTTATGTGTTTTATAACAATTATTCCGACTTTTCTTATAGGGATGACTCTCTAAGGGGGAGATTATATTCCAAATCTATAGAGAGGAGTTATCAAGTTCTCAGGGTTGAAGGTGGAAACTATTACGAACCTCATATAGTTGATGGGGTTGTTGGAGATTATGAATATTATGGTGCTAACTGGCATGACATAAGTAACTTTCTTGCCATAAATGGGGAGTTAAATAGAACTATTAGAGGTGTATATATGAAGGCCCACATAATGAATGATACCCTTTTCTTAGGATTCAAGATTTATGCCGATTCAACTTTGGCAAATAACGATTTCATTACTTTTGTTTTTGACGACAATGGTGATGGGGCGTTTCCTTCTACTAATAGTAACGAGGGTGAAATAACATTCAGGGATGGTTCTCCCCGGTTAACATACTTCAGGCCTTATACTCCTACGGGGACAGGAAGCAGTCAAACGCTGAATTTTCCTCATGCATATAGCTTGGTTGGAGGGGTTAAATATGCTGAAGTTGCAATTCCTATAGATTTAACGGGGAGTGGGACTGCATCACATTTAAACATTCCTGGAGGATATTCAAACTTCCAGCCCAGGATTTTCGTAAAAGTGACCAACGGTGCCAAAATCATAGGTTGGTGGCCTCAAAATATTGCTTATGCTACCTATGTAAGGGATCTCCCAAACTTTGCCGTTTTAACCTCTTCACCTTTGAGCGTTTTAGAGAATGTGCATAAAAGCGTCAGGGGTATGTGGAAAGACAATAGTTTTGTCGTTATGTACTCTGGGTTAACCCAAAAAGTACATATAAATGTTTCTATCTACGACGCAGCGGGCAGATTAATTAAGAACGAGAACACTATGATAGACGGTAGTGGTGAAAAGTCGTTTAATTTTAAAGGTCTTCCAGCTGGCGTATACTTTGTCAGATTAGTATTAGATGGGAAAGAGTCCGGGATTTATAAGGGGGTTTTTGTCAGGTAAGTAACGGGTTAGTATTGAATTATCGATTGTTCTGAATTATACTTAAGTCCTGACTTTTAGTGGAGGTCATATGAAAGATTATAGAGATACAGTAAATTTACCTGTGACAGATTTCTCCATGAAGGCTGAACTTGCACAAAGGGAACCTCAGCGAATCAAATGGTGGAAGGAAAACAAAATTTACGAAAAGAATTTGCAAAAACGTAAAAATTCGGGAAAGGTTTTTATTCTTCACGATGGGCCTCCTTATTCTAATGGTCATATTCACCTGGGTACTGCTCTAAATAAAGTTCTGAAAGATATCCTTGTTAAATATAAAAGTCTTAAAGGTTTTTTTGCCCCTTACATCCCAGGTTGGGATAACCATGGGATGCCCATTGAACTCGAAGTGATAAAGAAACACCCTGATTATAAAGAGCTCCTTCATGATGCGAGTAAAATAAAGAGTTCGGATGTAAAGAAAAATTTACGCAACGAGTGTAGAGAATTTGCCAAAAAATGGGTAAGCATTCAGCGTGAAGAGTTTGAGAGACTCGGTGTTCTGGGTGAGTGGGATACGCCATACTTAACTATGAGTCCCGATTATGAGGCGAAGGAACTTCGTGTCCTCGCTGAGCTCGTAAGAAGGGGCTACATTTACCGGGGATACCTTCCTGTACACTGGTGCCCCCGTTGTAGAACTACCCTTGCTATGGCAGAAATAGAGTATAAGGATAAGGAGTCTCCTTCCCTTTGGTTTAAGTTTGAACCTGTTGATTCCGAGTTTTATGCTCTTGTGTGGACTACTACACCCTGGACTATTATTTCTAATGTCGCCTTAGCAGTTCACCCGGATCTTGAATATGTAGTGGTTAACACTGGAGAGAATAAATATCTTCTCGCTAAGGATAGGCTTGAAGCCAACAGGGATATCCTTGGTGATGATTATAAAATAGAAAAGGTGCTCAAGGGTAAGGAACTTGAAGGACTCAGATTTAAGCATCCATTTTTTGACAGGATCTCGGTTATGATTAATGGGACTTTTGTTACCACTGAGGACGGAACAGGAATTGTACACATTGCCCCAGGTCATGGAAAGGAGGACTTCGAAGTTGGAAGGGAGTACCAATTACCAATTCTTTCACCAGTAGACGAAAATGGCAGGTTTACTAATGAAGTTCCGCTGTTTGAGGGACTTGACACGACCGAAGCCTCTCAAAAGGTAATTGAGGTTTTAAAATCTAATGGTAAATTTGTGAAGCTCTCGAAAATTATCCATAGTTACCCCCATTGTTGGAGGTGTAAAGGCCCCTTAATCTTCCGGGCTACCCACCAGTGGTTCTTAAGAGTCGATCACAATGGTTTGAGAGGAAAAGCTCTGGAAGAGATTTCCAGTGTAAGGTGGCATCCTGAGGAGGGTGAGTCTAGGATTTATGCTTCCGTTAAAGAAAGGCCGGATTGGGTTATATCCCGTCAAAGGACATGGGGAGTGTTTATACCTTCCACAAGGTGCAAGCAGTGTGGTGAAAGTATCTTACTACCAGAGGTCATAGAATCTCTTGCAAATTTTGTAGAAAGGGGTGAGCAGGATGCCTGGTTAGAAAGGGAAATTAAGGACTTTCTCCCAGCTGGGTTTAAATGCCCTCATTGTGGTGGCAGTGAATTTGAAAAAGAAGATAACATTCTGGATGTTTGGTTTGATTCGGGGATTTCTTATATTGTTGTTTCCGAGAAGTATGGTCTTCCCTGGCCCTGTGATGTCTATTTGGAAGGATCCGATCAGCATCGTGGTTGGTTCAATGCTTCACTTATGCTCGGAACTGCTTATAAGGGTAGCGCGCCTTACAAGGCAGTTATCACCCATGGATGGGTTGTTGATGAAGAGGGTAAGGCTATGCATAAAAGCCTCGGGAATGTTATTCTCCCCGAGGAGGTTATCTCCAAATACGGTGCTGACATTCTTAGGCTTTGGGTTGCTTCCAGTGATTATACGGACGATATTAGGCTTGGCAGTGAAATTCTAACTCGGCTTGTTGATTCTTATAGAAAAATCAGGAATACCATTAGATTTATGCTTGGAAATCTCTATGACTGGGATGAGACAAAGCGGGTAGACTACGGGGATATGTTTCCACTTGAAAAGTATATTCTCGGGAGATGGAATGAAGTTAAAGCAACAGTTGAGGACGCTTATGAGAATTATTATTTCTATAAAGTTTATCATACCCTCTTCAATTTTATGGTCGTGGATTTGTCTGCTTTTTACCTTGATGTTTTAAAGGACAGATTGTATACTTGGGGGCGTGAGTCTTTGGGCAGGAGATCTGCCCAAACAGCAATTTATGATATATTACGGGAGCTCTTAGTGATTCTTCATCCGATTATTCCATTTACTACTGAAGAGGCATGGCAGTATTTGCCCGGTGAAAAAGAGGAAAGTATTTTTCTTGCTGAGTGGCCTGCCCGGAGTGAACTGTGGGATAACGAAGTGATTAGAAGGGATTTTGAATATTTAATGAAAATTAGAGAAAAGGTTTTACTTCTTATTGAACGAGCGAGAAAAGATTACAAGATTTTAAGTGATAGGTTGGAGGCAAGGGTGTTAATTCTTGATGCGGAGGATAATTTTAAGAGGGTATTGGAAACTTACAGGCCTTTCTTGGAAGAGCTTTTCATTGTGTCACAGGTTTCTTTTGAAGATGGGGATTCTGATGGTGTATATGAAGAATTTGATGGGTTTAGTTTAAAAATAGTACACGCTCATGGAAACAAATGTGAACGATGCTGGATATGGCACGAAGATGTTGGGAAAGACCAGGAGCATCCAGGGCTTTGTCCCAAATGCCTTAATGTGGTAAAAGGTGCCTCAAAATGAAGATTGATATTTTGAATCTGAAGGATGGTAACACTGAGTACTTTGAAAGGCTGAGTGAGTTAGAGCTTGATATAAGTGCATTTGATTTTCATTTGGACGGTCCTGTAGATTCCCACATAGTAGTGAATAAAACTGGGAATAAAGTAAAGGTAACAATCATAGCTGACTTTACAGTTAAAATGACATGCTCCCGATGTCTTGAAGAATTCACAACGAGGTTTCATACTGAAGACACTTATTTTGTACAGCCAGGGAAAGAACCTGAAGAGAGTGAAGAAAAATATTTAAACGATGAGGATGTATTTACGATTTTTGCCCCAACACAAGAAATCGATACCCTTCCTCTTGTAAGGGATAGTGTTATCCTTTCGGTTCCGATGAAACCGCTATGTAAGGAAGATTGCAAGGGATTGTGTCCTGTATGTGGTGTTGACTTAAACCTGGAAAAATGCCCACATTCTCAGAATAATTCAGATTACCTACCAAAGGACGATTGGAAGTCAAAACTTAATGAGTTAAAAAAGAAGTTAGAAAATGATTAGACTTGTAATAATAACCCTTTTTTCAATCTTTGCGTCCCGCAAGAGCGAACTTTCGGTCTTTTTTTTGCCTCATGAAAGTGCGGATTCTGTTCAACTTGTGATTTTTACAAGTTTTAACAGGAAGGAACTAATTTTTCAGAGAGATAAGGACGCCTATAAGGCATCCCTTGAGTTACAAGTTGAGGTTTTTAAGGATAAAAAACGAGATCTCATTTGGGGAAACAGCTGGAATTTTGATGTGTTTCTGAGAGATCCGAAAGATGCGCGTAGCACTTTTTGGTATACAAAGTTTTATGTGGCATCTGTGAAAAAAGAAAACTTTTATTTTAT